>JADFXX010000003.1 GCA_015233335.1 Candidatus Omnitrophota bacterium | reverse complement strand
AAATGCTTGATCATTTTTAATTTTTTGATCGGCATTCTGTGTTATCTTATATTTCATAATTGTCTTTTATTTATTCCGGTAACATTACTGGTGGGGCTACACCCGTTCCCATTCCGAATACGGAAGTTAAGCCCGCCGAGGTCGATGGTACTATGGTCTCACGGCCATGGGAGAGTAGAACGTTACCGGTTTATTTCGGGCCTTTTAATAGAAAGGCAAATGCCCCGTAGTCAAATGATTACGGGGCATTTTTATGTAAGCAAGTTATATGCCATTGAACAATATAAGAGGGAGCGAGCGGTATAATGAATGAGGCTAATCCCAGCCATCCCCAGAATCCTCCCTGGATCAAGCCGGATTGTATGTATTGCCATGTGTAAGAGTGTCCCGTTAGATCGCTTAGAATACGCGCGTAAAATATCCAGTAGGGAGCTCGAAGCACAACATCTGTTTTAAATGCATAATTAAGAATGTAGAAGGCAACGATCAGGCTCAACAATACATTAATAATATTAACCAAATAGGGGACTATAAACCAGGAATTAAAAGCCATCATGGTATGGTAGTAAATGGATAAGGGTGAATTTTTGTTCAACAACACAAGACCGTTGTTAAAAATGGTTACAAGAAATAACGCGGTATAGAATTTCCAGAAAAGTCTCATAAATTAAATGTTTTGTCATCCTGAGCGCTACGAAGGATCTTAATGACAGTATACATATAAAAAGATTTTTTAAAATCTTTTTGAAATGAAAAATCAGGATGCTACAATGCAGACAATGGATGAAGAGTTTTACACCATCATATCACGCATCTACACCAAAGATAGCCGTTATTACCCTGAAGCTTATGAATTTGTCATGGAGGCTTTGTCTTTCAGCCAAAAGAGATTTAAAAAATCTAAGCATGTCAGCGGTGAAGAACTGCTCAATGGGATCAGAGCTCTTTTGCTTCAAAAATTCGGCCCCATGACAATGACCGTTTTAAAACATTGGGGCATTAAAACGACCGATGATTTTGGCAATATCGTCTATAATTTGGTCGAGAACAAAGTTTTGGCCAAAGACACCCAAGACCACTATGAGAGTTTTAAGAACGCTTACGATTTTGATGAAGTGTTTATAAACGGTTACCGCAAACAACTCGCCAAACGCTTAAAATCCATGCGGTTTTAGGTTATAATGGATTAATGCCTGCAAATTTAGCTGAAACTCCCATCCAATTTATTAAAGGGGTAGGGCCTGCCAAAGCCAAGTTATTAGCCAATTTGGGAGTTGTTAACGTTGAAGATTTATTATACTTATTCCCTCACCGCTATGAAGACCGTTCACAATTCACGCCTATTGCAATGCTTCGTGTTGGCGAAACCCAGACCATCTGTGGTGAAATCATAGCCTGCCGCCGCAATTTTTATTCGAAAAATCGTACCGTTGAGGCAACTATTGGGGATAAAAGCGGAAGGATCGCGGGTGTTTGGTTTAATCAGCCGTATTTGGATAAGGTTTTTAAAGTCGGCCAGGAAGTGGTTTTATACGGACGGGTGGATGTTTTTGGCAAGCGCTTGCAAATGGTGGTTCCGGATTTCGAGCTGATCTCGGCAGAAGATCGCAGTTTAAATATGGGGCGGATTGTTCCTGTCTACCCTTTGACCCGCGGCATCACTCAGCGTTATTTGCGCAGATTGATGGATGCTTGTTTAAATTTATATGCCGGGCATTTGCAGGATACTATTCCTCATCTGATTCGTCAGAAGCGTAATTTAAATCCCATTAGTCAGAGCATACACGAAATTCATTTCCCGTCAGATTTTATTCATCAGCAAAAAGCACTTGATCGTGTCGCTTTTGAAGAATTTTTTCTCTTTCAAATTTGTGTTATTCTCAGACGTTTTAATATTGTTCATAAAATCGGCATCACCCATCAGGTCAACAGCAGTCTCATTGAGCAATACAAAACCTCATTCCCCTTTTCTTTAACCACGGCACAGAGTAAGGCAATTGCAGATATTGCCGGGGATATGTCTCAAAACCGGCCCATGTTGCGGATGTTGCAGGGAGATGTAGGCAGCGGTAAGACTGTTGTGGCTTTTTTCGGATGTGTTGTTTCACAAAAAAACGGTAATCAGGCGGTCATCATGGCTCCAACTGAGATTTTAGCTCAACAGCATTTTTTTAATTTCCAGAGATTGTTGGGAAACGGCACATTCAAGGACTTAAAAGCGGCCCTTTTGATCAGCAGTACTCCTTTAAAAGAAAAGAAGACGATTTATCAGAATTTAAAAGAAGGAAAGATTGATTTGATCATAGGGACTCACGCCTTATTAGAAGAGACAGTAGCATTCAAGAATTTAAGTTTTGTCGTCATTGATGAACAACATAAATTCGGAGTTAATCAGCGCGCTTTGCTGACTGCAAAGGGCTCTAATCCCGATATTTTGATCATGACAGCAACCCCTATTCCAAGAACCTTGTGTTTGACCCTTTATGGGGACCTTGATGTTTCAGTCATCAATGAGTTGCCTCCCGGGAGGGGAGGTATTAAAACATATCATTTTCCACTAGTCAAGGCCCCGGCAGTTTATCAGAAGGTCAGGGAGCTGGCGCTAAAAGGAACTCAAGGCTATATTATTTATCCATTGGTAGATGAGAGCGAGAATTTAGATTTAAAAGCAGCTAAAGATATGTTCATTCATTTTCAAAAGTTTGAATTTCAAGGTCTACGTGTGGGGCTGGTGCATGGGCAAATGAGTCGTCAGGAAAGTGATGAGGTGATGCAGAAGTTCAAAAAGCATGAATTAGATATCCTGGTAGCAACAACAATTCTGGAAGTCGGCATTGATATCCCAAATGCCAATATCATGGTCATAGAGCATGCGGAAAGGTTCGGTTTAAGCCAATTGCACCAGTTGCGCGGACGAATCGGGCGTGGGGCTCAAAATGCCATGTGCGTGCTTTTAGGGGACCCTGTGACAGAGGAGAGTAGGCTGCGGCTTGAAGCTGTTGTCAAAACAACTGATGGGTTTAAGATTGCAGAACAAGATTTAAAGATCCGTGGTCCCGGCCATTACTTCGGTCGCCATCAGCATGGTTTAAATGAGCTTAAAATGTCTAATCCTATAACCCAAATTGAAATCTTGGAAAAAGCCCGCGAAGATGCTATTATTCTAACTCAGAGAGATCCCCAGTTAAATATGGGGGAGAATAATTTGATCAAGAACACGATCAAAAAACGTTATCCGCATTATTTAGATTTAATATTAGCAGGTTAATGCGCGAGAGATAAAATGAAAATACTTGGAGGAAAATATAAGGGGCGGAATTTTTATATGCCTGCCGGAATCAGGCCGACCCAGGGGATATTGCGGGCGGCTATTTTTGATCTGATCGGGCATGATCTGAGCGGGCTTTCTTTTCTTGAATTATTTGCTGGGAGCGGGGCAGTAAGTCTGGAAGCTATCTCCAGAGGGGCAGAAAAAGTCGTTATGGTGGAGTATAACGATCTAAGCGCTAAAACCATACAAGAAAATTGCGAACTTTTGGGCATTGATCTGGGAGGTCAATATTCATTGAATCATGCCGAAGCTTTTACCACCCTTAAGCGTCTTTCCGAGGATAAAATGCGTTTTGATTTAGTTTTTCTTGACCCGCCGTATGGCCAGAAACTGGCCAAAAAAGCCTTGAAACTGATAAGCACCCGTGATATATTACACCCTCAAAGTTTGGTTATAATACAGCATGAAAAGAAAGAAAAATTAGAAATTCCCCGGGATTTTAACGTGCTGGTCCAAAGGCATTACGGGGCATCAAATCTGATTATTTTGCAAAGGGTTGTGATCTAGTGCTTAAAGGACAGGCAGCAATTTATCCCGGCAGTTTTGATCCGGTCACCAACGGCCATTTGGATGTGATCCAAAGGGCTGCCCGTATTTTTAACCGGGTGATTGTAGCCGTAGCTGATAATAGCAGTAAAAAACCACTTTTGAGCATTCAAGAGCGTGTTGATCTCCTTACAGAAGTGACCAAGGGGATTAAAAATGTGTCTGTCGAAACATTCTCTGCTTTGGTGATAGATTACGCACGTAAGAAAAAAATTAATGTTCTGATCCGGGGTTTGCGCATGACTTCGGATTTTGATTATGAATTTCAAATAGCACTGACTAACCGCCGATTGGCTCAAGATATTGAAACGGTCTTTTTAATGCCGTCAGAACATGTGTCTTTTGTTTCATCGAGCTTATTAAAAGAAGTGGCCGGTTTAAATGCGGACATATCTTCCTTTGTTCCCAAAGCCGTCGAGCGCAAATTAAAAGAGCGCTTGAATCATGATTAAAATTTCCGTCAGGGATATATCGTCTAAGGGCTTGGATATTGACCAGAGCGTTCCCATGGAAGGCATCGGCCTGACAGCCGAAGAAGTGGATATACGTTCTTTATTGAGTGTTAAAGCGCATTTGGAAAAAGTGGATGGTTTCATCATTGCAGATACTCGAATTAAGGCTGAATTCGGTTATTTTTGTGCGCGTTGCTTGCAGGAATTGTTCAAAGTTGAAGAACGATCTTATAAATTTGATTTTGAGCTGACTGATGGGATAGAATGCATTGATCTGGGGGAAGAAATTCGCCAGGAAATCATAATGGCTAATCCTCCTAAGGTGTTGTGTAAAAAGAGTTGTAAGGGTATTTGTCCTAAATGCGGGATGAATTTAAATATAGAGCAGTGTCAATGTGCCTAATAAGGAGAAGATAAAACATGCCTCTACCAAAAAGACAACATTCAAAAACACGCGGACGTAAGCGCCGTACACATTGGAAAGTGACCGTGGCCTCATTGCGTGCCTGTCCGCAATGCAGCAAACCCGTCCTTTCTCATCGCATCTGCCCCTTTTGCGGGTTTTACAAGGGCACTCAGGTCGTCGAAGTTGCTAAGTCTTAAAAGCCTCTGGGTAAAATGCCCTTTGACGTAATGTCAAAGGGCATTCTTAAGTCAACGAAGAAAGATCTCATTGTTGAGGATTTATTATGAAAATAGTCGTTGATGCTATGGGCGGTGATTATGCCCCCCAGAATGTGATAGCCGGGGTTGTAGATGCTGTTAAGGAATATGGAGTCTCAGTCACTTTAGTTGGTATATCCGATACTATTAAAGCTGAGCTAAAAAAATTCCAATATCCTCAATCCCTGATCGAAATTGTCCATGCGCCCGAAGTGGTCGCGATGGATGATCCTGCGACCGTCGTTATACGTCAGAAACGCAATTCTTCTATAAGCGTCGGAATGGGACTATTAAAAAAAGAAGGCTATGGGGCCTTTGTCTCAGCGGGTAATACAGGCGCATGCGTTGCGGCATCCACTTTTATATTGGGCATGATCCCGCAAGTTGATCGTCCGGGCATCGGATGTATTTTCCCTTCTCTTAAAAATTTTACCCTTATGATCGATGTGGGGGCCAATACAGCGGCCAAACCCGAACACCTGCTGCAATACGCCAAAATGGCCAAGGTCTACGCGCAGACGGTGCTGGGCCGTACGACACCGACCATTGGCTTGCTTAATATCGGGGAAGAAGAGTGCAAAGGCACCGATTTTGAAAAAGAGGCACACAAGCTTTTGGAAGAAAAAGAACCCTCGTTCATAGGCAATGTTGAGGCCAACGAAGTATTTACCGGCAAGACTGATTGTATTGTTTGTGACGGATATGTCGGCAATATTACCTTAAAAGTTGCGGAAGGTATGATGGAGTCTGCCGGCAAACTGCTGAAACGCGAGATCAAGAAAAACCCTATATCTATTCTTGGTGCGTTACTGCTTAAGTCCAGTTTAAGTGCTGCTAAAAAGAGTGTAGACTATTCCGAATATGGCGGGGCCCCCTTGCTGGGTGTTGATGGTCTAGTACTCATCAGTCACGGCCGCTCCTCACCGAAAGCGATTAAGAATGCCGTACGCTGTGCCAAAGAAGAAATCGAACACAATGTTCTTAAGAAAATCAAGGAAGAGATGGCTAAATAATATGGCTCAAGTCGGCATTCTTGGATTAGGAATATATCTCCCGTCAAAGAAATTTACCAATTTTGATTTGGAGAAAATGGTTGATACGTCGGACGAATGGATACGCTCACGGACCGGAATTGTCGAGCGTCGTATAGCGGCTCCTCATGAAAAAACCAGTGATTTGGCGTACAAAGCGGCAGCCGAAGCTCTAAAAAAGGCAAAAATTCCCCCAGAAAAGATCGATTTGATCATTGTTGGTACTGTTAGTCCTGACAGCAATTTTCCCTCAGTTGCCTGCAAAGTTCAGAAAGCCATAGGCGCAAAAAATGCTACAGCTTTTGATGTTTCAGCAGCTTGTTCGGGATACTTATATGCTTTGATCACAGCCAAGCAATATATTCAAACAGGCTTGAGTCGTTATGCTTTAGTGATCGCTGCTGATCGCTTCACGAGTTTGATTGACTGGAAAGACAGAGATACCTGTGTTTTGTTTGGCGATGGAGCAGGGGCCTGCGTTTTAGGGAAAGTTAAGTCTGGAGGCATTTTGGCTGATTTCTTACAGGCTTTTGGTGATCAGGGTGATTTGATGCAAGTGATTGCCGAAGAAGGGCGAAGCCCTTTCAATCCGGGAAAAACATCTTATACAAAATTGCCTTTCGTGCGTATGCAGGGTCAGGAGCTTTTTAAAGTAGCCGTTAACTCCATGGCTGATGCCGTTGAAAAAGTCTTAAAAAAGGCCAAGATCAAAAAAGAGGATGTTGATTGCATTGTACCGCATCAGGCTAATGACCGGATTATTACCGCCATCGCGAAAAAATTAAACATCCCCAAAGATAAAATTTTTGTCAATATCGATAAATATGGGAATATGTCAGCGGCTTCGATCGCAGTGGCTTTATATGAAGCTGTAAAATTTAAAAAGATCAAGAAGGGTGACAAGGTCGTTTTGGTCGCGTTTGGAGCAGGATTGGTCTCTGCTGCCAATGTAATCAAATGGTAATGCGAACCTGGGGACATGTCCCCGAAGGGACGTGTCCCTAAGCAGGTTGCCAATCAATGAAGCGTTGAGGGTGAAAGCACCCCAGAGGAACAAACCGATGCGAAGCGTAGCTTTAATATTCCCCGGTCAGGGCGCACAAAAGCTCGGGATGGGTTTAGAGTTTTATCAAAGTTCGAAAGCAGCCCGAAAAATTTTCGATGAAGCGGACATGATTTGTCCGAATTTATCTAAGGTCATTTTTGATGGTCCCGAGGAAAAATTAACTTCCACAGCATTTTGTCAGCCGGCCATTTTAACAATGAGTATCGCGGCTTTAAGAGCCTTCGAAGCTCATGAAGCGTATAAGAAGATTAATGTAAGTTTTGCTGCAGGATTGAGTTTAGGCGAATATTCAGCTCTTGTGGCTTCAGGGTCTATCAATTTCTCTGATGCTTTGCGTTTAGTTCAACAACGCGCAGCTTTTATGGAAGAGGCAGCCCTTATGACCCAAGGGAGCATGGCTGCAGTGATTGGTTTTGATCATGATAAACTCGCCCAGATTTGCATTCAATCAGGTGCTCAAATAGCGAATTTTAACTCTCACGAACAAATTGTTATCACAGGTTCGAAACAGGCAGTAGAAAGTGCGATCGGATCCATAAAAGCACAGGGTGGTCAAAAAATTATCCCTTTATCTGTGAGTGGGGGTTTTCATTCTTCTTTGATGTCTTCTGCTGCATCTAAATTTAAAATTGTTTTAAATGATGTTAACATCAATCCCTCTTTGATCACTGTATTAAGTAACGTAACTGCCCAGCCTCATCAAGATGCTGCGGGAATGCGTCTGAATTTAGAGCTGCAGATCACTTCATCCGTACAATGGGTCAGATCTGTTGAATACATTGTTTCACGCGGGGTAACAAATTTTATAGAAATTGGCCCAGGCCGTGTACTTAAAGGTTTGATGCGGCGTATTAACCCTTCCGCCAATGTTTTTAACATCGAAAAACCTTCGGATATTGACAATTTGCCTCTGCCGTAAGACATCATCTGTTTCGATTATTCATATTGGAAAATCATCCTTCTTTATGTATAATACTCAATCTTTCATTTGATCGGGACGTAGCGCAGTTGGATTAGCGCACTTGAATGGGGTTCAAGAGGTCGTGGGTTCAAGCCCCACCGTCCCGACCATTATTATCTGGTTTTTATTATGGAAAAGTCCTTTAAAGAACGTCGTCAGTTCACTCGAATTTACCGGAACTTTATTCTTTCATATCATGAAAAAGGTAAAGCAGCCTCGAAGCAGGACGTCTCACAGATCAATAATATCAGCAGGGGCGGCTTAAGCTTCGTATCGACGCATCCTATAAAACCAAAGACCGTAGTGGTCCTTAAGCTGAAAACTCCTTTAATAGCTGATCCCATTAATTTAGAAGGGGTTGTTCTAGATAGTAAGGAAAAGATTTCTGAAATGATCTATGAAGTTCGTGTGCAGTTCAAGGATATTTCAGAGCCGGTATTAAATGTGCTGGAAAAAATTGAGAATTATGATAAAGCACAGGATAGCCAGCCATGAACGAATCTTTTAATGGAGTAGAACTTAGAAGACACTTAAGGGTGCCCAGAAACTTTAACATGATTTTTTATGTTAAAGATTCATTTGACAGGAAACAAGACGAGTCCTATACAAAAGATATCAGCAGGGGCGGTTTGCGTTTTACGAATTCTCAATTTTTAGAATCCGGGACACGCCTGGGGATGGAAGTTAAAATCCCTTATATAGCACCCAGAAGAGCCCTGATGGAAGGTTTAGTAGTGTCATGTCAGGGCACCAAGTCTCGTTTGGTTTTCGAGACCGGGGTCAAGTTTACCTCAATGGATCCACAAATTGATCAAGTGCTCGATATCATTGAGAAACATTATATTAAAGGAACTTAAAGTCTATGGATCGTCTTAATATTGGATTGATCGGTTATGGGGTAGTAGGGCAGGGGGTAGTTAAAGCGATAAAAAGCCGTAGGAAGTTTTTGCGGGAAAAATATGAAACAGATTTCTTTATCAAGACCATCGCGGATCGCAGCATTGCCAAAAAGACCCCGCCCGGCCTTGAAAATACATTGCTGACGACTGATGTAAATCTGATTTTAAATGATCCGGATATTCACGTAGTAGTAGAGCTGATCGGGGGCTTATCTCCCGCCAAAGAGATCGTTTTAGGAGCTCTAAGAGCTCACAAACATGTGGTAACGGCCAACAAAGCCTTAATTGCCGAATGTGGTTTGGAATTATTTAAAGAAGCGGATGCTAATGGCTGTAGCATACTTTTTGAATCATCAGTCGGGGCGGGGATCCCCATCATCCGTACTATTACGGAAGGAATGGCCGGCAATAAATTCAACGGTGTTTATGGGATCATTAACGGCACCTGCAATTATATCCTGACGGCTATGTCCAAGAATAAATTAACATTTGCTCAGGCGCTCAAGGAAGCCCAGGAAAAAGGTTATGCGGAAAGCAATCCCACCCTTGACATAAGCGGCATGGATGCGGCTTATAAACTGGCCATTTTGGTTTTTATTACCATGGGTAAATTCGTCAATGTCAAAGATATTTATGTCGAAGGGATCAATCATATTTCGCATGATGATATTGAATTTGCACAGAGTCTGAATTTGAGTATTTGCCTTTTGGCCATTGCCAAGAAGATCGGAAATAAATTGGATGTGCGTGTTCATCCTACTATGATCCCCAATGAGCACGGACTGGCAACTGTCAATGGTGTGGACAATGCTATTTTTTTAGATTCTGATCCCTTGGGAGATGTGTATATCGAAGGTCACGGCGCCGGTCAAATGACCGCAGCGATGGGAGTCGTAGCGGATCTTATCAATTTGGGTATTCGTGTTGATGCTCCGGCGTGCATTTGGGCTTTTAACCCAGCTGATGAAGTGGAAAATCTGTCACTGCGAAAGATTGAAGAAGTCGAGACGCGTTTTTATATCCGTTTTATGGTCATTGACAAACCCGGTGTTCTGGCCTCCATAACGACAGTCTTGGGACAGCACAATATTTCTATCGCGTCCGTCAGCCAAAAACAGGAAAATAAGGGATTGACTGTTCCTGTTGTAATACTGACCCATCAAGCCAATGAAGATCAGGTCAAAAAGGCTTTGGAAGAAATTGCTGGGCTTGCTGTTGTCAAGGGAAAACCTGTGGCTATCCGCATGGAGAAACTTTAATGCGTTGGATGGGGATTATTAATCACTATCGGGAATATTTGCCGGTTTCTGATAAGACGCCGGTTGTGACTTTGTACGAAGGGCATACTCCGCTCATCCCGGTGGATTTTTTAAACAAGATCACAGGTCTTCAGACTTTTTTAAAATATGAAGGTTTAAACCCGACCGGTTCTTTTAAGGATCGCGGTATGACCATGGCAATTTCCAAGGCCTTAGAAAAAGGCTCAGAAGTCGTCATGTGTGCCTCGACCGGAAATACATCAGCTTCTGCAGCGGCCTATGCCGCCCGAGCGGGGATAAAATGTGTTGTGCTCATACCCAATGGCAATATCGCCATGGGCAAATTAGCTCAGGCCATGATCCATCAAGCACATGTTATTGCTATCGAAGGCAATTTTGATGATGCGCTTGAATTGGTCAAAGATATCACTTCGCGTTATCCTGTCGAATTAGTTAATTCTTTAAATCCATTTCGCATAGAAGGCCAGAAAACAGCGGCTTTTGAAATTTGTGATTTTTTAGGTGACGCCCCAGAATTTCATGCTATTCCAGTCGGCAATGCCGGGAATATCACCGCTTATTGGCAAGGTTACAGAGAATATAAGTCAGCCGGAAAATCACGGGAATTGCCTCGCATGCTGGGTTTTCAGGCCGCCGGTTCAGCGCCGATTGTGCATAATCGTATTATTGAAGATCCTCAAACGATCGCCACCGCCATTAGGATTGGTAATCCGGCCAGCTGGAAATCCGCTGTTTTAGCTCGTGACCAGTCCAGTGGCCTGATTGATTCGGTCACGGATGAAGAAATATTACAGGCGTATCACCAATTAGCGGCTTTTTGCGGGGTCTTTGTAGAGCCGGCTTCCGCAGCGTCGGTAGCAGGGGTTATTAAATTAGCGAAAACCGATTATTTTAAGAGCCATCAAAATAAACGTTTGGTGTGTACGGTTACCGGTCATGGCCTTAAAGATCCAAAGACCGCTATGAAAGATCTTCCAGAGCCGGTAGTAGTTAAAGCAGACCAACGCGCCATTTTGAAACTTATTGGTCTATGAAAATCAATGTTCTGATCACATGCGGGGCTACATGGACTGCTATCGATGATGTACGTGTGATCAGCAATATTTCGACCGGGGAAATGGGTCATCTGATAGCAAAAGCCTTCAAACGTGCTGGTGCCCGCGTTACCGTGATTGAAGGACCGGTGACACACTCTCTGTCGGACCGGGGTATTAAAATCATCAAATACCGTTTTTTTGATGAATTAGCCGGTCTTTTAAAAGCAGAGCTTGTTAAAAAATATGATGTTGTTATCCATGCAGCGGCTGTTTCTGATTTCAGGGTTGGGAAGGTTAACAAAAATAAAATAACATCTGCTAAGCCTTTGACATTACGTTTAGTGAGGACTCCCAAGTTGATCGAACAGATCAAGCTCTTAAGTCCTGAAAGCTTTTTAGTAGGTTTTAAATTAGGATCAAGGTTAGATCCTAAAAATATTTTTAAAACAGTTAAAACACTTTTTAGCAAATCAGGCTGTGACCTTGTTGTGGCCAACACTTTAAAGAACGGTTATCAGGGCTATATTGTTAATGCAGATGGGGAAGTTTTAAGTAAAACGGATTGCAAGCAAACATTAGCAAAAGAATTACTAAAATATGTGTCATTGCGAGCGAAGCGAAGCAATGACACCAGGTGAATGTCATCATGAAATATATTATTCTTGTTCCGGATGGTTTAGCCGATGAGCCTTTAAAAGAATTAGGCGGCAAGACCCCCATGGAGAAAGCAGATACGCCGCACATGGACTATATGGCGCAAAACGGCCTTTCCGCTTTAGTTAAGACAATCCCGGGTGGCATGCCGCCGGGTTCTGATATCGGAAATTTGTCCTTATTAGGCTATGACCCAGAAACAAGCTTTTCAGGCCGGGCAGCTTTAGAAGCGGCAAGTATGGGGATCAGTCTTAAAGACGATGAAGTGGCGTTTAGGTGTAATTTGGTTACGGTCAAGAAAAACATCATGGTCGATTATAGTGCCGGACATATTTCATCGGATGAGGCACATAATCTCATTGATTATTTACAGCGGTCTATTGACTGGCCGGACGTGCGTTTTTATCCGGGAAAAAGTTATCGTCATTTGATGGTCCTAAAAACACTTAGTGTTGCCAAAATGCTTCAGATCAAAACAACGCCTCCGCATGATATCATGGATCAGTCGATCAAATCTTTTTTGCCCGCTGGACCTCAAAGCGATATTTTGGTCAATCTTATGGATAAATCCAATAAATATTTAGCAACACATCAGATCAATATCATGCGCGAAAAACAAGGCGAACATCAGGCCAATATGATATGGTTATGGGGGCAAGGGAGCCGTTCTCATCTGCCGTCATTTAAAGACCGTTATGGCTTAAGCGGCTCGATCATTTCAGCGGTAGATTTAGTCAACGGTATTGGCCGTTTAGCGGGGCTCAATGTCATTGATGTCCCCGGAGCAAATGGATATTACGACACAAATTATAAAGGCAAAGCTCAATATGCCCTTAATTCATTAAAAAAACATGATTTTGTCTACGTTCACGTTGAAGCAACTGATGAAGCAGGGCATAATGGGGATTGGAAAGCCAAAGTCAAATGTTGTGAACATTTTGATAAGGAGATTGTAGGTCCAATCCTCAAACATTTTAAGGAACCCAAAGGTGTGAGGGTATTAATTTGTCCCGATCATCCTACACCTGTTTCCCTGCGCACGCATACACGGACTCCGGTGCCATTTGTGATGTGGGGTGAAGGTGTTCCTATTAAGAAGGGCATTGATAGTTATTCGGAAAAAAAAGCGGCTGAGGCCGGTGTAAGATTTGAAAGCGGTGAGGACATGGTTAAATATTTTATACGCAAGGAGAGAGGAAAATAGATGGAAAAAGAAATTATTGTACAAAAATTCGGAGGTTCTTCAGTCGCTGATATTGACCGCATTAAAAATGTAGCTTTGCGTGTGACGGCCTATAAGAACAAACATACCGATATAGCGGTCGTGGTCTCAGCGCTTGGGGATACGACTGATGAGCTGGAGGCTTTGGCATTGAAATTAAGTCAGGACCCGCCTGAGCGTGAAATGGATATGCTTTTATCGACAGGCGAACAGATGTCCTGTGCCCTTTTAGCGATCGCCATTAAAGAGTTAGGTTTCGATGCTATATCTTTTACCGGAAGTCAGGTGGGTATAAAGACAGACAAGTCCCATACCAAGGCGCGTATTATCACCATTGACGGTAAACGTATCAGCCGGGCTTTCAAGGAGAATAAAATTGTCATCGTGGCAGGCTATCAGGGAGTGACAAGTAACGATGAGATTACAACATTAGGACGCGGCGGGTCAGATTTAACTGCCGTCGCATTGGCCAAAGCCCTCAAAGCCAAGGTTTGTGAAATTTATACGGATGTGGATGGTATTTATACGGCCGATCCGCGCATTGTCAAAGAAGCGCAAAAAATTAAGACGATCACTTTTGAGGAAATGCTGGAAATGGCTTCTTTGGGTGCCCAGGTCATGCAGGCACGTTCTATTGAGGTAGCCAAACGTTTTAATATCCCTTTACATGTCCGTTCAAGCTTTTCTAAGGAGGAAGGAACCATGATCATCAAAGAAACCGAAAAAATGGAAGAAATTGCTGTTCGCGGGGTCACCTGTAATAAAAATGAAGCCAAAATCACCATCTGTTCAGTGCCAGATAAGCCCGGCATCGCGGCTAAGATTTTTGAAGAGATTTCAAAACAAGGCATTAATGTGGATACCATTGTCCAGAATGTGCCTCATGACAAATTATCCGACATTTCTTTTACCGTAACCAAAGCAGATTTAAACAAAGCGATCAAAGCGACCAACGCCATAGGCGAAAAGATCGGTGCCGGTGAAATATTAGAAGATCGAAACATTGCCCGAGTATCGATGGTGGGTTCCGGTATGCGTTCCCACAGCGGTATTGCCGCAAAAATGTTTAAGACCCTGGCGGATAATCAGATCAATATTGAGATGATCTCCACCTCTGAAATTTCCGTTTCTTGTATTATCTCACAAGATTTGGCAGATAAAGCGGTCAAGGCCTTACACAAAGTGTTTAAACTGGAGCAAATCTAAAATGTCTAGAATTATCATCTATGATACGACCTTAAGGGACGGTTCCCAGACTGAAGGGGTATCTTATTCGGTTAACGACAAGATCAAGATCACCCACAAACTTGATGAATTGGGTGTCCATTACATAGAAGGCGGGTGGCCTGGTTCCAATCCTAAAGATAAAGAATATTTTGCATTGATGAAAGGGGTAACCCTTAAAAACGCCCAGCTGGCCTCATTTGGCTCCACTCGTCGGGCCCATATTAAACCTCAGGATGACGCCAATCTTAAGGAATTGATAGCAAGCCAAACGCCGATAGTGACCATTTTTGGAAAAACCTGGGATTTACATGTCATAGATGTCCTTAAAACGACTTTGCCTGAAAATCTATTGATGATCCAGGAATCAGTGGTTTTTCTAAAGAAAAATCAACGGAAAGTCTTTTATGATGCCGAACATTTTTTTGACGGCTATAAGAGTAATCCCAAATACGCATTAAAAACGATCCTAGCCGCTCAAAGCGGAGGGGCTGAATGTATTATTTTATGTGATACCAATGGGGGCTCTTTGCCGGATGAAATCACTAAAATCGTCAAAGAAGTCAAAAAGAAAATAAAAAAACCATTGGGTATTCATACGCATAATGATCAGGGCTTGGCTGTCGCCAATTCTTTAGCGGGCATCAATGCCGGATGTGTGCAGGTACAGGGAACTTTTAACGGGTTAGGAGAGCGCTGCGGGAATGCGGATTTGTGCACGATCATGGCCATCCTGCATTCCAAAATGAATAAAAAATCCATTGCGGAGAGCAATATCAAATTGTTGATGGATACAGCCTATTATATTGGCGATATTAGTAATTACACATTAGCGGACAATCATCCATTTATCGGGCATTCTGCTTTTGCCCACAAGGGAGGGGTGCATATTGATGCGATGCTCAAAAACCCCTTGGCCTATGAACATGTTGATCCAGGTTTAGTCGGAAATCGCCGCCGTCTGTTAACCTCTGAATTAGCCGGTAAAATGCCGATCATTCTTAAAGCCCAGAAGATGAATATCCCCCTTGATAAGAATTCGCCTGTAGCCCGTGAGATCATGAAGGAGCTTCAAGAAAAAGAGTATCAGGGTTATCAATATGAAGGGGCAGATGCGTCTTTTGAGCTATTCATGAAACGCCGTTTGAACATGTACGAGCCTTTTTATAAGCTGGAAGGGTTTAAGGTGTTCACCGAGAAAAAGATTGATGGTTCGGTTTTAGCGGGGGCCACGGTCAGGCTTAAAGTCAATAACCACGATGAGATGGCAACAATTGAAGGGCATGGCCCAGTCGAAGTTTTGGACCGTGCTCTGCGCACAGCCCTTAAAAAATTTTATCCGACGATCACGGATATGCATTTGTCGGATTATAAGGTCCGTGTCATAGATACGCAGGAAGGCACGGCGGCGCGTGTGCGTGTATTGATCGAATCCCAGGATCAGCACGGCAGCTGGACCACCGTTGGGGTCCATGAAAATGTCATCGAAGCCAGCTGGGAAGCATTGGTTGATAGTATTGAGTATAAATTGTTGAAAGATAAAAAATCATCGTAGATGGAACTCTCTTCAAAATATAATCCCCAAGAAACCCAAGATAAATGGCTTAAGTTTTGGAAAGATAACAATATCTTTCACCTCAAGGCTGATGGGCATAAAAGGCCATTTACCATTGTCATTCCGCCGCCCAATGTGACAGGAATTCTACACATGGGCCATGCGCTTAACAACACCCTGCAGGATATCTTGGTCCGTTACAAACGCATGAATGGATTCCAAGCCCTTTGGATGCCCGGAACCGACCACGCAGGGATTGCCACACAAAATGTCGTTGAAAAACAATTAGCCAAGGAAGGCAAAACACGTCAGGACATAGGCCGCGGGGAGTTTCTTAAACGTCTCTGGGCATGGAAGAAAGAGTATGGAGATACGATCATTAGTCAATTGGAAAAATTAGGATCTTCCTGCGATTGGTCCCGTACGCGTTTTACCATGGATGATGATTATAGCAACTCTGTCAATGAAGCGTTTATATCCTTATACAATAAAGGTTTAATTTATCAGGGGACACGCATTATCAATTGGTGCCCGCGCTGCCAGACGGCACTTTCAGATGAGGAAGCTGAACATAAAGAAAAAAACGGCAAACTTTATTATATTAAATATCCCATAAAATCCAGTGTCAATTTAGAATCCAGTGTCAATCCAAGCGAATCGTGTCAGTCTCTTTTAAAATCCAGTGTCATTGCGAGCGAAGCGAAGCAATCTTTTTACATTGTTGTCGCGACCACCCGTCCCGAAACTATGCTGGGAGATACCGCGGTGGCGGTTAATCCCGCAGATCCCCGCTATTCTCAACTGATCGGCCGGACACTCATTCTTCCTTTAATGAATCGTGAAATTAAGATCATAGCGGATGATTTTGTGTCTGCAGATTTTGGTACAGGAGCGGTCAAAGTAACTCCGGCGCATGATCCTAACGACTTTTTGATGGGCCAACGGCACAACCTTCCCAAGATCAATGTTATGCACCCTGATGCCAGAATTAACGAACAAGGAGGTAAATATAGTGGGCTGGACCGTTTTGAGGCCCGCAAGCAGGTTCTTGCCGATTTAGAGACTTTAGGCTGTCTTGATAAGATCGAAGACCATAAGAATGCTATTGGTCATTGTTATCGCTGTGATACTGTGGTTGAGCCATATCTATCTAAACAGTGGTTTGTCAGTATGAAGCCTTTAGCCAAGCCTGCTTTTGAAGCTGTTCAAAATAATAATATAAGAATTCATCCTGCGCATTGGACAAAGGTATATAACAACTGGATGGAAAACATCCAGGATTGGTGCATTTCCCGTCAGATCTGGTGGGGGCATCGTATTCCTGTCTGGTACGACAATAAAGGAAATGTATTTGTTGCCCGGTCCCGTTATGAAGCTATGGCACAGGCAGAAGCTAAACATGGAATGACTGTTGACTTGATTCAGGATGAAGACGTGTTGGACACATGGTTTTCCTCATGGCTGTGGCCTTTCGCGACATTAGGCTGGCCTAAAGATAATGAGGACTTGAAATATTTTTACCCTACTGACACCTTGATGACCGCCTCTGAAATCCTGTTTTTCTGGGTGGCGCGCATGATCATGGCTGGCTATGAATTCATGGGAAACAAGCCTTTTTCCGATGTTCTAATTCATGGAACAGTCCGTGACGCTAAAGGGCGGAAAATGTCAAAATCTTTAGGCAATGCCATTGATCCTCTGGAGATCATTGATGAATATGGGGCAGACGCTCTGCGATTTAGCCTGATCATCAACTCGGGGCAGGATATTTTTATTTCCAAAGAAAAGTTTGAGATCGGGCGTAATTTTGCCAATAAGATCTGGAATGCGTCTCGTCTTGTTTTTATGAACTGCAGCCCGACATTAGATACGCAGGGGCTTAATTTAGACCATCTTGATCTGCCTTCCCGATGGATATTGGCCCGATTTTATGACACATTAGAAAAAGTGAGCCATTGTATCGAGCAATTCCGTTATTCAGAAGCTGAAATATTAATTCAAGATTTCTTTTGGGGAAACTATTGTGACTGGTATTTGGAATTGATCAAAGCTCAATTTACTGATACCCGTATCCAAAAAACAGCTGTTTTTGTTCTGGAAAATTCTTTAAAAATGATGCATCCTTTCATCCCATTTGTGACCGAAGAGATATACAGCAAATTGAACGTTTCGGACATATGTCTATCCAGAGCCGCATGGCCTATCCGTCAAGGTTTGCTGATCGATACTAAAGCCGATTTGCAGATGCAGTCTGTGATTGATATCATAGGCGCAATACGCAATATTCGAACACAATGGAATATCAAGTCTCATGACACGCTGGATGTTTATATCATTCCTTCTGAGGATGGCATTAAAGCAGTTTTGGAGGATAATTCTCTTCATATTCAACGTTTGGGCCGTCTTAAGGATTTGGTCATTAATGCGTCAATAGCGCCTGTCAAGAATTCCGCGACAGCTTTAATCGGTTCTACCAAGGTTTTCATTCCTTTGACAGGTCTTGTTGACCTTAATGCTGAAAAGATCCGTATGAATACCGCGATAGATCAAAAAAAGAAAAATGTCGATTCCTTAAATATCCGTCTTCATGACCCTGTTTTTACCCTTAAAGCGCCGGAAGATATCATTAACAAAGAAAGAGAACGATTAGGCACTTTAAATAAAGAGATTGCGGCGCTTGAAAGTGTTTTAGCAAATTTAGCTTAAAGATTATTTATGAAATCGGTCTATATAAAAACGGTTGTTCATCTGGCATTAGCGGAAGACATCGGACGCGGGGATATTACCACAAATCATTTAATATCCTCCCATGCCCGCGCCCGAGCGCGCCTGATCGCAAAGAGCGAAGGGACTCTCTGCGGTGTTGAGATCGCGCGCGAAGTTTTTAAGGCCTTGCATTCCAAAGTCAATTTTCATGCCCTGATTAAAGACGGGCAAACGGTGCGTCGGGATGATGTCATTGCTGAGATTTCAGGTTCGGCAAGGGCATTGTTGTCAGGAGAGCGGGTTGCCATTAACCTGTTGTCATTCTTATCCGGTATTGCCACTCAAACTCGTCGTTTTGTAGACCAAGTAAAGCCTTATAAAGTGGATATTATGGACACACGAAAGACAACGCCCCTATTGCGTCAAATGGAACGTTATGCGGTGCGATGCGGGGGAGGGGTTAACCATCGTTTTAATCTTCATTACATGGGTATGATCAAGGATAATCACCTGATCTCCTGTCGTGAGCGGTCCATGGTCGAGGTGATCGAAACTTTCAAGAAAATGGTTAAGACAACGCTTGAAGTTGAAGTCGACAATCTTGATCAGTTTAAAGAAATTCTGCGCTCAAGGGCAGATATTATTTTATTAGATAATATGCCCCCTCAACAAATCGCTCAAGCGGTCAAATTGCGCAACAAGTCCAAAAGCCCCATCCTGTTAGAGGCTTCCGGAGGCATCACATTAAAAAATATCAAACGATACGCCGCAACCGGAGTTGAACGCATTTCAATCGGTGCTCTGACACATTCCCGTCAGGTCTTGGATATCTCATTGGAGTTTATCGCCATACCATGAAAAGATCCTGCTGTTTATTAGTTTTGTTGACACTGCTATCTATTCATCCTTTGTGGGCCCAGCAAAAAGAAGACATTAATGAAGCGGACATAGCTTCTGGCGCTATTTTTGATGATAAGGTACTGTTGGCAGGTTATACTCAAAAGTATAAAGATGAACCGAGGGACATTCTTTTGGCCATGGTGGCGGATGATTCCTTGGGTTCCTATAAATGCACCGCCGCTGTGCGTGTGTTCAAAGAAAATTACGCCAATGAAGTCCTAAGCCGTGAAAAAGCCAATATTGTTAAGATCCTGATCCGTCGTCTTAATCATAGTGATTCCCCATTTGTTCAGGTAGAGATCATGCATACACTAGTCGTCCTAGACCGATATCAATATTTTGAAAGCATGGTGCCGGCTTTAATTCTTAAGATGGACCATTACAATCCTGTTGTCAGTAATATGGCATATAACGACATCCGGATGATTATTAAAGACAGTCTTTACCCCAGAGAAGCGAGGATCATATTTAACACTTTACGTAAAATCCTTTTTTTGTCCCGTAAACGTTTACAGGACATCCAAACCCCTAATGCAAAATTAAGCCAAAAGTTGCAATTACTGCATTGGTCGATCAGTATCTTAGGCACTCAAGAACTCAAACGATTGCCTTCTGAAGTCATCAATTTATTGTAAAATTTTCCTTTATGTCATTACGAAAATTAGTAGAAGTGTCATTGCGAGCCCCAACGGGGCGAAGCAATCTTTTATCTTTATTTTTCATCATCAGTCTTTTCCTAACTGCCTTAGCCCACGCAGACCGGCCATGGATCAAACAGCAAAGTCCAGTATTTTCAGCAAATTATAGTTGGTATAAAAGCGCCATGTCCGGTAACGGTAATTACTTGGCGTTGCTGCCTCAAATCAATTTTATTTATATTTCAACCAATGGGGGCGTTAGTTGGAGTTCATATCAGGTTGGTATTCAAATACTGCGGGCTTTGGCCATTTCCAATGATGGCAGTCATATGCTTGTTGGGGGTTATTACTTTTCAGGACGTTTATTTCTTTCGGTCAATGGGGGTATTACCTGAACTGAAATCCGGCCGGATGGAAATAATGACAAATACTGGTATGCGGCGGCCAGTTCCAGTGACGGAAGTCATTTGATTGCGGGAGAATATTTTTATACAGGATCCAGTACAGGGCACATGTGGGTATCAAGTGATTGGGGCGCACATTGGAGCCAAACCTATCCGGATCCTAATGGGACTGATCAGTATTGGTATACTGCCGCCAGCTCCGGTGATGGGAGTCATTTGATTGTAGGAGAATACAGCAATAGTGGGGGCAATCGAGGCCGTTTAT
This sequence comes from Candidatus Omnitrophota bacterium, assembly GCA_015233335.1. Classification (GTDB taxonomy): domain Bacteria; phylum Omnitrophota; class Gorgyraeia; order Zapsychrales; family Fredricksoniimonadaceae; genus JABDGZ01. Next base: position 148,256 of record JADFXX010000003.1, on the reverse strand, counting down.
TTTTTTCGGCTGATGGAGGGGCAACTTGGAACGAAACTCAACCAGCTGGAGTCTCTGAACAAAATTGGACCTTTGTCACTGTTTCCAATGACGGAAGCCGCTATATGGCAGGGATCTATGGGGGGCTATTATATACCGGTGTTTTGTCCGGTGGGATAATTTCTTGGACCAGTAGTGGTTTAAATGGCCTTTGGGAGTTTGGCGCCAGTTCTGGTGACGCAAGTCATCTATTCGCTGGAGCGCTGATAGGTCGTTTATATCTTGGCACATTAAGCGGCGGGGTTTACAGCTGGAGTGAAACCCAACCGGCAGGGGCTGTCAATTATGGTTGGACTACTGGGGCTATGTCCAGTGATGCCTCACATCTGATAGCCGGGATTAGTGGGGGACAGGTGTTTGTTTCGATGAATGGAGGGGCGAATTGGAGTGAAACTAAGCCTGTAATTGATCAAAACTGGAATTGTGTAGCCAGCTCCGGTGATGGAAAATATCTAATGGCAGGGCATGATCAGCGATTGTATCGTTCAATTAATGGAGGAGCAACGTGGAGCGAAATTCAGCCTTCAGGTAATTTTAACAGAAATTGGAATCTTTCCGCCAGTTCTTCTGATGGGACAATTTTGCTGGCAGGCTATTCTAATGGACATTTATATTTTTCAACTAATGGGACTACTGCTACTCCAAGTTGGAGTCTAACGACACCACCAGGGAATGTTCTTAAACCTTGGCAAACAGGCGCAATTGCTACGGATAATAAACATATGATAGTGGGGAGTTACGCTAATCAAGGACGTTTATATACCGGTACTTTAGCAGCAGGTGTGATCACATGGACAGAAGCAGGGACTGCGGCAATTGGTGTTCGTAGAGATTGGGTGACAACGGCTATATCTGGTGACGGAACTTATGTGATGGCAGGTAATAATTTTGACTGGGATGGTTTCGCAGGACGTTTATATCTTGGCATCCTAACCGGCGGGGTTTACAGTTGGAGTGAAATAAGGCCCTCTGGTTTAAATGCTGATTTAGACTGGAATGTTACTGCTATGTCCGCTGACGGGAGTATCATGATGGCCGCGGCGGCTACCGGCACGAATCCGGGAGGTTTATATTTTTCATATGATGGGGGCGCTCATTGGACAAGCCCAACTGATTATTGGATATCAACTTGGAGTGATCAGAGTTGGGCGACAGGTGTTATGTCCAGTGACGGAAATTATATTGTAGTAGGAGATGATTTAAGTTTGTATGAGTCGACAGACGCGGGCATCACTTGGAGCCCAAGCAATCTCCCTGCAGATCTTTACAATGCTGGTTATTCTTTTAGTGCCGCCGCCGGTTCCAGCGATGCAAGCCATTTGATAGCTGAATCAAGTGGTTTTGGTTTATATGTATCCGCCATCGGCGGAAAAGCATCCAATCTAACTCAAGTCCAAAATCTAACACAGGTGACGTTTTGAATAAAGAATAAAGGTGACGGATACCTTTATTTAAGCCTCCCCGGTTTCGGTGTTTGAGCCAAGTCCAGAACTTAACTCAAATATCGTTTTAGGAGGGTTTTTCTTGTTGCTTCACATAATCTATGATATTCTTGCATACAACTTCAGTTTATTAACTTCATTTAAAAATAAGGAATTCTTATGATCTTTAATTTCCTTCCGCGTGAATTTGATTTTTTTAACCTTTTTGAAGAGCAGGTTGAATGCGCAATCCTTGCGGCAAAAAAATTTAAAGAAATTGTGGCGACCCCCGGCCTGATCGAAGAATCAGCTTACCAAACGATCCAACACCTTGAAAGCAAGGGGGACACGGCCACACATTCGATCATCGAACAACTTAATAAAACGTTCATCACCCCTTTTGACCGTGAGGATATCCATGCTTTGACTAAGGAATTAGATGATATAACGGATATGATCAATACCATGGTCGTCCGCATAAAAGTTTATAAAATCCCGGGAGGGGACCGCCATTTGATGGAATTTGCCAAGGTCATTGAAGAATCCGTTTTAACCGTATCCAAGGCTGTTAAAGGTTTGCGTCTTAAAAACGGGTCTAAAGCGGTCCTCGCCGCTTGTGTTGAGGTCAACCGTTTGGAAAATGTAGGAGATGCCATGCGTGACGCTGTTTTTATGGAACTTTTTGAGACCAAAAGCGCTATAGAGATCATTAAGTGGAAGGAAATTTATCAGGATGCGGAAACAGTATTGGATATTTGCGAAGATGTCGCCAATGTCGTTGAATCTATTATAGTCAAACATAATTAGTCAGCCCCCTATGCATATTCCAGCAGGCATTATTTTTCTTGTTATTTTAGCTTTGATGTTTGATTTCTTAAACGGCTTTCATGATTCGGCCAATGCCATCGCCACCATTGTTTCCACACGGGTCCTGACCCCTCGTATGGCGGTGATTTATGCGGCCTTTTTTGAATTCATGGCATTCTTTATCTTTGGTCTGCATGTGGCCAACACCATAGGTAAGGGCATCATTGATATTCATGTCGTTGACCAGACCGTCGTTTTCGGCGCCCTTATGGGTGCTTGCGGATGGGACATTATTACTTGGTATTTTGGCCTGCCGACAAGTTCCTCCCATGCTTTGATCGGAGGCATGATCGGAGCAGCGTTAGTCAAGGCGGGACCGCAAGCTTTAGTCATGCCGGGTATCATTAAAGTTATCATTTTCATATTTATTGCGCCTTGTATAGGCTTAATATTAGGTTTTTTTTACGGCGTTTTAGTCCATTGGATATTCCGAAAGTCTACTCCCCGTGAAGTCGATACTTTTTTTCGGCGCGGTCAGCTTGTCTCAACAGCTTTTTACTGTACGGGACACGGCGGCAATGATGCGCAAAAAACAATGGGTATTATTACCGGCCTTCTTTTTAGCGCGGGTCTTTTAGGTGATAAATTTTATGTACCCTCATGGGTGGTGATGGCCTGTTATACGACTCTTTCTTTAGGGATCATGTGCGGAGGATGGCGTATTGTCAAAACCATGGGGCAGAAGATCGTTAAATTGCGTCCTGTAGATGGCTTTTGCGCTGAGTCTGGTGCTGCCACTATGTTGTATGTTGCCTCCTTTTTAGGCATTCCTGTCAGCACAACCCATACGATTACGGGTGGCATTATGGGCGTTGGTTCACTCAAGCGTTTAAGCGCGGTACGCTGGGGCGTGGCTGGCCGGATCGTTTGGGCTTGGATTATCACGATTCCTTGTTCAGCTGCTATTGCTGCGATGGCATATACAGTAGCCCATTTCTTTAAATTCTTCTTATAAGCTATACCCTTCATGCATAAAAAGCGCATACTCATAACAGAAGATGACAAACATATTTCCAAGCTGGTTAAATATAATTTGGAAAATGCCGGTTATGAGTGCATGAGCGCCCCATCAGGTGAAGAAGCTTTTAAGATATTGGAAAGGTGGTCGGCAGATTTGATCCTGCTTGATGTGATGCTTCCGGGCATTGATGGTTTTGAGGTATGCCGGCACATCAAAGACCAAGACAAGTTTAAGCATATACCCGTTGTTATGCTGACCGCCAAAGGTGAGGAGGTTGATCGTGTTGTTGGGCTTGAGCTGGGAGCGGATGACTATATTGTTAAACCGTTCAGCCCCCGTGAGCTTATTTTAAGGGTCAAGGCGATCTTGCGCAGGGGGAAAACGGAAGAAAATAACAAAGATATTCTGGCTATGGGCATCCTGACTGTTGATATTCCGCAGCATAAAGTCCTTGTTAGCGACAAAGATGTTGAATTAACTCCTATGGAGTTTAAGCTTTTAGCCACCTTGATGCAAAGGCAGGGACGCGTCCAAACCAGAGACAGCCTTCTTTCAGATGTATGGGGCATTGAGGCAGACGTTTATACGAGGACCGTTGACACTCATATTAAAAGGATCAGGCAAAAAATTGGCAAAGCCGCTAAGTTCATTGATACAGTTCCGGGTATCGGTTACAGATTCGTTTCGGAGGATGATGAAAATTAAGCTTCACTGGAAGCTCACGCTTATTTTCTGTCTGGCTGTCATATTCGGCCTTTTTACCGGGTATTTCTATCTTACTTCCCAGCTTAAAACATATATCGAACGGGGTCTCGAAGACCACCTGCGCCATCAGCTTTTATCCGGCCGAGATCTGCTGGAAGAGGAGCTAAAGCAAAATAAGGCCTCCTTTGACCCTCAAAACTTGGCTCGAAGAATAGGCCAACAGCAGCAAGTCAGGGTCACTATCATCAAATCTGATGGGACAGTAGTCGGCGACAGTAATTTGAATGCTTTAGAATTAAAGAAACTTGAGAACCATTTACACCGTCCTGAAATTCAACAATCCTCTCTGATAGGTTTTGGCTTAAACAAGAGATACAGCACAACGATCAAAAAGTACCTGCTTTATATGGCTGTTCCTTTTGGAAGGGAACACAGGCAGGGTTTTTTAAGATATGCCGTTACCATTTCATCCATAGAATTGCTTGAGGGACAGATACAGAAAATGATAGCCGGCGCATTGTTGCTGGTGTTTTTATTGAGTTTGGCATTCACCTATATTATTTCTCTGGTTGTCTCCAAGCCGCTTAATGAAATGGCAAAAATTGCGAGAGCCATGGCCTATGGGGATTTTTCTCATAGGCCTTCTATTTTTTATTCAAATGACGAGATCGGGGATTTGTCCCGGGCGTTATCCTATATGTCTGATGAAATAAAATGGAAAATGGAGCAGATAAAATTAGAAAGTGTTAAATTGGATGCTGTTTTATCCAGCATGTTCGAAGGGATCATGGTCGTTGATGAAAGGGGCAAGATTCTCCTGATGAACCCTTCTTTAAGAAAATTCTTCTTTGTAGATTCCGTCCCCGAATCCAAAACACCGATAGAAGTCATCCGTAACGCGCAGATACAAGATGTGGTGGATCGCATTCTGAAAGATAAACAAAAATTGATCACTCAGGAGATGTCAACCGTTTATCCGCAGGAGCAAATATTGAGGATTAATGCGGCCCCAATCATAAGAAATGACATTTTTGAAGGAGCTGTTTTAGTTTTTCATGACATTACAGAATTGAGAAGATTAGAAAGGGTTCGGCAGGACTTTGTGGCCAATGTTTCCCATGAACTGCGCACTCCTATATCAAGCATCAAAGGTTATGCCGAAACATTGCTTGATGGGGCCATGGCGGATAAGGATAACTTAAAAGAATTTATAAATATTATCCACCAGGATTCCAATCGTCTGGCAAATCTCATTGATGATCTTCTGGATCTGGCGAAGATCGAGTCAGGCAAGATGAACATAGTTTTAAGTCCCGTGGATATACGGCCTATTTTAGACCGTACTTTAAGGGTTTTAGACAAGTTGATCAAAACAAAAAAACTTTCCATATCTGTTGATACTTCAAGCAATCTGCCTAAGATTCTTGCGGATGATAAAAGGCTGGCCCAGGTTTTTTTAAATCTTTTGGATAATGCGGTGAAATACACTCCTGAAGGCGGCTCCATTAAGGTCAGATTCTCTGTTAATGATCAGGCAGTTGTGATAGATGTGGCAGATACCGGAATCGGGATTCCCGAAAAAGATATTCCGAGGATATTTGAACGTTTTTATCGTGTAGATAAAGCCCGTTCCCGGGAGCTGGGAGGCACCGGTTTAGGTTTATCCATTGTCAAACACATTGTATTAGCTCACAATGGCCAGGTTTCGGTCAGATCAGAGCTCGGGTTGGGCTCTGTTTTTAGTTTTTTTATTCCGCGCGCGTAATACCCTTCGTAAATTTTATTAAAAATTCACAAAAAATTCACATTCTATTAAGAGTTTTGTCACACGCATATTTTAGAATATAAAAAAATGTTTAAATTCATTCAGAGCAAACCTAATGGCAAGAAAAAAGATCTTAGTTGTTGAAGACGACCGCAACATCAGCAATCTTATCGCTTATAATTTAAAATCCGAACATTATGATATCGATTGCTTGTATGATGGCGGCCAAGTCGTTGAGTTTGTCCGTAAATGCAAACCAGATTTGATCATCTTGGATTTGATGTTGCCGGAAGTTGACGGTCTTGAGATCTGCCAGACGCTTAAAAATGACCCGGCCACCAAAACTATCCCTATTATTATGTTGACTGCTAAAGGCGAGGAAATGGACATGGTTGTTGGGTTCCAAATGGGTGCGGATGATTACATATCCAAGCCTTTCAGCCCAAAGGTTTTAGTTGCACGGATCAAAGCCATCTTTAGGCGAATGTCAGACCTTCAGCAAATTTCAATATCCGCGGATCATGTACGCACTTTTGGTGATTTAAAGATTGATCTATTGAAACACAAAATTTCATATAAAGACCATGAAATAAAGCTAACATCTATTGAGTTTGATATTGTAGAATTTCTTTCCAGAACACCCGGAAGGGTTTGGTCACGCGAGCAGATCCTCGATAATGTTTGGAAAGAAGGGAAGTTTATCATTGACCGCGCGGTAGATGTGCATGTGCGGGGGTTACGTAAAAAAATGGATGAAGCCGACGTATATATCGAAACAGTCAGGGGAGTAGGTTACCGTTTTAAGGATAACGAATAAGTTGTTGTTGCGCAGCTTCTGCCGGTTTCCAAAACCAACCTCTGGGGTCCCAGCACTGAGCATAAAAATAATCATTAATAAGTCTTTTATACGTTTGATTTGCTTGTTCGTATTGACCTGCATTCCTGTAGGCCTCGCCTAAAATAAATAAAGCGGTACCCGTGTCATTAAGAGCCCAATATTTAAATATATTTTCATTAGTTCCGACAGCATAGTCTGTGAGGCCAGCTTGCATATCGTTTGCCGGGGTTGCGTAGAGCTCAAGGCACTTATCCGTATAAGCTATCACGGCCTCGAGATCATTATCTTCAAGGGCTTTCCATGCTTTATTGACCAGGGTGCTTGAGCGATAGTCTCCGAAATCAGAAATTTCTTCGGTGACAGCCAAAGAGGGCAGAAGGACTAAGAAAAAAACAGCTAAAAGCTTTTTCATAGGGGCTTTGAAAAGAACTATCCAAGCCTCTTTTTGATATTTTCAAGGACTTCAGGTTCGATATTAAGATTTTTTTCTTGGGCCTTTTGAATATAAGTCCAAGCTTTGTCATACTGTTCTTTAATAAAATACGCATTGGCCAAAGAAAAATATACGGTTGCGTCCTTGTGGCCGTTTTCAATGGCCCGATTAAAATCAGCAATGGCCTGGTCCCAATTCCTTTCTTGATAATGGAGGTTCCCTCGACTCCTGTAACCATACGCATAATAAGGATTGACCCTTAAGGCATTGTTGTATTCAAAGAAAGCTTCCTCAACTTTTCCTTGCCCCTGATAAGTTTGTCCCTTATGAATGTAACTATGTGCTCCGCGAGCATATTCCAAAGATTGCTGATAAAAGAAAAACAGGCTCCAAAAAACTAACAGCCCTCCAAATATAAAAGGCATGTAAATCGGTCCAATATTTCCGGGCTCAAGGACGGCTTCACTGGGGTCCAGAGGGTCATAATAAACGGTAACACTGGGATGGTCGCGATATTGATTAATGAGCATTAAGGCATTCTGGGGGTTTCTGGTATCGCCATTTTGGAAAGACAATCTTGTTGATTCATATTTGACATAATCGACAAAATATTCATATCGGACCTCTGTCCCATACCATCTTAGCGGGTTTTCCCTTGAATCTAAATATTTAGGCAAATGATTAATAGTTAAAGATGATGAAATGATTTTGCCTGTTGTTTTTGGCCAATGCAAGGCGTCCAAGGAGTGTTTAAATATAGAAAAACACCACAATAAAATGGTGATACCGGCGACTAAAATTACAAAATATATGATTTTTTTAATCATCTTTATTAATTTAGATTAAATTTATTATCGCTAAATTAAGATTAAATTAAGTTGCTAATATTTTTTTAAATTCTAAAAGGCCATTTGCGTATCATTGCGAGCGAGGCGAGGCAATCTTAAGCCATGCTAAAAGCAAAGTTCACAAAAAGTTCACAATTCCTTAAGGATTTTGTCACACAAGCCGCCTATACTTAGCTCACATAATAAAGGAGTATTATGTCGAATACTGATAGAGATCTGGTGATGTCTCATTTACGTTTGCATGTTAACCGGTTGAACACTCTTTTGACGAATATGGAAGAACAACAGGATATTGATTCCGACTTTTTATGCGATTCTCTTAAGGATGTTGAATCAGATATCCATCATCTTAGAAGGATATTAGGGAAGTCCGGGTTTCAAAATTTGATATTAGGACGTAATTTATTTTATTAATAAACAAAACCAACAGGGAGGAGTTATGAAAAAAATTGTTTTAACGTTAGCAGCGGGTATGATTCTTGCCTGGCCGGTGTTAGGCTTGGCTTCCGTGAGCTCAGTGGATTCGCTTATCCAGAAATTAGAGGATAAGGGGATTTTGACGGCTCAGGATGCTGTCCAGATCAAAGGTGAAATCGCCAGTGATCAGAAAGCATCTCAGGAAGCAACCTTCAAAAGTTTATTACCGGATTGGGTCAGCGGTCTTAAGGTAAGCGGTGATTTTCGTTTACGTGACCAAGATCAAGTTAGAAAAACTGTTGGTGCCGGCGGTTCTTCTGCGCATCTTACCGATAATAGAGTACGTATTCGTGCCCGATTAAACTTCGAAGATCAGATTAACGACAAAGTCAAGCTAGTTGTGGGTATAGCTACAAATGGTGAAAATGCAAATGGTGTTGGTAATCCCCGTTCTAACAATATTACCTTGGGCGGTAATAATTCAGTTCTTAATAATATTACCAAAAGCACCGGAAGCACGACCATTGCTTATCAGGAAGGCACTTTCAGCAAGCCTACGGTCGTATTGAACAAGGCCTATGCTGTTTATACACCTGCCCCGTGGGCGACTTTAATGGGTGGTAAAATGGATAATCCCGTTTGGGAACCTGCGAGTACCCCTTTACTTTGGGATCCGGATATTACCCCTGAAGGCGGCGCTATTAAATTAGAACACAGGCTCAATGATTATGTAACGCCATTTTCAACTAATGCAATTTTTATACTTAAAGACTTGACTCCTTCGATTGGAACGTCCATATCAAGCGGGTATGGAATTAACACCAATGGGGTAAAAACAGATCCCTATATGTTTGTTACTCAAGAAGGTATTAAGGGTAATTTAACAGAGAAGGTGTACTACAAAGCAGCAGGATCATACTACAATGTCAATAATCCAAATCATTTTCCATTGGATTATTCTTCTTCCGGTAACACCATGAGCTCAACTACAGGTTTGACCGGTACCTACAGCTATAATTATAATCTTGTAGGAGGGGGAGTGGATTTTGGCATGAATGATCCGTTTGGTGAGTTATTACCTTCTCCTTTATATATCCCTCAAATTGGATTTATGGGTGAATACTATAGGAACGTTGATCCGGCTCATCAGAACAGTGCTTGGATGATGGGTGCCTATATGGGCTCTTCTGCAATCAATGGTTTGGGAACCTGGAAGATTCAGTCTTATTATAAAGTACTTGAAGCTGATTCCTGGTTAGCCGCACTTCCGGATGATGACTTTTATTCAGGGAACACTAACACACAAGGCTTACGAACCCAGCTTGATTTAGGTTTAGCTAAAAACCTCTGGTTTACAATGTCTTATTTTAAGACCAGTATTTTTAAACACGCCACCGGTTCAACTTTATCTGCACCGGAAGATTTGTTCCAAATGGATTTGAATTTTAAATTTTAGTATTCAAAGAAAGGATTAGATATGAAAAAAGTTTTGGCCTTACTGGTAGCTATGGTTGTAGCAACCTCCATGGCTTTCGCTGATGCAACCTTAATAAATGGAGCGGGGGCAACTTTTCCCTACCCCATTTATTCCAAATGGTTTGATGAATATGCTAAAGCCAATCCGGGAGTTTTGTTTAATTATCAGTCCATCGGATCCGGCGGCGGTATCAAGCAGATCTCGGCTAAAACCGTTGATTTTGGTGCGACTGACGGTCCTATGTCCATCGACCAATTGACCTCAGCTCCCGGGCGTATTTATCATATCCCGACTGTTATGGGGGCCGTGGTCATTGCTTATAATCTCGAAGGTGTAACTAAAGGTCTTAAATTAAGCGGTGATGTATTAGCAGATATCTATTTAGGTAAAATCACCCAATGGAATGATCCGCGCATTACCGAACAGAATGCCGGTGTCACGCTTCCAAACAGCCCGATCGTAGTTGTGCATCGCTCTGATGGCAGCGGAACCTCCTTTATCTTTACTGATTATCTGAGTTCCGTTAGCGGTGCTTGGAAGGGTAAAGTTGGCAAAGGAACATCAGTGAACTGGCCTGTTGGTTTAGGCGGCAAGGGCAATGAAGGGGTAGCGGGCATGGTCAAACAGGCCTCAGGCAGCATTGGCTATGTAGAATTAGCCTATGCCAAGCAAAACGGCTTGTCCTATGCTTCTATCAAAAACCAAAGCGGCAGCTATATTGAGCCGTCCTTGGCGAGCACTTCTAAAGCTGCTGATGGAGCCGCGATTCCTGCGGATTTCAGGGTTTCATTGGTCAATAGTGCAAATCCTGAAGCCTATCCCATCGCCAGTTTTACATGGCTTTTGATCTATAAGCAAATCGATGATCATACCAAAGGTGCGGCTATTGTGAATTTTATCAAATGGGCGATCACTGATGGCCAGAAATATGCGGAAGATTTGGATTATGCGCCGCTTCCGTCAAATGTGGTCGAAATGATCCAAAAGAAGCTCGATCAGGTAAAGTATTAATGTAAGGGCCGACCTGGTGTCGGTCCGCACATAGATTGATTTTGTGTAGGCTCGTACATAAGAGCGGCATATGATTCGACGAGATACCAGCGACATTGTCTTCAGAAGGGTATTGGCGGTTTTCCCTATCTCCATTCTGATGCTTGTCGCTGGTATTTTTTTTCAATTAGTTTCAGCGTCCCATTTAACTTTAAATAAATTTGGATTTGGTTTCTTATTCCATAGCACATGGGACCCCGTTGCAGAGAATTTTGGTGCTTTGCCTTTCATTTTCGGCACCTGCGTCACTTCTTTCGTAGCGCTTTTACTGGCTGTCCCCGTCGGGGTGGGGGCGGCCGTTTATTTGGCTGAATATGCGCCTCCTAAGGTGTCTAAGACTATTTCGATACTTGTAGACCTTTTGGCGGCCATTCCAAGTGTGATTTACGGTCTTTGGGGCATTTTTGTGCTAGTACCGTTTATGCGTAATACGGTCCAGCCTTTTTTAGGCAAATATTTGGGATTTTTACCATTTTTTCAGGGGCCTAATTACGGAGTGAGCTTTCTATCCGCCAGTGTCATTTTAGCTATTATTATAGTCCCTTTTATTATTTCAGTATCCCGGGAAGTGATTATGGCAGTTCCTTCGGTCTATAAGGAAAGCGCCTATGCCTTGGGGACTACTCGTTGGGAGGCGATCTCAGATATTGTTTTAAGCTATGGCAAGGTAGGGATTTTGGGTGCGGTGATTTTGGCCTTAGGGCGAGCGATTGGCGAGACAATGGCCGTGACCATGATCATCGGAAATAATCCTGTGATAACGGCGTCTTTGTTTTCTCCGGGATATACTCTAGCCAGCGTCCTTGCCAATGAATTTGCGGAAGCAACTACAAATATGTATTTGTCATCATTAATTGAGATCGGTTTGGTATTGTTTTTGGTTTCTATTGTAGTAAATATTTTAGCTCGGATTTTGATATGGTCAGTGACTAAAGGTCCGGGGCAGGAGATTAAATGAAGCTTCCATCTTCAAGTGTCATTGCGAGCGAAGCGAAGCAATCTTTTAAGGATCTTATACGTTCGTCTTTTGAGCAGACACGTTTTCAACGTGCTCTTTGGGACCATGCCATGGTCTATGTTTTGACCTTATGTGCAGTTTTTATGCTTTTTATTCTTTTTACTATTTTGATTCATCTGTTTATTCAGGGTTTTACATCCCTTAATCTAGATTTTTTTACACAACTTCCCAAACCCGTCGGTGAGAAAGGCGGGGGCATGGCCAATGCGATCGCGGGAACCTTCACTTTATTAGGTCTCGCGGTCTGTGTGGGGGTGCCGATCGGTCTTGGGGCAGGGGTATATTTAAGTGAATATGCTAATCAGAATTTTGCCCAAGTGGTCCGGTTTATGGCTGATGTGATGAATGGGATCCCCTCGATCGTTTACGGGATATTTGCCTATATTGTCTGTGTACTGCCGCTTAAAAGTTTTTCAGCCCTATCCGGTGGCTTTGCATTGGGGATCATGATGATCCCTATGATCACACGCACTAGCGAGCAGTTTGTACGAATGGTGCCTTCCCAGCTAAGGGAAGCAGGCTTGGCCTTAGGAGTTCCTAAGTGGAGGGTTACTGTGGATATTGTAATTCCTTCCGCTCTGGCGGGTATTACGACAGGGATCATGGTGGCTTTGGCAAGGGTAGCGGGTGAGACAGCTCCGCTTCTTTTTACGGCATTCGGAAATCATTATTGGCAGCGTTCGCTGACTGAACCGATTGCAGCTCTGCCCCTGCAGGTTTTTACGTATGCCATTGCTCCTTTTGATGACTGGCACCGTCAGGCTTGGGCAGGGGCGATCGTTCTTATTTTAATGGTATTGCTGATCAACGGCTGGGCCCAATTTTATGTGATGCGCCGCAATCGCTGGTCGTCAGGAAAATAGGATGTGTCATGGTGGGCGATTCTTCTAGTGTCATTGTGAGCGATTATTTCGGTGTCATTGTGAGCGAAGCGAAACAATCTTTTAAAAAAGAGGCACATATGGATCTTAAAGGAAGCATTAAAGTCAAGGACCTAAATTTTTATTACGGCACCCATCAGGCGTTAAAGAATATCTCTATGACCATTGAACCTCATCAGATCGTGGCCATGATCGGCCCTTCGGGATGCGGAAAATCAACCTTGATCCGTATTTTTAATCGTATGAATGACTTAATCCCGCAGACGCGTGTGGAAGGAGAAGTTTTAATTGACGGTACGGATATTTATGATAAAAATACAGATGTAGTCAGTTTAAGGCGCAGGGTCGGGATGGTGTTTCAAAAGTCCACTCCATTCCCAAAATCTATTTATGAGAATATTGCTTACGGGCTTAAGATCGTAGGCATTAAAGATCGGCGCATTTTAAATGAAGCTGTTGAAAAAAGTCTGAAGCGTGCGGCTTTATGGGAAGAGGTCAAAGATAATTTGAACAAGAGCGCCATGTCGCTTTCCGGCGGTCAACAGCAAAGGCTTTGTATTGCGCGGGCGATTGCGATTGACCCCCAGATCATTTTAATGGATGAGCCATGCTCGGCGCTGGATCCCATTGCGACAGCGCGCATTGAAGAGTTGATGGGCACATTGAAGGATGAATACACAATAGTGGTTGTTACCCACAACATGCAGCAGGCCGGCAGGGTTTCTGACAAGACAGCGTTTCTAATGCACGGGCAGATCATCGAGTTTAATAAAACCACGGACTTCTTTACGAGACCTTCTAGTAAGGTGACCGAAGATTACATTACAGGTAGATTTGGCTAATGGAGAGGATTTTATGTTAAGAGAAAAAATCGCGGAACTAAAACATTACCTATTAATGGATGCGTCCCTAGTGGAGGACATGCTAGGTCGCAGTATCAAAGGCTTGCTTGATCGTGACCCTGCTTTGTTAGAAGAAGTGATCAATACCAATGAGCCTGCGGCTGATGACTATGACCGCGAGATCGAACGGATGTGTGTGGAGCTCATTGCGCAATTTGAGCCGGTAGCGGTCGATCTAAGAATGGTCATCATGATCATCAAGATGAACAAGGACTTGGAACGCATGGCAGATCACGCCGTTAATATCTGTGAAAGCGGTCTGTTTCTCATCAATAATCCCGTGAATGGCCTTTCTGAGAAATTAAAAATCATGGGGGACAGCACCATGAAGATGCTCAAAGACAGCATCAGTGCCTTTGTCCATGAAGATATCGCCTTGGCAACTACTGTGTGCGCGGGTGATGATATCGTCGATGAGGCTGGCGATCGGATCCTCAAAGACCTGACTGAACTGATGAAGGGCAAGAAAGATGTTATTCCCCGCTGTTTACATGTGATGCGTATCGCCCACAACCTTGAGCGCATCGCGGACCTGTCCACGAATATCGCGGAAGAAGTCATTTATATCGTTGAAGGCCGCGATATTAAACACCATACTCAAGGCTAATTCCTTAAATTTTTTGAAATTAAAATGTTTTAATTATAGAATTTGTTATAATTAAAATAATGCCATTATATTTATATTTTATAATTTCTCTGTTCATTACGATTTCGTGCCCCTCTTTGTCGCGCGCCACCAATTATCCGTTTAACGAAAACGTCAATTTAAGAATAGGCATCGGCACAACCCAGCCCGCCAGCGCCGCTTTGGTTGTGATGCAGGGCAATGTCGGTATTGGATCGCTTAACCCCGGCCAGATTCTGGATGTCGCCGGTACGGTGAGCGCCAAGTATTTTTCCGGCAACGGCTCGGGATTGACAAACGTTAACGGATCCATCAACTCCTTAACTGCCAATTATATCCCAATGGCTTCCAGTCCCACAGCATTGACCATTTCAAACATTTACCAGACAGGCGGAAATGTTGGCATCAATATAGGAGCCACTTCCCCTGTTCAGACCTTGGAGGTTAATGGAGGCCTGCAGGTTGATGGCTCAGGATTGACCAATTTTACTGGCGGAAATGTAGGTATCGGAACTGCTAAGCCTTCATATACACTAGATGTTAATGGTGATATTGGGGACTCAGCAGGAGGAGGCATTGGTATCCAAGATCAAGGCGGCAGTGTTTATACTTCATATAATACACTTGATGATGGTAGTGGAAATGCTACTTTAGTTGGTAACGTAGGCATTGGTTCATATTATCCCGTAGCCGAATTGGATGTCAACGGTACAGTACGCATGACAACTTTTATGTTAACGACGTCTCCCTCAAGCGGGTTCGTTTTGACTTCAGATGCCAACGGCTACGGCACATGGGCTTCGGCAGGCACGATAGGGGCTTTTACGATTGTTTCAGTTAATACCACCTTGGATAATACCTATTATCTTGTTTATGTGGATCTCAGCGTACATAACGCGGCAATAGCGATCACTCTTCCTACGGCCGTTGGCATTGCCGGACGCTGCTATAGGATCAAGGATGGGGCAGGTGAATCTGCCACATATAATATTACGATTGGCACATCTTCATCCCAAAAAATTGATGGGGCAAGCATACTTGTCATCAATGCTAATTATCAGGCTTATGATGTTTGTTCCAATGGGTCTAATTGGTCAATATTCTAATAAAAATGTAAATACAATGGCACATCATAAATTTTTCATATTTTTTTGCGTATTTATAACGTTGTTTTCTTGGACTATAAGAATATCCTATGCAACAGTCATCCGTGGCGGCCAGTTAACCGGGGCAGTGATCAGTGGCACAGCTCCGACACTGACCGGTCCTTGCGTGGGACAGGCGGTAGGGTATCAGATCGCAAGCGGCCCGATATGTGCCGGCACATACACCTATGGAACTGGCAAGGAGTGGAACTACATGGTGACACCCGGCGGCTGTCAGGACTCCAACTGCACCATCGGAAACGGCGGCGTTGATAACCAACACATGGCATGGGCGAGTCACAATATGACGTACACGCCGCCAAACCTTATAAGCGGGCATAGTGTTACTACGGGCGCTGATGATTATGAAGATGGGAAGAGCAATACCCTGATTTTGACTGTTACGACACCGAAGACGACGTTTGACAACGGCCAATATGTAACCAGCCCTCCTTATTATATTGATACAAAAGCGGCCCAGTGGTGCACAGCCATGGGAGCTTCCAATTATGGAGGCTATAATGATTGGTATTTGCCATCATTAGCTGAACTTTTTTATGTGCTTTATCTTAATAGTACACTTTGTGTAACGAATTCTTATGGCACTTGTAACTCTCCCCATCCGTTAACAGGATTTGCGTCGTCCCTCTATTGGTCGTCGACGGAGAGCAACACTGTCAGCGCGAGACGAGTGAACTTCACCAATGGCAGCCAGAACAACAGCGTCAGCAAGACCAACACCAACGCCTACGTACGATGTGTCCGGAGATATTGATGATTTGATTATTTGATTATTTGTTTTTTTAGTCGCGCCGAAGGCGCGTAAATTTTTAGAGAAATATCATGGCGCGCTATCAACATTTGCCGATATATAAATTAACTTATGAACTGCTTGGCAGGGTCATGCTGGTTACAAAGGATTTCCCCAGAGACCATAAATATACCTTAGGCCAAAAGCTTAGGGATGAGATTATCTCTTGTATTGTGCTGATTTACCGGGCCAATAGCAGTGAAGAAAAAGTTAAAATCATTAATGAAATTCTTGAGAAAATTCTGGTTATGGAACTTTTGATCCGTCTTTCTCACGACATGCATATCCTTTCAATAAAACATTATGCCGGCCTTGTGGAAATGACAGAATCGCTCTCCCGGCAGGCGGAAGGATGGAAGAAGTCGGCAAGTAAGGCGTGAAAAAATATCGAGTCCCCTGCGGGAGAGCCAGAATGGGGAGAGCCACGGTTATCCCCAGCGAGCGAGTCATCTCGGGACAGGCCCGGTTGCGGTTTTTTATGCACCCCATATCTCGTTCAATCTTAAAAGTTGAACGCGGGTTTGAGGGACTGGCCCCTTTAGGGGGCCGGATCCTCAAATAAAAAGAGGCCTGTCGCACCGTGCGTCGTCCAACTATTGGTCGTCGACGGAGAACAACACTAACAACGCGAAACGAGTGAACTTCACCAATGGCAGCCAGAACAACAACAACAAGACCAACACCAACAACTACGTACGTTGTGTCCGGTGATGAAATTCCGCAGGGGCCCGATATTGATCAAACGGATTTGACGTTTGAAGAACTTGCGACAGCGTATTTTGACTGCCGTAAGAACAAACGCAATTCGATTCACGCCCGGATTTTTGAGTTTGACCTTGAAAAGAACCTCTTTGACCTTTATGAAGAACTCCTTTCCGGGAATTACCGCATCGGACGCACGGTAGCCTTTGTTGTAGAAACGCCTAAAATCCGTGAAATTTGGGCGTCGACATTTCGCGACCGCGTTGTACATCATGTGATTTATAACCGTCTTGCTCCGAGATTTTATCCTTCGTTTATCCGTAACAGTTTTGCCTGTATCCCCGGACGGGGAACACTGGACGGATCCAATCGTCTGTGGGCTGGGATGAGAAGTATCACACATAATTGGAAGGAACAGGCGTATTTTTTGCAGGGCGATGTGAGGAATTTTTTTGTCAGTATCAATAAGGATATTCTGTTGGGGCTTTTAACGCCGCGGATCCATGAACAATGGCTTCTTGATCTGACAAGGCATGTGCTTTTTCATGATCCGAGAAATAATTGTTTGTGTAAGTCGACCAAAGAAGCGTTCGCTCGTGTTCCCCGGCACAAAAGCCTTTGGAACACACCGCTATCGTGCGGCCTGCCTATCGGGAATTTGACTAGCCAGTTTTTTGCGAATGTTTATCTTGACACACTGGACCAGTTTGTAAAACACACTCTAAGGGCCAAGTATTATTACAGGTATGTTGATGATTTTGTGATCCTGGATATTTCTCCGGGAAGGTTGAATGATTATTTTTCGCGTATCAGCGAATTCTGTGCGCAGAAACTTATGCTTGAACTTCACCCGTTCAAAAAGAGAATAGCCCCCGTAGAAAAAGGCATTGATTTTATAGGATTTGTGCATAAGCCTTATTACCGTTGGCTTCGGGGGCAGACAGCGGCCAAAATGGTCAGCCTTGTTCACCAGTGGGAAAAAAGCCCCAGCTGTTATGACCACAAGTCTCTGGTAAAACTTCGTTCAAGCTTGAATTCGTATATGGGGTTGGCCAAGTGGGCATCTACGCACAGGCTTAGAAAATACGTAGGGGATCGGGTAGATTCATTATTCATTTATCCTGATAAAAAATATAGTAAATTAATTGTTGGTAAGGTCTGAACCTTTCCCAACAAGTCCGCAACCTGTGAAGATCAATACCCCAGATTAGGCCCTAACCATTTTTCTACTGTTTCTTTTGACATTTTCTTGCGCTCGGCATAATCAATGACTTGATCTTGGGCAATTTTACCTATGGCAAAATATTTGGATTGCGGGTGGGCAAAATAGAGGCCGCAGACTGAGGCAGTGGGGTGCATGGCAAAATTTTCGGTTAAAGTGATGCCTGTATTCTTGGTAGCATCAAGGATCTTAAACAGGGTCGCTTTCTCGGTATGATCAGGACACGCCGGGTATCCGGGCGCCGGACGGATACTGCGGTATTGACCTAATGTGATCTGCTCGTCGCTTAATTTTTCATTTTTAGAGAACCCCCAAAGATCTTTTCGCACCATTTCATGCATAAGCTCGGCAAAGGCTTCGGCCAGTCGATCAGCTACAGCTTTCGCCATAATGCTTTTATAATCGTCATGGTCTGCTTCAAATTCTTGGACCAAATGATCCAAGCCAATGCCTGTAGTCACAGCAAATGCTCCGATATAATCCTTGATGCCGGATGATTTAGGGGCAATATAATCCCCATGAGATAAAAGCGGCTGATTGGGAGAGATCATGATTTGCTGGCGTAAATTATAAAGAATATCCAATATTTCCTTGCGGTTATCATCAGTATAAAGCTCAATATCATCATTCACAGAATTAGCAGGAAAGAATCCAACCGCTCCCTGAGCTTTAAGACATTTTTTACTGATGATTTCATCTAAAACACTATTGGCATCATTATAAACACGCTGGGCTTGGGCGCCATAGACAGGGTCTTTAAGGATTTGAGGGAATTTGCCTTTAAGCTCCCAAACCATAAAGAAAAAAGACCAGTCAATCCTTTGGCGGATGAGGTTTAAATCAAAATCATTAAAGACTTTTACACCTAGGAATGATGGTGTTGAAATATCTGCCTTTTTCCAGTCAGTGACAAGCCCTTTTTGACGGGCCTTTTCTATAGGAACAAAAGACTTAATAACTTGACGGTTAGCATGTTCTTGGCGCAACTTTTCATAATCAGCCCTTGTTTTATCGACAAGATCTTTCTTTAATTGAGGCTCCATAAGGCTTCGGCAGATACCCACACATCGCGAAGCGTCCTTGCCATGGATAACAGGGTAGTCATAAGCCGGTGCGATTTTAACCGCTGTATGCGCGGGTGAGGTGGTGGCACCCCCTACTAAAAGAGGAATTGTAAAACCCTGACGCTGCATTTCAGCAGCCACATGCACCATTTCATCTAAAGAGGGGGTGATAAGCCCGGAGAGGGCGATCATATCAGCCTTATGGTTACGGGCCTCAGTCAAGATCTTTTCACAAGGGACCATCACGCCTAGATCAATGATTTTAAAACCGTTACAGGCAAGCACTACGCCGACAATATTTTTACCGATATCATGCACATCTCCTTTGACCGTGGCCATAAGCACAGTCCCCGCGACTCGGGCATCCTGATCTTTTTCTTTTTCAATAAAAGGGCTTAAATAAGCCACTGACTTCTTCATGACCCGCGCACTTTTAACCACTTGAGGCAGAAACATTTTGCCCGCCCCAAACAGATCTCCGACCACATTCATTCCGGCCATGAGCGGGCCTTCGATGACATCTAAAGGACGGCTGGATCTCTTTCTTGCTTCTTCAGTATCTTGATCGATAAAATCAACGATTCCTTTAACTAAGGCATAGGAGAGCCTTTGGTCCACAGAAAGACTGCGCCACGCGAGGTCAACCTCTTTTTTCTCACCTTGGGATTTAAAGTTTTGGGCAAAATTAACCAGCCGTTCAGTTGCATCAGTGCGGCGGTTCCATAATACATCCTCAATAAGTTCTAATAATTCAGGAGGGATTTGATCATAGACACTGATCATGCCGGCATTAACAATACCCATGTCCATACCTGCTTTAATAGCATGAAATAAAAAGGCTGAGTGCATGGCTTCACGCATGGCATCATTACCGCGGAATGAAAAGGAGACATTGGACACCCCTCCGGAGATAAGACACCCGGGACAGCTGGCTTTGATGAGGCGCGTCGCTTCAAAAAAATCTTTGGCGTAATTATTATGTTCTTCAATGCCTGTAGCGACAGCAAAGATATTAGGATCAAAAATAATATCTTGGGGGAGAAATCCGATCTCTTGGGTCAATATCTTATAGGCCCTTTGACAAATGCTGACACGTTTTTGCACGGTATCAGCCTGACCATTTTCATCAAAAGCCATGACGATAGCCGCCGCGCCATAATAAAGGACTTTACGAGCCTGCTCCTTAAAAGATGCTTCGCCTTCTTTGAGACTGATCGAGTTAACAATGCTTTTTCCCTGAACACATTTAAGGCCAGCTTCAATGACAGACCATTTGGACGAATCGATCATGATAGGAACGCGGGCAATGTCAGGTTCAGAGGCGATGAGGTTTAAAAAGGTTGTCATCGCTTCTTTAGAATTGAGCATGGCTTCATCCATATTGACATCAATAACCTGAGCGCCGTTTTCCACCTGTTGACGGGCAATGGCAAGGGCTTCATCATATTTACCGGCCAGGATCAAACGTGCGAACTGTTTTGAGCCTGTAACATTAGTGCGTTCGCCTATGTTAATAAAATTAGTGTAGTTATGGACGACCAAAGGTTCTAAACCGGAAAATGAACTCAATGGTTGAAGCATTGGTAAAGGTCTAGGCGGCAGATCTTGGACAGCTTGAGCCATGGCTTCAATGTGAGAGGGGGTGGTTCCGCAACAGCCGCCGAGTATATTGATCAACTGACCTTGGGCAAATTCTCTGACAATGGCGGCCATTCCATCAGGCTCCAGATCATATTCACCAAAAGCATTAGGCAGTCCCGCGTTAGGATAACAGCTGACAAAACAATCAGCTATGCGCGAGAGCTCAGCAATATACGGACGCATATCCCGGGGGCCTAAAGCGCAGTTTAAACCGATAGCTAAAGGTTTGGCATGTTTGACAGAAATCCAAAAAGCTTCAGTAGTTTGTCCTGAAAGGGTACGGCCGGAAGCGTCAGTGATGGTTCCGGAAATGATCAGGGGCAACTTAAGGCCCATTTTTTCACAGGTGGTTTCATAGGCATAGATCGCGGCTTTAGCATTAAGGGTGTCGAAGATCGTTTCAATCAGAATAAGATCAACTCCGCCGTCGATCAGGCCTTTAAGCTGTTCGCTATAGCTTTCAACTAATTGGTCAAAATGAATGGCCCGAAAAGCCGGATTATTAACATCCGGGGAAATGGAGGCAGTCCGGGTGGTGGGGCCAAGCGAGCCGGCCACAAATCGAGGCTTACGAGGGTTTTCTTTTGTAAATTGTTTAGCCTCATTGAGGGCAAGTCGAGCGGCAGCGACGTTTAGTTCATACACCAAGCCTTCCATTTTATAATCGGCCATACTTATGCGATTGCTGTTAAAAGTGTTAGTTTCAACAATATCAGCACCGGCTTTGAAATATTGCTGATGGATTTCTTGGATAATTTGTGGCTGGGTTAAGGTCAAAAGATCGTTATTGCCTTTAATGTCGCTGGGATGGTCTTTAAAACGCTCCCCGCGATAATGGCTATCTGAGAGTTTATGCTTCTGGATCATCGTTCCCATAGCTCCGTCGAGAATGAGGATGCGCTGGGAGAGAAGATTTTGTAAAATGTCGTATTGTTTTGTAAAATTCATTATTAAAAGGTTAAGCCAAACAAGGGGGGTTGTCAAACATTTATTCCCGGATTCGAAATGCTTGGCTTAAGTATTTATTTTTGATATACTTCATGACTATGTTACTTAATCCCTTGACGCTGCATTTGCCAAAGACATCTCTTGAAGCGGCCCGTCTTTATAAGGAATTGGAAGATTCCAAAGTCTTGGCCGGAGGCACGTTTTTGTTAAACAGCCTAAAACTGCTTAAAACCAAAAGGACTAAAACAGCCGGGCATGTTTTAAGTCTTGGTAAGATTGATGAGCTCAAGGGTATCAGCTTTCACAACGATACCCTGACAATTAAAGCCATGACCCGTATCAATGAAATATTTGAAAGCCCGTTACTTTCAGGTCATTTAAGGATTTTACATGCAGTATGCCGTAACATTTCAACTAACCCTATTCGCAATATGGCCACTATAGGAGGCAACCTAACCTGCCGCTATACTTGGACAGAGATGGGGGCTGTCATGGTTGCTTTGGATGCCCAAATGCATTTCTTGGATTCTGATGGCCATGAAGAAATTATTTCAGCTGAAAATTTCTTTAAGAATGCGGCGCGTTGTGAAAAATTATTTACCCATGTCACCATTAAATCAAAACCAACAGCCTCAGTTGTTTATAGGCGTGTCAAAAAGACTCTGCACGTGGATATCCCTTTATTAGCGGTATGTGTCAAAACGGAATTTAATGGCAAGCAGTGGTTCAATACAAGGGTGGGCATTAATAACACGATCGCTTTTGCTCAAAGAGACCTTGTATTAGAGGAATTCCTAAATAAAAGTATTTCCTCACAGGACTTGGGAAATGAGGCATTAGCGCATTTAACACCAGCTATTTATGATACCCGTGCAAGCGAATACAAACAACACATCTTCAGGGTCAGTTTAAAATCCGCGATTGAGGAACTATGTGACTCTAATATATGACGTAATCCTGAGCATCACGAAGGACCCTATAAGTCATCCTGAGCAAAGCGAAGGATCCTAATGCATCTTAAAGCATAGAAATCATTGTTATATGAATGTTAATTTAATAATAAATAAAAAAGAACATCTTCTAGACCTTAAGGGTCATGAGACTCTTTTGGAAGTCTTGCGCGAGCACTTATCTTTAACAGGGACTAAAACCTCTTGTCAGGAATCTGAGTGCGGGGCCTGCACGGTCATGATCAATGGCAAGGCGGTTCTGTCGTGTATTACTTTGGCGGCCAATGTTGAAGGCGATGATATCACAACTATAGAAGGTTTAGCCCAAGGTGATATGCTGCATCCTGTACAAGAAGCCTTCATAGATCATGGGTCAGTACAGTGTGGTTTTTGCATACCGGGCATGATCATGTCATCAGTAGCGTTACTGGAAAAAAATCAGCAACCAACACAAGAAGAAATCAAATACGCATTAGACGGCAACATCTGCCGCTGCGCCGGTTATCCAAAAATCTTTGAAGCAGTAAGTGAAGCAGGCAAAAAAATGAAGAAAAAGTAGGGACAGACACTACTTTGCGGCGGGTGGCCTTAGGCTCAATGTTATGGCGCGCACGGCACCTGCACAAGTGGACAGTTTAGTGAAACTCACCGTTGAAGCTTCCTATAGGGTTGCCCCCGGCTGAGGAGCACCATAACGTTGAGTCTAAGGACAGGCCCCGCAATCGTAAGGGTTATAATATGGCACTAACACCAAAATCAAAGTTCGTAGATCAATATGTCGATCCTGTAGGCAAAAGTGTGCCGCGAATCGAAGGCCGCGGCATTGTCACAGGCCAGCTAAAGTACGTCTTTGACGTATCTTTTCCCAATATGCTGATCGGCAAAATGCTGCGTTCCCCGCATCCGCACGCGCGTATCATAAGCATTGATACATCTAAGGCCGAGGCCCTGACTGGTGTAAAAGCTATTATTACCGCTAAAGACACCTACCAGATCAAATTCGGTTCTAACGAATATTTTTTTCCGCATACAGTCGATCAAATGGCCATCGAGGCAGATAAGGTCCGTTATATTGGTGATGAGATAGCCGCTGTTGCAGCCATAGATGAAGAGACAGCCATTAAAGCCCTGCATTTAATTGACGTAAAGTATGAGATCCTTCCCGGAGTTTTTGACATGGAGGAAGCCATCAAGCCGGGAGCGCCCCAGATCCATGAATCTCTCAATAATATTGCAGTGATCTTGCCTGTCAATTTTGGCAACCCCGAGCGCGTAATGAAAGAAGCAGATCATGTGCGTGAAGACAAATTTTGGTGCCCGGTCGCTCATCCTTCGGCCATGGAGCCGCATGTTTGTGTAGGGCAATGGGAAACTTTCAGCAATAAAATCACCCTCTGGTCTTCATCTCAAGCGCCGTTTAAATGCCGTGAAGCTTTAGCCAAAACATTAAAAATGGACCTTAATGATATTCGGGTCATCAAAATGGCCGTGGGCGGGGGCTTTGGCGGTAAATTGGAAATGCTGCCCATGGATTTTGCGGCTTGCCTGTTATCAAAAAAAGCCGGAGGTTTGCCTGTCAAAATTTGTCTGACCCGTGAAGAAGAATTCACCACAACCCGCCGCAAGCACGGCATGATCTATAAGATCAAGACCGGTGTTAAAAAAGACGGCACTATTTTGGCCATCACCGGTGAAGTTTTAGCAGACGGTGGGGCTTACTGCAGTTATGGCCCGACTGTTCTGGCCGCGGCCATAATGCGTATTTTCATGGTTTATAAAATACAGCATTTTCGCATGAGCGGTTATCGCATCTATACCAATAATCCCGTCAGCGGTGCCATGCGCGGTTTTGGAGGGGTACAAAGCGGTTTTGCCATTGAATCGCACATGGACATGATTGCCCGGGATCTAGGCATGGACCCGATTGAATTTCGTCTCAAAAATATAACGACTCCTAATATGACCACCGTTAATAAAATGATATTAACGACCAATGGGCTTAAAGAATGTATAGAACGGGCAGCTGAAGCGTCCGGTTGGAGGAAAAAACGTGCACAGATGAAACATCTTAAACGCGGCATCGGGATCGGGATCGCGGCCGACGTGATGGGTTCTAAAATGTATAAATCCCATGAGTCTGCAGGGGCAATTGTCAAGGTTGAAGAAGACGGGTCCGTTTATTTTTTTACTGGGGCTGCTGACACAGGCCAAGGGTCTAATACCGCACTTTCACAAATTGCCGCTCATGAATTAGGAGTCAGTTACAGTCGTATTAAATGCAGATCAGGGGACACGGAAATCACTCCCTTTGACACCGGTTCTTTTGCCAGCCGGGTGACTTTTATCTCCGGGAATGCAGCTCTTTTAGGCGGACGTGATGCCAAGTTACAAATTTTAGAGATTGTCGCCCGCGAACACAACCTGAATATTAATGATTTAGACATAAAGGGCGAAAAGGTCATTTTCAAGAAAGACGGAAAATCTTTAATGACCTTTGATCGTGCGCTCGAACTTTGTTATTCCTTTAAATATGGCAAACAAATTATAGGCCGTGGCAGTTATAATCCAAAAACCAGTCCCATTGACTTTCGTACCGGTGAGGGCAATGTTTCAGGCAGTTATGGTTTTGAAGCCCAGATCGCCGAAGTAGAAGTTAACACGGACACCGGAGAGGTCAATCTGCTGGAATTATGGGACGCGCATGATATCGGCCGCGCCATTAACCCGCAGTCAGTAGAATCCCAGATCGAGGGGTCGCTTGCCATGGGTATTGGTTATACCTTTTATGAAGATTTAAGATTTAAAAACGGCCGTGTGCTTAATCCGAATTTTGCCGGCTATCGCCTGCCGCGTTCAATCGGCATTCCAAAAATGAATACTATTCTGATAGAAACCAATGATCCCGAAGGTCCCTTTGGCGCCAAAGGCATGGGAGAGGCTTCCTTGCTGCCGACTTCAGCGGCCATTGCCAATGCTATAGAAGATGCCATTGGTGTGCGTATCAAAGAATTACCCATCACACCCGAAAAGATCATTGAGGCTTTAAAAGCACTGCAAACTTAAAAAATTTAAAATTTATTGTTTTCATTAAATTTGGTAATATAATCATTAGATATGAAACATTCATTATTCGTTTTATTAATTTTAGCTGTTTTTTCCACTGGGTGCACGGTCTATCAGATCGATTCTAAAGACACTTCGCAGGATTTTTATGCTCCTAAGACAAGCATCGATCAAGTCACTTACTTAGAAAAAGTGGACAAGCCTTATACGGAAATTGGGACTGTGACAGTCACGACCGAGCGCAACCAATCCATTGATGAGGTTTTACCTAAATTAAAACAGGAAGCCGCTATTTTGGGTGCTGACGCTATTACTGATGTCAAATGCGACTCAACAGATATGTGGAAACAACTCAAGCCCCAAAAGCTTCTGGCCAACGCTTATATCCGCACCAATTACACTGCAAAAGCTATAATCTGGAAATAATTTCTAATTCTTCCGGTGTATTAAAACTCTTGATGACCCCGATATCATCAATTTCTATTGTTTGCGGAGGGTGAGCGCTAAACAAAGAATTAAGGCCCAAGTTAAAAGGAAGCCCTAACACTTCTTCTTTTAAATCTGCTTTAAAAATGGGAGGGTGGCCTTTTCTATGATTGAAGGTAGGAATTAGAATTTCAGGATTCTTCTCATTAAAACATTGGATCATTTTCTCAATACTGGATGCCTGCAATAGGGGACAATCAACCGGCAAGATCATAACACCAGAAACGTTTTCAGAAAGACTACGCCAGCCCATTTGAACAGAGGATGTCTGTCCAAAATTGTAATCTTTGTTATAGACAACACGGATACGCGTGTGGTTAAATAGTGTTGGAAAGATTATATGGCTCGAAGCGCCTAAGACCACAATGATTTCATCACAGGATGTCTCAAGCAAGGTCTTTAGAATGTGTCCGATAACTGTTGTCCCCTTAAAGGGGGCAAGTGGTTTAGGCGATCCGAAGCGTTCACTAAGACCGGCAGATAATACAAGGCATGATATCATTACAGTATTATAAAGAGGCTGCTTTAGCTGTCAATAGGGGGCAGGGATGTTAATTCCTATATTAATTGTTTTAATCATTGGCCTATATTATGTAGCCAAATTGATCGTCCCTGAAATGCGCAAATCACTGCCTATTGAACAATCTTCTCTTGGAACAGAAAAATTGGAAATAATGTTAGTAGATAAAAATAGGATCATCCATCACCTGCAAGCAGAATTAAAAATGCTTCACGTTCAATCACAAAATTATGATAAGATCATAAAACTTTTAGAAGATGAAATTCAGCGTTTAAGAGAACAAAACCGGATGTTTAGATCTGAATTAGGATTACCCCCAAGCCAGCCCAAAGAAAATTCAATAACATAAATTTATCTCAGGAGGAAATTTTATGATTGCAAGCTGCCGTTTATTAATTTTTTGTATTTTTGCTCTAATGCCGCTTTCATTAACCCATGCACAACAGGAGTCTAACATGAAATCAACCGTAGTCATTCTTGAAACCAACCAGGGAAATATCGAATTGACGTTATACCCGGATAAAGCTCCCAAGACTGTTGAGAATTTTGTCGGTCTGGTCAAAAAAGGCTACTATAACGGTTTAATTTTTCATCGTGTCATTAAGGGCTTTATGCTCCAAGGGGGGGATCCGACCGGAACTGGCCGCGGGGGAGATAGTTTATGGGGGGGGACTTTTGCTGACGAATTTAATCCTGACCTTGTTTTTGATACACGTGGTATTTTAGCCATGGCTAATCGCGGTCCGGATACTAATAGCAGCCAGTTTTTTATTACGACTATTCCGACTCCATGGCTCAATAATCATCATACGATCTTTGGCAAGGTCACGCAGGGCTATGATGTTGTGCAAAAGATCGAAAATACGCCAACAGGCGCTGATGATCGTCCGACAGCTGATCAAAAGATCATTAAAGCTTATCTAAAAGAATAATGTCTTCAGAGATTCTTCATAAAGCGCTTCAAGCATGCCGCAAAGGCCAGAACTACTGCTTTGCTACCATAGTTGAAGCAACCCTAAAAGGAACGCCCCGAAAAGCTGGGGCCAAGATGATCGTTTTTGGTGACGGCACCTCATACGGGACGATCGGCGGGGGGCGCAACGAAAAGGCAGCCATTGCCGAATGTCTTAAAGCGATAAAAACTCAAAAACCTCTAACAGTGACATACAATTATTTTGGCCGCCATGGAGAGTCTGTCTGCGGCGGGATGATGAAAGTTTTCATTGAGCCATTCGCCTCAACAGACCATTTGATCATCTGTGGAGCAGGTCATATCGCATTACCCTTGTCTGCTGTCGGAAAAATCCTCGGGTTTAAAGTGACGATCATCGATGACCGCAAGGAATTTGCCAACAAAAGACGTTTTCCTCATGTCAACCAGATCATTGTCGGCAATCATGCAAAAGAATTAGCAAAAATAAAAGTGAAACCCAACACCTACATCACGATAGTCACCCAAGGCAATGAATATGATTTTGAATGCCTGAAAGCAGTTATTAAAGCTCCTGCCGGTTATATTGGAGTGATTTCAAGTAGAGCCAAAAGGATCAAATTCTTTGGACGATTAAAAAAATCAGGCATTGAAGAAAAATATTTAAAACGTATCCATATCCCCATGGGCATCGACATAGGATCTCAAACCCCAGAAGAAATCGCTGTTTCCATCATCGCTGAAATAGTGGCAGTTAAGAATACAGATTTTATAGGAACTGATAAGTTTAAAGATTAGGAGAAGAAACTATGACTAAAGACGAAGCTATTGATATTGTTCGTGATGCCGGTTTTGGATTTTTTGCGACTGTGGAAGGGGATCAGCCGCGCGTACGTCCCATGATGCCGTATTTAAGCGATGATGGCGAACTTTTATTAGCCCTTTTAGGCCGTTCCCGCACGATCGCACAGATCAAGTCCAATCCAAACGTAGAAATTTGTTTTGTAGACCGCAAAATGTGGTATTGCCGGATAAGCGGTAAAGCTATTATCAGTGATGATATTTCAAAGAAACAATTGGTGTTTGAGAATGTGCCGATGTTGCGCCAATATTTCGCAGGCCCCGAAGACCCTAATTATTATTTGGCTGTAGTGACGATCAAATCGATGGAAGCCATGACGCCCCACAGCAGGCTTCCCGAAGAGATAAGTTTAGTTTAACGGGATTGACCGCTCTTGAATTCTGCGACTAGAGCCTGCACAGTTTGTTTGGCATCGCCAAAGATCATGCGGCAATTATCGTAATAGAACAATTCATTTTCAATGCCGGCAAAACCGGTCGCCATGGAACGCTTGAGGACAAAGACAGTTTTAGCCTTGTCGGCGTTAATGATGGGCATCCCGTAAATAGGGCTAGACTTGTCATGGCGTGAGGCTGGATTAACAACGTCATTGGCGCCGATCACGATCGCCGCATCCGCGTTTTCCATCAAAGGATTGATCGCATCCATTTCCATCAGCTGGTCGTATGAAATATTCGCTTCCGCAAGCAATACGTTCATGTGGCCGGGCATACGGCCTGCCACAGGATGAATGGCATATTTAACATCACAGCCGTTTTTCTCCAAGAATTCACCTAATTCCCGTACCGCATGCTGGGCTTGGGCCACGGCCAAACCATAGCCGGGAATAATAACAACGGATTTAGCGTTTTCCAATATCAAGAAAGCGTCCTCGACTGAGATGGCCTTGGCTTCTTTCTTTTCCCCTGTCGCAGATTTTTTAACCACACTGCCGAAAGCTCCGAATAGCACATTGGTGATGGAACGGTTCATGGCCTTACACATGATAATACTTAAGATCATACCGTTGGCCCCGACCAGCGATCCCACCACGATCAAAAGGGTGTTATGAATAACAAAACCGGTCGTGCAAGCAACTACACCAGAATAGCTGTTTAAGACAGAAATAACCACCGGCATATCCGCACCGCCGATGGGTATGACCATAAAAATACCAAAAAGACAGGAAAGACCAAGAATAATCAGAAACAGATCATATCTGGCCGGTTGCATGATAAACATAACACCAAGAACAAGAATGGCAGAAATGATCCCTGTGTTCAGCCATTTTTGACCGGTAAATAAGATTGGTTTGCCGGGAATATGTTCGCTTAGCTTGCCCCAGGCGATGGCACTGCCGGTAAAGGTCAGGCCGCCGATAACAATGGATAAATAAAGGGTAATGGTATTAGTTAAATCAGTGGCGCCATGCACACAATAAGCGATCCAGCCGATAAAAACGCTGGCTAGGGCCCCGCAACCATGCAAAAGGGCGATCATTTCTGGCATCTGGGTCATAGCGGCTTTAAAGGCTACTAAAGCGCCTAAGCTTGCTCCGATCAGAATACCTATAAGGATCCACTGAAAACTAATGACATGACTGCCTGCCAATGTGGCTATAATAGCTAAAAACATCCCTGAAGCAGATAGTATGTTGCCGCGGCGGGCTGTAACCGGCGATCCTAGGAATTTTAACCCAAAGGCAAATAAACAAGAGCTGATGATGTAAATCAAATTCATAAGAAATTCATTATTCATTCTTTATCCTTTTTTCTTGAACATTTTAAGCATGCGTTCAGTGACTAAATAGCCGCCGACAACGTTAAAAGTAGCTAAAGCAACGGCAGAAGTCCCTAATATAATGGTCAAAGTGCTATTGGCATCAACTCCTGCAGAGACCAAAGCCCCAATGATAATGATCCCGCAAATAGCATTAGCTTCAGACATCAAAGGCGTATGCAGCAGGGGAGGCACACGCGAAATTAAGGCAAAACCCAAGAACACAGACAACACTAAAATAAACAACAAATAAATAAGTTCCATAATAGCTCCTTACTTCATTCCCTTAACCATTTCGTTAACAATTTGTCCCTGATAAGTAATTAAAGCGCCTTTAATAATTTCATCTTCAAGATTGATCTTAAAAGCTTTGCTGTCCTTATCCCAATACTCTTCAAGCAAATTATGCAAATTAGCGGAATACATTTGCGACGCATGGATCGCGACACGTCCGGGAAGATTGCCTATTCCGAGGATTCGCACACCATTTGAAGTAAGGACTTCCTCATTAACTTTAGAACCTTCCACATTACCGCCGGATTCAACCGCCATATCCACAATAATAGTCCCGGGTTTCATCTGGGCAAGCATATCCTTGGTTAAAACCACCGGTGCACGGCGGCCGAATAATTGAGCAGTAGTTATGATCACATCAGATTGGGCACAAATCTTGGCCATTCCCTGCCGCTGTTTTTCTAATTGCTCAGGACTTAAAGCCTTGGCATAACCCTGAGCCGTTTGGCCTGTTTCTCCCAGATCAATTTCAACGAATTTAGCTCCTAAAGATTGCACCTGTTCTTTGACAACCGCGCGGGTGTCGAAAGCTTCTACACGCGCTCCCAGACGTTTTGCGGTTGCGATCGCCTGTAAGCCTGCGACACCGGCACCGATAATAAATACACGGGCTGGCGCTATGGTACCTGCAGGTGTCATCAGCATAGGGAATATTTTGGGAAGCCGCTCGGCAGCTAAAATAACCGTGACATAGCCGGCCAAATTTGCCTGAGAACTTAAAGCATCCATCTTTTGAGCTCTTGTCGTACGCGGGATCATTTCCATGCTAAACGCGCTGATATGATTTTGAGCCAAAGCCTGAACGAGCGTTTTTTCATTAAAGGGATCAAGAAAACTAATATGAATAGAACCTTTTTTTAAAAGGCTGACTTCGTCGATAGGCGGTTTTCGCAAGCGCAGGGTGATATCAGCAGAGGATAGGAGTGCTTGTCGGTTAGTTTCAATGCCGGCACCTGCTTTTTTATATTCTTCATCCGCAATGCCGATGGAAGCCCCCAGACCTGCTTCTATAATAACTTGGGCGCCTTTTTTGACTATACGATCAACGGACGAAGGTATGAATGCGACCCGATGTTCTCCGGGAAATGTTTCTTTGGGTATGCCTATGGTCATGTCTTTCTCCTAATGACGTTGAACATTTTAATTGTGATATTTTGCCATAATACTCTTGTAAGTCAAGACCATTCCTTCAATTCATTGGTTTAGCACTTATTAACCCGATGAGAACAATAGGGAATACGGTCAAATTTCTGTATTTTTCTTGTTTTCTCCAGGTGATTCAGCTAGAATTAAAAACTACTATTTACAAAACAGGGCATAATGTCTTTTTTTAGGAGAAATCATGTTTAAAGGTCAAAATATTTTTGAAATTATTGCTGCCGGCGGATTTACAATGTACATCCTTATTCTCTGTTCGATCATTTCTATTGCTGTTATTATCGAACGTGTGCTTTATTACTCTCGCCGTTCACGGCTTTCCAGAGTGAGCTTAATGGAACAGATCCGCAAAGAGTGCGGCCGCGGCCAGATGCTCAACGCTGTTGGTATTTGCAAGAATATCGATACTCCATCGGCCCGTGTCGCATTAGCAGGCCTTAACCTTTACGGGCATGATGAAAAAATTATATCTAATGCCATGGAAAGGGAGATTACGGTCGAAACGGTTAAACTTGAACGTTTTACCGGCATTGTCGGGTCCATTGGAGGGACAGCGGTGTATATCGGTCTTTTGGGCACAGTTATTGGCATTATGCGGGCTTTTAATGACATTTCAAGGGTTGGCAGCGGTGGCATGGATGTTGTCACCGTGGGCATTGCGGAAGCATTGGTGTGCACGGCCGCAGGCCTTTTGGTAGCTATTCCCGCTGTCCTATGTTTTAACTGGTTTAGCCGTAAAATTGACACCTTTATAGTAGATATGGAATTGGCCGCCTCTGAATTAGTTGACTTACTGTGTGTTAAAAAATAATGAGAAGACCCCAGAGAAACACCAAATTGATCTCGGACATTAATATCGCCCCTTTTACAGACGTTGTTTTAGTGCTGTTGATAGTTTTTATAGTTACTACACCTTTGATCTACCGTTCCAGCATTAAAATTGCTTTACCGCAGGTTTCCAGCAATCAACAGCCTGTGGAGAGTAAAGACATTAATGTCAGCATCACATCCAATGGTGAAGTTTATCTGGAGAACCAGAAATATAATCTTAAATTTGATCTGGATGTCTTCAAATTTAAATTAAAAAGTATCATTAAGGCTTATAGGGACCCTTCCATTATCATTAATGGGGACCGTAATGTGAAATATGACTATGTTGTTCAGGTCATTGATGCGGCATCAAAGTCAGGGATCAAGCATTTAATTTTAGCAACGGAGTTTAAGCGCTAACCCCCAAAAATGATACCCAATTATTACTATATAATCATTTTTCTTTTTTTAGGTATAGCTTTCGTTGGCTCTGCCTTTGCCGTTTCATTTTTATTCCGTCCCAAAGCTCCCAGTGAAGCTAAAAATTCGCCTTATGAATGCGGAGAGATCATTCAAGGGGATTCCCGCATCCAATTTAATGTCCGCTATTATTTATTTGCCCTTATTTTTGTCATTTTTGATGTGGAAATCCTATTTACCATGCCGTGGGCCGTGGTGTTCCGCCAGTTAGGGCAGGTGGCTTTTTTTGAAATGGCGGCTTTTATCCTTGTTTTGGGCCTTGGACTTTATTACGCTTGGAAAAAGGGAGCGCTCCAATGGCAATAAATGAAAAAATCCCGGGAGCCCGTATTATAGAGAAGTTTCCGGGAGGAGAGATCATTTTAGCCAAAAGTGAAGATCTGATGAAATGGGCTAAGGGTTCCTCAATATGGCCCTTGACTTTTGGGCTTTCCTGCTGTGCCATCGAGATGATGGCGACCGGTGCTTCCAATTTTGATATTGACCGTATCGGTTCCGGGGTATTCCGCGGTTCTCCGCGCCAGTGCGATGTGATGATCGTGGCGGGCACCATTTGTGTCAAAATGGGGGACTGCTTAAAAAAACTTTATGCCCAGATGCCGGAACCTAAATATGTGATTGCCATGGGTAATTGCGCCATAGGCGGTGGGATTTTTTATTATGACACTTATTCGGTCATCAGGGGCACAGAAGTATTGGGAGTTCCTGTGGATGTCTATGTGGCCGGTTGTCCGCCGCGTCCCGAAAACTTATTACATGCCATCATGAAATTACAAGACAAGATTAAAAATGAAAAACAACGACATTCTGCAAAAAATAAAAAATAAGTTTCCGGACCTTTCGCTCGAAGAGACGCCTCATGGCCTTGTGATCCCAAAGACAGCGCTTTTGGATGTGGCCGGTTTCCTTAAAATTGAGATGGATTTTGAAAATTGCCATTGCGTGACTGCCGTGGACCGTCGAGATAAGCTGGAACTTATTTATCTTTTATACTCCACATCCCATCATTTTATGCTGACCCTTAAAACTTTTGTTACTTTGGATGACCTGACAGTTGAAACCTTAAGCGGTCTATGGCGCTCAGCGGATTGGTTGGAGAGGGAAGTGTATGACCTTTTTGGGATTAAGTTTCAGAACCATCCGGATTTAAGGCGCATCATGAACCCGGATGATTGGACTGATTTTCCCTTGCGTAAGAATTTTACGAGGGCGGATTTTATCCCGCGCCCCCAAAGCACAGGACTTAAAGGGCCGAATTCCTAATATGGACATTACGGAGTCGGCACTTCTCTAGGTAATTATTTGAAATAGTTGTTCTGAGGAAGTAATTATGGGCGAATTGTTGACCGTTAACATGGGGCCGCAGCATCCCTCAACACACGGTGTCTTGTATTTAGAACTTAAAATGGACGGTGAGATCGTTGTGGATTGCAAACCACATTTAGGGTATCTCCACCGAAGTATAGAGAAAATCGCCGAAAACCGCACGTACACCCAGTTTATCCCTTTCACGGACCGCTTGGATTATCTAGCTTCCATGAACAATAATCTAGGATATTGTCTGGCCGTCGAAAAATTGCTGAATATCGCGGTTCCTGACCGGGCTCAATACTTAAGGGTCATTATCGCAGAACTCAACCGTGCCGTAAGCCACTTAGTCGCCATCGGCACCTTTGCTCAGGACTTAGGGGCATATGCGACACCGCTTTTTTATGCCTTTCGAGACAGAGAAAAAATTGTCGACCTTTTTGACAGCATCTGCGGGGGACGCTTGACCTATAATTACATGCGTATTGGCGGTGTCAGTGCCGATATCCCGGCCAGGACAGAACAGATTATCAAAGATTTCATCGCTTATGAACGCAAACAATTAATTGAATACAACGAGCTTCTGACCTATAACGTCATCTTCTTAGCCCGTTCAAAGAACATCGGCATTTTATCCAAAGAAGTCGCCCGCAGCTACAGTGTGACAGGCCCTATGTTGCGGGCCAGCGGTATCAAGTGGGACATTCGAAAAGAAGAACCCTATTCCATGTATGACAAATTCGATTTTGATGTCCCTGTGGGAGCTAATGGAGATTCATGGGACCGTTTTAAAGTGAGGCTTGATGAGATATCCCAAAGCCTGCGGATCGTAGAGCAGGCGATCGGTGGCATCCCGGAAGGTAATCCGGTTTCCAAGGTTAACAGGGTATTTCGGGGCACAGGGGAGGCGTATGTGCGAACCGAGAATCCACGAGGTGAGCTAGGATTTTATTTAGTGGCTGAAGGTGGATTTAATCCCACCCGCTGCAAAATCCGATCACCCTCTTTTTCTAATTTGGGCGCACTTTCAGAATTGGTCAAGGGGCTTAATATTTCTGATGCTGTATGCGTTCTGGGAAGTATGGATATTGTGATGGGGGAAATCGACCGATGAGCGTGATTTTTTTAAAAGGCTTGGCTGTGCTCGGATTTATCGCGGTTTCAGCGATGTTTTCCATTTGGCTGGAACGCAAAATTTCAGCATGGATCCAAAACCGGATGGGGCCTATGATGACCGGCTTTCATGGCACTTTACAGCCCGTTGCGGACACGATTAAGCTTTTATTAAAAGAAGATATTGTCCCAAAAGGTGTTGATTTCCTCTCTTGGTGGCTGGCGCCTTTCTTTGTTACGGTGCCGGTGGTCATGGCGTTTCTGGTCATACCCTTTAGCAGTAAATGGATCGCGCTTGACCTTAATGTCGGGGTCCTTTACGTTTGTTCGGTCACCTCAATTTGTGTGCTTGGCATTTTCATGGCAGGCTGGGGTTCCAACAATAAATATTCGCTTTTAGGTGGCATGCGTTCTGCTGCCCAGATCATCAGTTATGAAGTACCGCTTTTGCTTTCAGTGCTATTAGTCGTCATGCAATCAGGCACCATGTCCATGCAGGGAATTGTCGCAGCGCAGGAACACGGCTGGTTTATTTTAAAGCCCCATCTGACCTTAGCATTCTTGATCTATTTTATCTCAGCTACCGCTGAAGTTAACCGTGTTCCTTTTGATATCCCCGAAGCCGAGTCAGAATTAGTCGCCGGTTATCATACGGAATATTCAGGCATGAAGTTTGCCATGTTCTTTGTTGCTGAATACACCAACATGTTTATTATTTCAGCGATCGCTACCACGCTTTTTTTAGGCGGCTGGCAGGGGCCTTTCTTGCCGGGGCTCGTATGGTTTTTATTAAAATCCTACGGGCTTGTGGCTTTTTTGATGTGGATGCGCTGGACGCTTCCCCGGGTCAGGATGGACCAGATGATGTCTTTTGCTTGGAAAGTTTTAACACCGATGGCTTTACTTAATTTGCTGATCAGCGGCTGGTTTATGGTTAAATGATGATACGACTTTTTACAGGTTTCTATAGCATCCTAAAAGGTTTTAAAGTGACTTTCAAGAACATGTTGAAAAAGCCGGTCACTTTGAATTACCCTATTGTTAAAAAACCGATGACCGACCGCTTTCGGGGGATGGTGGATTTAGTCCCAGAGAAATGTGTGATCTGTTATCAATGCATTAAGATCTGTCCCACAGCGGCTTTAGAGTTGGAACATAAAGTGTTAGAGGACAATAAAACGAAAACCATTACTAAATTTGTCTTTAATGGCGAGCTTTGTTGTTTTTGCGGGTTTTGCGGGGAAATTTGTCCGACAGATGCCATTTTTCTCAATAAAATGTATGAGGTCTCCTATTTCGCTCATAAAGATTTACTTACGATTGACTTAATGCGCAAGGATAAATACAAGCATGTGGACGGGGGTGAAAGCTCATGAATGAGGCTGCATTTTATTTTATAGCGGCGGGTGTCTGTGTTTTTGCTGTGATGGCCGTCACCGGACGGGATATTTTTCACTGCGCTTTATGGCTTGCCATGACCCTGTTAAGTGTCGCCGGGATTTATTTTTATTTGGACGCGCCTTTTTTGGGTGTCATTCAAATCCTGGTTTATGTCGGCGGAATCATCACCCTGTTTGTTTTTGCCATTAAATTGACGGCTAACATCGGATACAAAAGCATCCGCCAAACCAGCAAACAGTGGGCCCTTGCGCTTTTTATTACAGCGCTGCTTTTATGTGTTTTATCCCGTGTCTTTGCGGCACATCCGTGGGCGCAAACTGTTTTAAACGTGCCTGCGGCCAGTATCGCTCAAATCGGCCGGTCGCTTATGATGAATTACGCTGTTCCTTTTGAGTTTATGTCTGTTATCCTGCTTGCCGCCATGGTAGGGGCCATTGTGATCGGAAAGGACAAGAGATGATCCCTCTTGAATATTTTACTCTTTTAAGTGCTTTTCTTTTTTGTGTTGGTATTTACGGAGCCCTGACCCGTCGCAATGTGATCGGGATTTTAATATCTATTGAGCTTATATTAAACGCGGCCAACATTAATTTGGTCGCTTTCAATAAGTATTTGGGGACCAAAGACGCTTTGGGGCAAATATTTAGTCTGTTTGTGATTGCGATTGCGGCTGCTGCCAGTGTCGTAGGTCTGGTCCTGATCATTGCTATTTACCGCAATGCCAAGACCCTATTTACCGATGGTTTAACCTTAATGAAAGATTAAGTCGTTCATGCATATCGCGCATTTTATACCATTATTTCCGTTTTTGGCCTTTGTGATCGATATCCTTATCGGACGTCGGTTAAAAATTGCCAGCGCCTATATTGCCACAGGTGCCTGCGTGCTTTCTTTTATTTTTTCATTAAAAGTTTATCAAGATTTTAGCTGTGGGGCAGGATCTTATGACTTGGGAACATGGCTTGTCATTGCCGGCAAACCTTTGAACTTTGGTATCATCATTGACCCGCTTTCTATAATGATGCTTTTAATTGTTTCTTTCATCGGCACCTTTATTCTGATCTACTCTATTGGGTATATGCATGATGATCCCAGATTTTCCCGGTATTTTGCCTACATTTCGCTTTTTATGAGTTCCATGCTGGGCTTAGTCCTTGCAGATAATTTTATTCTTTTGCTTATTTTTTGGGAAGGTGTCGGTTTGTGTTCCTATTTGTTGATCGCCTTTTGGCATGAAAGACCTGCCGCGGCAGCTGCTGGTCTTAAGGCTTTTGTGACAACCCGAATCGGTGACACAGGGTTTTTGATCGGAATACTGCTGTTATTCTTTACCTGCGGGACGTTTCATTTTACTGATTTAAAATCCGTAACAGGTCCCGAACCTCTTTTGACGATCGCGGCCATTTTGATCTTCATGGGTGCCATGGGTAAATCCGCCCAATTTCCTTTGCACGTATGGCTGCCGGATGCAATGGAAGGTCCCACCGCGGTTTCCGCCCTGATCCATGCGGCGACCATGGTGGCGGCCGGTGTCTATTTAGTGGCCCGCTGCTTTCCGCTTTTTGTCGCACATCCCATAGCCTTGCAGACTGTGGCAGTGATAGGGGGGATTTCAGCTCTTATGGCCGCAAGTATGGCCACGGTCAATAATGATATTAAACGTGTTCTAGCGTATTCGACCATCAGCCAGCTGGGACTCATGATGCTGGGTTTAGGTTTGGGGTCTGTAAGTGCGGGAACATTTCATTTAATGACCCATGCTTTTTTTAAAGCTCTATTATTCTTATGCGCAGGCAGT
This sequence comes from Candidatus Omnitrophota bacterium, assembly GCA_015233335.1. GTDB lineage: Bacteria > Omnitrophota > Gorgyraeia > Zapsychrales > Fredricksoniimonadaceae > JABDGZ01. The sequence goes on along the minus strand of JADFXX010000003.1, from coordinate 109,544 downwards.
GTTATCCATTCCGTTGGTATCCAGGATATTCAAAAAATGGGCGGACTATTTTCTAAAATGAAAATAACCGGCACCACTTTCTGTATCGGTACACTTGCTTTGGCCGGTGTTCCTCCGTTTGCCGGTTTTTGGTCTAAAGACGAGATTTTATTGACTGCATGGCAGAATCATCATCCGGTATTTTTAATACTGGCCCTTTTAACAAGCCTGTTAACCGCTTTTTATATGGCCCGGCTTATTTTCTTGGTATTGTTTGGCACGGCTCGCAGCCAAATGCACCCCCACGAATCGCCAATGAGCATGACAATTCCACTGATGGTATTATCTATTTTTGCCTTTGGCGCCGGCTTTTGGGGGGCTCCGATCAAAGAAGGATTTATAGAAGGGGAATCTCATGGCGCCGGAATGATCATGACGATCTCAACCTTAGTCAGCCTGACCGGTCTTTTGACAGCTTATCTTATATATGTGCGCCGTATAACCTTGCTTCCATTATCTGTACTGAATTCCTTGCAGGGATTGAAGACGCTTTTAATCAACAAATATTACATTGATGAAATTTACGATAGGGTCTTGATCCAACCCTGTCTTCGCCTGTGCCGTGCCTCGTTTGACTTTGATTCTAATATTGTTGACGGTCTGGTTAACGCAATGGCTTTTGTGACACAATATTGTTCAGGTGTTATTCGTCGCAGCCAGACTGGACTGATTCAAAACTATTTACTGATCCAGGTATTTGGTGTGGTTTTATTGCTTATTTGGTTATTAAAACTATGATCCCATTATTATCTTTCATTATTTTTCTGCCTTTAGCCGGTGTTCTCTTGATTTTGATCACCCCTTCACATTTGCCTAAATGCATAAGATATACGGCCACACTGGTTACGGGGATTGTTTTTTTATTAAGCATCTATTTATTAATAAATTTTGACACCGGTCAATCGGCCATGCAGTTTGTAGAGCACAAACCGTGGCTTGTTGGATGGAACATCTGGTATTTCCTAGGGGTTGACGGTCTCAGCCTTGCCTTGATTTTCTTGACATCCCTTTTAGGTTTTTTGGCTTGTCTGGCTTCCTGGAAAATAGAAGAAAGAGTAAAAGAATATTTTATTTTTTATCTTTTGCTGATGACAGGAATGCTGGGGACATTTTTAGCGCTGGATTTGGTGTTGTTTTATATTTTCTGGGAAGTAGTGCTCATTCCTATGTATTTCCTCATTGGCATATGGGGAGGCCCTAGGCGGGAATACGCGGCCGTTAAATTTTTCCTGTACACCTTGGCCGGTTCGGTTTTGATGCTGATCGGAATATTATCCCTATATTTCCTTTCCCAACCGCATACGTTCAATATCCTTGAACTGATCTCCCGAGGCGTAGATCCTCGCTGGCAGATGATTTTATTTTTCGCGTTCTTCGTGGCTTTTGCAGTCAAAGTCCCGGCCTTTCCTTTTCACACGTGGCTACCGGATGCTCATGTGGAGGCGCCGACACCGGTGAGTGTTTTGCTGGCAGGAGTTTTGCTTAAAATGGGGGGGTACGGGATATTCCGTATTTGTCTTCCCATGTTTAAAATTGCGGCAGTAAATTTGGCTCCCGCGTTGGCTGTTTTGGCCGTTGTCAATATCGTCTATGGCGCTTGTGTGGCCATGGCCCAGACTGATTTCAAGAAAATGGTGGCCTACTCTTCAGTGAGTCATATGGGTTTTGTGCTTTTGGGTGCTGCGGCATTAAACGCGACAGGTTTTAACGGCGCGATTCTGGAAATGTTCAATCACGGCATTATTACCGGAGGCTTGTTTTTGCTCGTGGGTGTTGTGTACGATCGCGCGCATACCCGTGAATTCAGTCAATTTGGCGGTTTGTCCAAGCCCATGCCTTTCTATGCTTTTTGTTTAACCTTTTTATCGCTGGCCTCCTTGGGATTGCCGGGCTTAAGCGGATTTGTCGGGGAATTTATGAGTCTGGCCGGCGCATTTTCCTTTTATCCGGGTCTGGTGGCTTTATCCGCTGTGGGTTTAATCGTGACTGTCGGATATTTTTTGCTGATGATCCAGCGGGTATTGCTCGGTACTGTTAACCCTAATTGTTCAAATTTACCGGACATGAATCCCCTTGAACTTATAACAATTGTACCATTGATCCTTATCACACTAGCGGCAGGGTTTTATCCTCAGGCGGTTTTACATTACCAGCAAACAGCTGTTGAAGGGATGGTCCGCTTATTTTGCGGCGGGATCAGTTAGCTTATGACTATTCAATTTTTATACCCTGAAATTATTTTATTTCTCTTAAGTCTGGTAGCCTTGATTGCCGGGGTCACGCCGTCATTAAGGAAATTTACCGGTGTTATCGCTTTTGTAGCTGTGTTGTCGGCTTTAAGTGTATTACCTGCGGCTTCATATAATTCCACAAAAGCATTTTTTGGATTACTTCAAGCCGATGCTCTTTCCGCTATCTTTCGATTGCTTATCCTAATGGGTACAGCTTTCATCATCCTTTTATCTCTAGGGGAAGACAAGATTCAGCAAAAGGATACGGGGGAGTACTATTTTTTTATTTTATGCTTGTGCCTTTCAATGATGCTGGCTGTTTCTTCGGGCAATCTAATGATGATCTATATTGCCGTTGAAGCCACCTCGATCATTTCCTATATCCTTATTGCTTTCTTTAAGAATGATATTTTTTCCTCCGAAGCCGGGCTTAAATATTTTTTATTCGGGGCCTTGTCCACAGGGATCATGCTTTATGGGGTTTCGATGATTTATGGTCTGACAGGGTCCTTGAATATTTCTGATATAGTCCTTGCTTTGCACACAGGGCATGTCCATTGGGCAGCCTTTATTTTGGCACTGGTCTTTATTCTTACCGGGATCAGCTTTAAATGTTCGCTGGCGCCATTTTATATGGCAACACCGGATGCTTATCAAGGGGCTCCCACACCTGTGAGCTTATTTCTCTCCATAGGCCCCAAGGCCATGGGTTTTGCGTTATTGGTAAGGGTTTTTTTCCATCATCCTTTCTTCATAGCTGTCCATTGGACAAAACTAGTCGAAGTGCTTGCGATGATCACCATGACCGCGGGAAATTTTATTGCTTTAAAGCAAACCAATGTCAAACGTCTATTAGCCTATTCTTCGATTGCTCATGCGGGTTTTATACTTATGGCTTTAAGTGTAGGCAGTACGGCAGGGTTTAAAGCCATGGTTTTTTATTTGTTTATTTATGTTTTCATGAATGTGGGAGCATTCGGCAGTGTTATCTTATGTCAAAGAGAAGATATCCGGCAATATGCGGGACTTTCCCGTCAGAATCCTCTTGCGGCACTGATCATGGCCGTTTCGCTTTTGTCCCTTGCGGGTCTTCCGCCCCTATCCGGATTTATGGCAAAATTCGTTGTCATAGCTGTTATCGTCCATGCAAAAATGTATCTTTTGGCGTTTATCGCCGTGTTTAATTCAGTAGTGGCGCTTTTTTATTATCTGCGTATTGTCAAAGCCATGTATTTGAGCCAAGAAAATGTTGTAAAGCCGATTAATGCTTCTGTCATTCTCGTCATGACTTTAGTTCTAACTGTGGCCGCCAATATTTTTCTGGGATTGTGGCCGGTGACTTTAATGCCCCATTTATGAGTATCCCATTTTCCCCCCAAAGACCATTACGTGTTGCCGTTGTCGGAGCCGGCCCAGCCGGTTTTTATACAGCCGAAACATTATTAAAACAAGACATACCTGTTAAGGTGGACCTGTTTGAAAAATTGCCCGCGCCCTTTGGTCTTGTACGATACGGGGTATCTCCTGACCATCAAAAAATAAAAAATGTCATCAAAATCTTCGAACAAACCGCTTCAGACAATAGATTTTCGTATTTTGGCAACGTTAACATAGGCCATGACATCAGTGTTTCTGGCCTAAAAGAATTTTATGATACAATTATTTTTTGCACAGGGGCCCAGACAGACAGGCCTTTAGGTATTAAGGGTGAGGATCTTATAGGAAACTATAAGGCTTCCCAATTTATCGGCTGGTATAACGGCCATCCCAGATTTAAAGACTGTCAATTTGACTTGTCCAATAAAGTAGCTCTTATTATGGGGCAGGGGAATGTAGCTATTGATATTGCCCGTATTTTATGCTGCACTAAAGAAGAATTAGCTCATACCGATATCTGTCAGCATGCCTTAGATGCCTTGGCCGAAAGTAAAATAGAACAAGTGCATGTATATGGACGCCGTAGCGCTTTTTATGCGGCTTTTACCCCAGCTGAGATTAAAGAAATGGCCCAATTAGCCGATTGTTCCCCTTTTGTTGATCCCAAAGATTTAGAACTTGACCCGGTCTCTGCCAAGGAATTGGAAAGTCCGGCTAATGCTTTACGACAGAAGAATTTTAGTATTTTAAAATCTTTCACGTCTTTTCCTTATGTTTCACGCCAAAAAAGGTTTGTTTTGCATTTTAATAGAACCCCTGTAGAGATCTTAGGAGGCGCGAAGGTCGAAAAAGTCAGGTTTGAGATCAACAAGGAAGGGCATGGCATTGGTCAATATGAGGAAATCGGTTGTGGGGCCTTTTTTACCAGCATTGGCTATGTTGGAGAGCCGATTGAGGGAGTGCCATTTTTATATCAAAAGGGAATAATACCTAACCATCAAGGACGTATTTTAGAAGGCGAGCAGGTCATCGGGGGTTTTTATGTCTGTGGTTGGATTGCCAGTGGAGCCAGCGGCGTTATAGGTACCAACAAATTACGCGCGCAAGAGACGGTCCATTCGTTGCTCGAAGATCTTAAGGATCTTCCCGTATGTAAAAATACCGACACTCAGGACCTGCTTTCATTGCTCAAAGAGCGCGGAATCATTCCAGTGACCTTTATTGATTGGAAAAAAATAGATGCATATGAGATCATGATGGGTCTAAGTATAGGTAAGCCTCGCGAGAAGATGACCAAGGTTTCCGAAATGATCTCAATTACTAAAAAAAAGTACTAGCTTTTTAACTAAAACATGTTATATTAGAAATTACTAATCTAACCCAAGATAAGGGGAAAAATTCCCCATGGGGGCTTTAAGGAGGTGTATTCCTATGAACGGACCACATAATCAAGAATCAAATCAGAAGGCCCAACAGGAAGAAGAAGCTACATTCGCCTGGGATGAGGCCAATGTCTTGATCTAAAAATTTTTAGTAAACCGGTAATTTGAAAGGGCTATAGCAAATGCTATAGCCCTTTTTTATTTCATTCTTAGATAAAGATATTTGGTTAAAAATGATATTTATTGAATAATTTTAGTTCATAATTTTTATTTAAAGAGAATTGACATTAAAAAATTCAGAAGTAAGATAAAAGTATAAAGATTTTTATTAACAATATTATCGATTGAGGGAGAATTATGAAAAACTTGGTCCTGGTGCTAGTGGTGGTGTTTGGTCTAACGACATTGATCGGGTGCAACAAAAAGAAAAAAGACGAAGCTGCTGAACTTAACGGAGTGGTCACGGAGAATGTTGTTTCTGTGACTGATAATTCTGCCCAAAATGTGGATGTGACCAATGCAGTCCCCGTGGTGGTTGAGAACGCTGCGGCCGCCGCTGCCCAAGCGATTGAACCTGTGGCGTCAGGCGCTGATGCTTTGAGTAAGCCTACACCCAAATTGATCCAGCAGGCCTTGAAGAATGCCGGTCTTTATGACGGAAAAGTCGACGGTAATATCGGCCCCAAGACCAAAAAAGCTATAGAAGCTTTTCAGTCCCAAAACAGTTTAAAACCGGATGGGAAAGTCGGGCGTAAAACATGGAAAGCTTTATCTGCGTATTTAAATAAACCTTCGGAAGTCAATAACCCTTCCGCCGAAAGTCAGGCAGTTTCCCAATAGCCTTTGAGAGGAATTATTTGACAATTAAATAAATCTGCGAGATACTTGGGAAAAGTAGTATAAATAAGAACAAGTAGTATAAATAAGAACAAGCAGTGTAACAAGAAGGAGGAACAAAGTAATGGCAAAAGGTAAAGTCAAATGGTTCAATAATCAAAAAGGTTATGGATTCATCACCCCTGAAAATGGAAAAGATGTTTTTGTTCACCACACCGCGATCAAATCAGACGGCTATAGGACCTTAGAAGAAGGCCAGGAAGTTGAATTTGATATTCAGCAAGGCCCTAAGGGAGAGCAAGCCGTGAATGTTACCAAAGCAGCATAAATCAAATGAATACTCCAAGGCCTGGTTGCAAAACCAGGCCTATTTTTTTATGCCAGATAAATTTATTCCCCAACCGTTAAAACCGCCAAATAATTCAAAAAAAATACTTTTGCACTCCTGCTGTGCCCCGTGCTCGGGTGAATTGATGGAAATGATGAGCGCATCTGGTATCGACTTTACAATCTTCTTTTATAATCCTAATACGCATCCTCGCCAAGAGTATGAAATACGCAAGAATGAAAATATTTCTTATGCCAATAAAATGAATGTACCTTTTGTGGATGGGGACTATGATACATCAAGCTGGTTTAACCGTGTTGAGGGATTGGAGTTTGAAGGTGAGCGATCTTCACGTTGCGGCAGATGTTTTGATATGCGCTTTGAACGTACGGCGCTTTATGCCCACGAGCATGGTTTTGACGTGATCACATCGTCCCTTGGAATGTCAAGATGGAAAGACTTAGATCAAGTCAATAGTTGTGGCCAGCATGCCGCCAGCCGTTATCCGCATATGGTTTATTGGACCCATAACTGGCGCAAATACGGCGGTTCTGAACGTATGTATACTATTGCCAAACGCGAGAGATTTTATAAACAGGAATATTGCGGGTGTGTTTATTCTTTAAGAGACGCCAATCATCAGCGTATTCAAAAAGGGATAGCCCCCATTGAAATCGGAAAGAATTTCTATGGAGCCGATCATGGAACCTATACAAAGTAAAGTTACTGTCTCAACTGGTGGGGTAGTTATAAATCCTCAAGGCCAGGTTTTGCTGGTTAATCAAAACTCAAGGACATGGTCTTTGCCTAAAGGGCATGTGGAGGCCGGTGAAGATCCTCTGGAGACAGCAAGTCGCGAGATCATGGAAGAATCAGGCGTGGGTGCTCTTCATTTTATTCAGATGCTCGGAGTCTATGGCCGTTATAAGATCGGTATAAGTGGAGGTGAAGATAAAAAGGAATGGAAGGTGATCTGTTTCTTTTTATTTAAGACCCGTCAAAATGATCTAGCCCCAAGAGATCCCTCGAATCCCCAGGCCCGCTGGGTTGATTGTGATCAGGTCGAAAATTTATTGACCCATCCTAAAGACAAGGCATTCTTCAAAAGCATCCGCTCTCAGATTAAATGAATGCCTTTAAGAGCCACAGCCTTGCAATACCGTAAGAAATATTTTTATGATATACTTATCTTGGGAGTATAGGCTATGGTTAAAAATTTATTAAATACTCTGATTTTGATGTTGCTATTGTCAACCATTTGTTTTGCTAAAGCAAGTGACGCTAAGCTGCAAAATGAATATGGCCCTGACCTTAACAAAGCCCCCTTTTTTGTGCGTTTTACATTTGGTAATGAATACAAAAAAGATTGGGAAGATTCTACGTATGAAGAGCGTAGAAGTTTTCTGATTCAATATAAAAAAGATCTAATCGCCCAGCAAAAACAAGAAAAAGCGGATGCTAGGGCCAAAGCGCAAAAAGAAAAAGAACTCAAGCGCCAAAAATTGACAGATGCGCGTGCAGAGAAAGCTAAACTAAGACAGGAAGAAGCTGAAGCCAGAGCTGAGAAGAAAGCTGAAGCAGATCGCCAAAAGGAACTTGATCGGGCAGTACGTAATGAAAAAAGAGAGCTCGATCAGGAACGGCGTGATTTTCAGCGCCAGTAAGAGTCCCAAAAACTCAGTCCCCATGCATTTTAAAATTTCTACGATTATTTTTGACATGGATGGTGTCATCACAGATACCATGCCTTACCACTTTCAGGCATGGGAGGCTGTATTTGCCTGCGAAGGCATTACCGTGAGCCATGAAGATATTTACAAGCGTGAAGGACAAAAGGGCATTGACAGTGTACGAGAAATTTTTCATGAGAAAAAGAAGATTTATACTGATCGTGTCGGCCGAAAAATCCTCAAAATGAAAGAGGATCTGTTTAAAAAAATATTCCAACAAAAATTTATTGCCGGAAGCAGGGGATTTATCAAAAATCTTAAAAACCGGGGTTTTGTTCTTGGCCTAGTGACCGGCACATCACGGACAGAAGCGAAAAAACTTCTTCCACCTGATCTATGGGATTGTTTTACCGCAACCGTATGCGGTTGTGATGTGCAAAATGGCAAACCTCATCCGGAACCATATTTAAAGGCCTTACAAAAATTAAAAATTAAACCTGCTGATGCCATTGTCTTTGAAAATGCCCCGTTTGGCATCCGTTCAGCCCGGGCAGCTGGACTTTTCTGTCTGGCCCTGGAAACATCTCTGCCTCGTTCTTATTTAAAAGAGGCCGATGCCGTATTTTCTTCCTATAAGGAGATCAGAACCAAGGTGAAGCTTATCAAATCATAATATGAAAATCCTTCTATTTTATAAAAACAGCACCTATGCCGGATATTTTTTAAGCGACCGCCGCAGATTGGCCCAGCTAAAAGGGATGTTAGATGACAGCCAGATCAGGCGTTTTCGCAATACTCACGATAATCATTTTTGGAGCCTGTCTCATGTTGAGAAAATCTTGAAAAACAGGAAATTAAAATTCGCCAAGGCCTGCCGCGGTACTTCTATTGATTATAACCGTTATGACTTGATCATCACCCTTGGCGGAGACGGTACTTTTTTGGAAGCGGCCCGCCATCTGGTCCACCAAACCATCTGGGGGATCAACTCAGATCCCGCATGGAGTGTCGGTCGTTTTTGTTCCGGCAATCCTAAGAATTTTGAATCCCTCTTGGATAAAATTTTAAGACGTTCTGCAGATATCAAGAAATTCAGCCGCCTAAGATTATCTTTTAACGATTCAACCCGTCCCATCAACGTGCTTAACGATATTCTGATTTGCCATCAAAATCCTGCGGCCATGAGCCGTTATTACCTGACCGTTGGGAAAATAAAAGAAGAACAAAGATCTTCAGGCATTTGGATTGCGACAGCCGCCGGTTCCACGGGAGGAATTTGTTCAGCCGGCGGCAAAATCCTGCCTCAGAAGGCGCAAGCCTTTCAGTATAAGCCGCGAGAACTTTATCATGGACGTAATCTTAGTTACATCCTTAATGGTGGTGTGCTAAAACCGCATCAAACAATTACAGCGACTTCTTTAATGAGAGAGGGAGCTGTTTTTGTAGACGGTTCACATGTATGCCTGCCTTTTTCTTTTGCGGCTGAAGTTCAAGTCTCACGGTCTGCTCATCCTTTGAACATTATTTATTAATCTGATCCGTCATGCTTAAATATTTCTCCCGTGATTTAATGTGCTGGTACGTCAAAAATAAGCGCGACCTCCCATGGCGCCACACCAAAGATCCATATAAAATATGGATTTCCGAAGTCATGCTCCAGCAAACTACGATTAATGCGGTCATTCCTTATTATAAAAAATGGATCAAAACTTTTCCGACGGTCCATGATTTAGCTCAAGCGCCCCTGCAAAGAGTGCTAAAGCTCTGGGAGGGTTTGGGGTATTATAATCGTGCTAAAAATCTGCATAAAGCGGCTCTTCTTATTATTAAAAATTATAATGGTCAAATCCCCAAAAATCCCATAAACGTTCGCTCATTGCCGGGCTTTGGCCCTTACACCACAGGTTCAGTTTTAAGTATTGCTTACAATATGCCTTTAACGATTATTGATGCCAATGTCCGGCGGCTAGTTATGCGCTTATTGGCATTGCCGGGTCAAGCCGATACAAAGCAAGATCCAATAATTAATCAATTTTTGCTTAAAGTTCTGCCCCCTAAAGGCGCGGGCGATTTTAATCAGGCCTTAATGGAATTAGGCGCATTAGTTTGCCGCGTCAAAGATCCTGATTGTAAGTCATGTCCGCAAGATAAGTATTGCCATTCTCACAAAGAAAATAAGCAACATACTATCCCTCAACGCAAAAGTAAGATCATCAAGGACGTTCATGCTGTTATCGCCATCATCAAAAACAACGATTTTTATTATATTCAAAAACGTCCCTCTAGCGGACTGCTCGCGGATTTATGGGAGTTCCCGGGCGGTAAAATTCGAGCGGGTGAGTCAAAAAAACAAGCGCTTATTCGAGAAATCAAAGAAGAGTTAGGGATCAAATTAATATCAGCGAGGCATCTATTTGACGTAAATCATTTTTACACCCAATTTAAAGCACATTTATCTGTGTTCGATTGTAAAACAGGCAGTCCGCCTAAGACCGATTCAACGCATAGGTGGGTCAAACCCATTAATTTCATTAAATATCCTATGCCGTCTGGCACTACCAGAATTATTAGCAAACTAATTAAATAGAAGTTGAGCAAATCTCATTTCATGATAACATTATAAAACTTTTCAATGAAGCAGTGTTATTTGCTATACCCTACAGACGTTTGCTGAATATCGCGTATGAAAAAAGGTAAAGTCTACTTAATCGGTGCCGGACCGGCAGGAAAAGACTTGATCACGGTCAAAGGTTTAGCGCTTTTACGTCAGGCTGATGTTATCATCTATGATTATCTAACGGATAAGGATTTGCTTTCTGAAGTAAAGCAGGGTGCCCAGCTCTTTAATTGTCGTGATTTGGGAAAGATCCATGGCGCTGATGCCCGCCGTTCACAGCTCAAGATCAACAGCTTGATAGTTTCTAAAGCCAAGGAAGGAAAAATAGTTGCCCGGCTCAAGAATGGAGACCCGCTTATTTTCGGACGTATTACTGAAGAGCTCGAAGCCCTCGGTCATAACGGGATCGAATTTGAAATTGTCCCGGGCGTTTCAGCGGCTCAGTTTGGTGCGGCATTTTTTAATATCCCCTTAACTGACCGTATAAGCGGCTCAAGTGTTGTTTTTGTCACCGGACATGAAGCAGAAGAAAAAATCAGTCCTGTGATCGATTGGAAGAATATTTCAAAACATAACACGATTGTGTTATACATGGCTGTCAAAAATATTTCTAAAATCGCTTTAAAACTAATAAAAGCCGGAAAATCGCCAAATACTTCTATAACAGCCATTTCAAATGCAGGCAGGTCGAATCAAAAAGTTGCGATAACACGACTCAAAGATGTGTCATCGGCTGTCAAAAAAAGGGGCATTATTGCTCCGGCCATTTTTATTATTAAGGATTCCGGCCATGATTGAGAAAAGCTTTAGACAAAAACGCCCTATGCGCTTTCTTCCCCTTGCCATTGATGTCAAAGACAAGCCGGTCGTTGTCATAGGAGGAGGGAAGGTCGCTTTTCAAAAATTAAAAACCATTATTCTTTTTGGTGCACATGTGACTGTTATTTCAAAAAGAATTATTCCTGAAATTAAAGCATTATCGGTCCATTTTTTAGAATCATCCTATGACAAGAAATTCCTTAAACAAGCAAGTCTTGTTTATGCGTGCACTTCTGATAAAAGAATAAACCGAGCGATCAGTCATGATGCCAAAAAACTAGGCATTTTATGCAACACAGCAGACGATATTGATGCCTGCTCCTTTATATCCCCGGCAGTTATGGTCGAAGAAGATCTGGTAGTATCTATCAATTCTCAAGGACGCGCTCCAGCTAGAGCAAAATTGGCCCGAGATTTCATTAAGGAGAAGATCCATGAATTCGTTCAAGGAGCCCGATCATCATGAGTATTCGCGATGTTTCCCAACTCAATAACCTGGCGCATAGTCTTGACCCTCTAAATATGATCAAGATGGCGTATGATGAATTTGGCGCAAAAATCAATTTTGCCACCAGTCTTGGGGAAGAAGACCAGGTTATTACGGATATGGTGGCCAAAATAGCGCCGGCCATCGAAATCTTTACTTTGGACACCGGACGTTTATATCCAGAAGCGTACACACTCATGGCCAAAAATAAAGCCAAATATGCCCACTTGAATTTTAAGACTTATTACCCTGACAATCAGGCTGTTGAACAAATGGTCAATACCCGGGGCATTAATTTGTTTTATGAAAGCATTGAGAATCGTAAATTTTGTTGCCGTGTCCGAAAGGTCGAGCCCCTGCAGAGAGCCTTAAAGAATGTGGATGCCTGGATGGTCGGGCTTCGCCGTGACCAGGCCCCCACTCGGGGAAAGCTTGAGGCCGTAGAGTGGGACGAAAGCAACAATAAGATAAAATTTAATCCCCTTTATAACTGGTCATTAGATCAAGTCCGGGATTACATCAAGATCAATAATGTTGATATCAATCCTTTACACGCCCTTGGGTTCATTTCCATCGGATGCGCACCATGCACCCGTGCCATTAAGCCCGGGGAAGATATCCGTGCCGGACGCTGGTGGTGGGAAAATCCTAACCAGAAGGAATGCGGTCTGCACAACAATCCGAAAAGGCCCTAATATGGGAAAAACAATAGACAAATTAGACACTTTAGAGTCTCAAAGCGTATATATCTTACGAGAAGCCTACCGGGAATTTAAATCATTGGTCATGTTATGGTCGATCGGTAAGGATTCAACCGTGCTGTTATGGCTGGCGCGAAAGGCATTTTTTGGGCATGTGCCGTTTTCTTTAGTGCACATAGATACCAGCTATAAAATCCCTGAAATGATTAAATACCGTGATGAGTTAGCCTTACAATTTAAATTGAACATGATTGTAGGACAGAACACCCAAGCCTTAAAAGACAAGCGCTCTTATCCTGATGGGACAGTCGACCGAATCAGCTGCTGTAAGGCGCTTAAATCGGATGCCTTAAAAAACACTTTGTCGGGAGCATGGCCCCGCTTGCGGCTTAATCATAAAACCGGCCAATACGAACAAGACACTAATACCGAACCTTATATCGGTGTTATCGTAGGGGCTCGGGCTGATGAGGAAGGATCACGTTCCAAAGAACGTTATTTCTCTCCGCGTGACAGGAACAGCGACTGGGATGTCGGCGACCAACCCCCTGAACTTTGGAACCAGTTTAAGACTGATTTCGCGCCGGGCACGCACATACGCATTCATCCCTTACTTGACTGGACAGAGTTAAACATTTGGGAATATATCGAGCGTGAGAATATTCCCATTACTAAATTGTATTTTGACCAGGGTGAGGGTAAACGATACCGGTCACTGGGTTGCTATCCTTGCACGACACCGGTTCATTCCAGTGCCCGGAATGTGTCTGATATAGTCAAAGAATTACGGGAAGGTAAATTTAAAAACATAGCTGAACGATCGGGACGCGCGCAGGACAAAGAGGATGGCGGCGGCCTGGAAAAATTACGCAGAGAAGGATATATGTGATGGTCATAGAACGTGAAGGGATGAATGTGGTTATTGTTGGCCATGTGGACCATGGTAAAAGCACTTTAGTCGGCCGACTTTTAGCAGATACCGGCTCTTTGCCGGATGGCAAGCTAGAAGCTGTCCAGCAGCAATGCAAACAAAATGCCAAACCATTTGAATATGCCTTTTTACTGGATGCTCTCAAAGATGAGCAGGCACAGGGCATTACCATAGATACCGCGCGCTCGTTCTTTAAATCTTCTAAGCGCGATTACATTATTATTGATGCTCCCGGTCATATCGAATTCTTAAAGAACATGATCTCAGGTGCCGCGCGCGCCGAAGCAGCATTATTATTAATCGACGCTCATGAAGGCATTAAGGAAAATTCTAAACGCCATGGTTACATGATGCGTTTTTTAGGCATTAAAAATATCGCGGTTTTAGTCAACAAAATGGATCTGGTCGGTTATGATCAAAAAGTGTTTGAAAAGATCAAAACAGACTATAGTCAATTTTTGGCTGAAATCGATCTTGTGCCCAAATCATTTATACCTATCGCCGCTTTTCATGGTGATAATATGATCTCGGGTTCTAAAAATATGCCTTGGCACAAAGGAGGCACTGTTTTAGACGTCCTTGATAGTTTTAAAAAAGAGGCCCCTCTTGATCAGTTGCCATTTCGTATGCCGGTACAGGATATTTATAAATTTACCGAAGACGGTGATGAACGTCGAATCGTCGCAGGCAGGGTCGAGTGTGGCTCTATTAAAGTCGGAGATGATATTGTTTTTTTACCTTCTGGCAAGAAAAATCGTATTAAATCAGTAGAATATTTTAATGGCCCCGCACGCAGGGAAGCTTTTGCCCAAGAGAGCATAGGATTTACTTATGATACCGAAATTTATATCCGTCCGGGAGAAATTCTCTGCAAGTCTTCAGAAAAGTTACCGCATGTCACGAATAAATTCCGTGCGAATATATTTTGGATGGGCAAGCAACCTTTGATCAAGGATAAAACCTACAAATTAAAAATCTTAACCCAGCAGGTTCCAGTCATCGTATCTGATATTGTACAAGTCCTTGATGCATCAGATTTAGCTTCCAGCCGTGAACCCCACGTAGATCGTTATGAGGTAGGGGAAATCATATTTGAGACTTTGAAGCCGATTGCCTTTGATGTAGTCGTTGATAGTGCCCCGACCGGACGTTTTGTTCTGGTAGATAATTATGAGATTGCCGGAGGGGGGATTATTTTGGCGCCTATTTTTGACACTGATTCTAATTTAAAAACGCATATACAAAAACGGGATTATAACTGGGAACGTTCGCAGATTACCCCTCAACTGCGTGCCCATAAATATCAGCATAAATCTGCCCTTATAGTCATAGCCGGAAAGATTGATACAGGCAAACAACGGATCGCCAAAGCGCTTGAAGAAGCTTTGTTTAATTTAGGGAAAAATGTCTATTTCTTAGGGGTCTCAAATCGTTTGGTTTTAGCAACTCAGGATTCAAAAGATAAAGTATTAAGTAAATACGATGCCCTTATTCATTTAGGAGAGTTAGCTCATTTAATGACAGATGCCGGGCTTATCTTGATCACCAGTATCACCGATATCGACCACTATGAGCTGGCGATGATCAAAAAACTCAATAACCCCAACCGTACCTTGGTTGTTTGTGTCGGAGAAGATAGCCGTTTTAACCCTGAAAGCGTAGACTTAATGCTGGTAGAAAATGAGGAATCTGATGCCGCTGTTAATAAAATCGTAGATCTTTTGCTCAATGCCGTCGTTCTGGTATCGGAATATGAAATTTGATGTCTGGTCGATTTAATAATAAGATTTTTTTAATATTACTTTAATCTTAATCTAATAATCTATAAGATATACTTCATTATTAAATTTTTAACATAAACCTGTTCTTTTATTAGCAACAGGGTCAAGAAGGAGAGACTCGTATGAAAAAAGTTTTTGTTATGTTTTTGTTCGGCAGTTTCCTTTTAGCAGGTGTCAGTTTTGCCCAAGCTCCGACAGCGGCAACACCAGCGCCGTCAACGCCAACCCATGCCGCAGCCGCCCATCATGAGCGCCATCCGGAAATGCATGCGGCTTTGCGTAAACTCAAAGGCGCTAAAAGTGATTTGGAAAAAGCTGCCCACGATTATGCCGGACATCGCGTTAAAGCCATTGCCGCCATTGATGAAGCCATACGGGAGATCAAAGAAGGTTTAGAATCTGATAAAAAGTAAGAGATAAAAGTTTTTAACTTATTAAAAAACAAGGACGTCTTCAATGTAAAAGTTGGAGACGTTCCTTTTTTTTAATCAACAATACAATCGGCGCTAATAGTTTTAGCCATTAAGTCAGCTGTAACTGGGTTTTGCTTAAGATGCGTTATTATAGATTCCATCCCAACACGCCGATGAAAATATCCGACACTTTCATCTGGTTTGGCATGAGCTTTCCAATATTTAAGCAATGTGTCAATAACTTGAGCCACACGTTCGCGGGGGATTGACTTGAGATAAATATTGTCCCCATCAGCTGATAGTATAGGCAAGCCCTGATGACGCGCATCTTCGCTGCCCATTAATTTTAACTGATAACGATTAAAACCGGAACCAATCAAACCAAAGGTCTTGGTGGCAGGCCGGAAACATTGACGTTCACAGCCGGTTATCCCTATAGACTCTTTTAAATCCCCCCAGCCCATGGACTCTAACTGATCAATTAAAAGGGGTTCAAATTTTTCCGAATCAGTATACGCCAAACGACATGTATTACGGCCTACACAAGCTCCGGAATGCAGCCTGAGGTTAGAATAACCCTTGCCATTGCGCTCTCCAAATCCGAATTTTTTAAGATCAGCTTCAAACAGAGCTTTCATAGATTCAGGCAAATTGACAAACAAAGCATCCTGATTAGGAGTGATTAAAAAATCAACAGGATAAGAATTCATCAAATGTTTGCATAGGGATTTTAACCGCCCATTGGGGGAACTGTCTATAATACGGCCATTTTCAATAAACAGGCCAAAGGCCCATAAATGATCAACCGGCTGTTTGATCCACCCATGATGCAAATGACGTGCCCCGGGGTCCAGATAAGGATCGGGCAAATCTAATTTGACCCCAAGGATTTTCTCAACCTCTTCTCGATACCATGCAACGCCCATCTTTTTAATTACAAATTTGACCCGAGCCCAAATACGATTCTCACGGTCACCCCAATGCTGATGAACACGAATGATCGCGTCAAGCACTTGAAACAAATTATTTTCATCCACTTGGGCTAAGGGTTGGCCGAAACAGGCCATGGAAGGCTTGCCGTTACGCTCCCCTTGCCCTCCGCCGACATAAATCTGAAATTTAACTATTTTATCATTTTTGATAACAGGGACCACTCCCAGATCATCGCTTAAAACTTCCGCACAGTTATCAGGAACCAAATGACCGTTGATATCCTTATGAACAGAAGCAAAACCGATCTTGAATTTGCGATTAAGCAAATTCTTGCCGTACTTAAACGATTCTGTGGGTTTGCGGATTTTATGAGGATCGATTTGCCAAACTGAAATAAAAGGTTCCACTGGCAATTGAAAATAGGCCCCGCATTTTTGGGACAGGGCGTTGGTATTGATCACATCAGAAAAACGATCTATCGGACAGCCCATAACATTACGTGTATTATCCCCGCAGCCGTTAAGCGTATTAAGTCCTGATTCAGCTAAAGATTTGATCAAAATAGGTACATTGTGTTTTTTAACCCAATGAAATTGAATGTTCTGTCGGTTAGTCAGGCGAATGGAGGGATGGCCGTCAGGATCCTTGGTATATTTTTCGGCCAAATCATCGACGAGATTATATTGCTGGCGCGTCAATGGGCCTCCGCCGGGTATGCTGATGCGCAGCATATAAATCCACTCTTTTACACCGATAGCTTCTTTATCACGGTTAAATTCAAGATAAACACCGTGAGATTTAGCCAATTGTTCGCATTCCCAGCTGGTATCATCGCGGCTTAAATCAGCAAAATCGGCACGGACATTCCCGGCAATAGAACCCGCAGCAAGCTTATTAAGTTCTTCTTTAGAAAACTTTTCAGGCGGGGTATTAAAATTAGGTGTAATAGGCTTACGTTTCATATGAAGTTATCTTATCCTAGGCAAGTTTAAAGTCAATGTGATTTTACTGACATTGCGGATAAAATAAACAGGCCATTAATGCATTTTTAATGGAAAGAAGATGATTTTATGTTAATATAACTCACTTATGAAAAAAATATTTATCCATTTAGGAAGATACATCCTGCGCGGCCTTCTTGCTGTGATCCCGCTCTTTTTGTGTTTTATTGCGATATGGTTTTTACGTAAATTTATTGACAAACAAATACTCGAACACCTTCCCACGTTCATTGATAAACATCAAATTCCCGGTTTAGGCATCTTATTGCTTCTGCTTAGCTTATATTTTATCGGTTTAATATTTAGCAATGTTTTAGGCCGTCAGATCCTTAAATTCATTCATTCTGTCGCAGAACGAATTCCTATCATCAATTTTATATATGGGATCGGCAAACAGCTCTCTGACACCCTTTCTGACGCTGGTTCCCAAAAACAAGCTTTTAAAAAAGCTGTTCTAGTCAAGACATTTAACGATAACGGATGGATGTTAGGTTTTATAACAGGTAACATAAAAGACCAAAATGGTGAAGAATTGTTACGCGTATTTGTACCTTCAGCCCCACATCCATTAACAGGAATTGTTTTTATTGTTAAGCCTTCCCAAATTCTAGATTGCGGCTGGACAGTTGAAGAAGCGCTCAAAATGGTTGTTTCCATCGGCATCATATCACCGGAAAAGTTTAAGAACATATCCTAAATTTTATGCCTACCTTGGGGCGTTATTGGAACAAAACCGAAGATGGCAGACTGCAATGCCATCTTTGCCCACGCTATTGCACTCTCAGCGAAGGCCAGAGGGGATTCTGTTTTGTCCGGCAAAATATCAATAACCAATTAATACTGACCACCTACGGCCGCTCCAGCGGATTCTGCCTTGATCCGGTCGAAAAAAAACCACTTAACCATTTTCTTCCGGGTACACCAACGTTATCCTTTGGCACTGCCGGATGCAATCTAGGCTGTAAATTTTGTCAAAATTGGGATATTAGTAAATCTAAAGAAATTGAACGCTTAAATGATCAGGCAAGTCCACAAGCTATTGCTCAAACCGCACACCGATTGAATGTCAAGAGCATAGCCTTTACATACAATGATCCGGTGATATTTGCAGAATATGCCATAGACACAGCCATCGAATGCCACAAATTAGGGATTAAGACCATTGCTGTTACCGCAGGTTACATAACCCCTCAGGCTAGGGGAGAATTCTATGATCATATGGATGCCGCGAATGTGGATCTTAAAGCTTTCACGGAAGACTTTTACAGTAAAGTTTCTTTAGGTCATTTACAGCCCGTTTTAGATACCCTGGAATATTTAAAAAATAAAACTAAGGTATGGTTTGAAATTACTAATTTGATGATCCCGGGCGTTAATGACGCTTACCGGGAAACAAAAGATATGTGCCAATGGATTGCTGACCATCTAGGCAATGACGTGCCTGTACATTTTACAGCCTTTCATCCGGATTATAAAATGCTGGATTGTTCTCATACCCCTATGAAAACCCTGCAAGAAGCCCGTGCTATTGCATTGGCTCAGGGTCTTCATTATGTTTATACTGGTAACGTGCATGATGCAGCCGGCTCAAGCACCTATTGCCCATCTTGTAAGAAATTATTGATTGAGCGTGATTGGTTTGTTTTAGGTGAGTATAATTTGCGGGATAATGAATGTAAATTTTGTGGATACCGTGTTGCGGGCGTTTTTGATAAAACTCCGGGTCATTGGCAAGCCCAACGAGTACCGGTAAAAATATATTAACTATGAAAATATTATCATGGAATGTCAACGGCATACGTGCCATTGAAAAAAAGGGGTTTTTGGAATGGCTTTTCAAAGAATCCCCGGATATCATTTGCCTGCAAGAGACCAAAGCCCATCCGCAGCAATTAACCGAAAATTTAATTAAACCTGCAGGCTATCATTCTTACTGGGCCTCGGCCGAAAAAAAGGGTTATAGCGGTGTGTGTATTTATAGCAAAATTAAACCTAGGTCTTTAAACGAAGGCTTAGGTATCAAAGAATTTGATTCCGAGGGACGCACGCTCATGGCGGATTATAAGGATTTCGTTTTATTTAATATTTATTATCCTAACGGAGGAGCAGGCAATAAAAGGGTCCCTTTTAAAATGAGATTTTATGATGCCTTTTTGGAAAAGGCCGAAAAATTACGTAAATTAGGCAGAAAAATAATTGTTACCGGAGATGTTAATACAGCCCATACTGAAATTGATCTGGCGCGCCCTAAAGAAAATGTTAAGAATACCGGATTTCTTCCTGAAGAAAGGGAATGGGTCAGTAAATTTATCCGATGCGGGTATGTGGACACTTTCCGTCACTTTACAAAAGAAGGGGGGCACTATACCTGGTGGGATTATTATACTGCTGCCCGTGCCCGGGATGTCGGCTGGCGTATTGACTATTTCTTTGTCACGGAAAATTTATTGCCCAAACTCATAAATGCCTTTATATTAAAAGAAGTGATGGGTTCAGATCATTGCCCTGTGGGCATTGAATTAAAAAGTTAATTGTTCATTTATGTTAAATGCCGACCAAACGGTCTTAACTGTTATTGATATGCAAGGAAGACTTGCCGCTCATGTGCACGAGCATGGAAAGATTTTGACTCGTATCCAACATATCATTAAAGCCTCACAAGCTTTTGCCTTGCCTATCCTATGGACTGAACAGGCGCCTGACAAAATAGGGGAGAGCGTCGAATCCATACGAAACTTATTATCCCATAACTTTAAACCCATTCATAAACGAAGCTTCAGCTGTTACGCTTGCCCCGAATATGTCTGTGAACTTCAAAAAATCCACAGACGTCAGGTTTTGATAACAGGCATTGAAACCCATGTATGCATCTATCAGACCGTACAGGATCTACAAAGCCACGGTTATCAGGTGCATTTGGTGGCTGATGCAGTCTCGTCGCGTCAAGCCTTTGACCATCAGTTAGCCATAGCCCGCATGCGCGACGAAGGGATCATTATTACCACCACTGAAATGGCTATATGTGAATTATTGAAATCTGCCGACCATCCTAAGTTCAAAGAAATTATTTCTCATATTAAAACGCAATAAGGATGATTATGTTTCTCTTTTGATGCCCAAAGATCCAATAACCCAATGTGCTGAATTGATCCGTCGTTCCCGTCATACCGTTGTTTTAACGGGTGCCGGCGTGTCCACCAATGCGGGCATTCCTGATTTTCGCGGGCCCCAGGGGCTTTACACCAGTCGTCTGTATGACCCCGAGAAAATATTTGATATCACTTATTTCTTAAAAGACCCTAAGCCTTTTTATGAATTTGCGTATGATTTTATATCCCTTGAAGCCAAAATCAGGCCGACTGCAACCCATTACGCTTTAGCTGCACTTGAAAATTCAGGCCACCTCAAAGCTGTCATTACTCAAAATATCGATGGGTTGCACCAAAAAGCAGGTTCAAAAAATGTGATGGATATGCATGGTAATTTTCTAGCCAGCCATTGTCTTAAATGCCGAAAAATTTATGACTATTCCGATCTTAAAACAATGGTATTGCGCCACCAGATAGCACATTGCTCCTGCCGTGGAATTATCAAGCCCGACATTGTTTTTTTTGGTGAAGATGTCAAATACTACCCGCAATCTTTGGAATTGGCACAAAACGCTGATTTATTTTTTGTGCTGGGCACCTCCTGTGTGGTATATCCGGCCGCCAGTCTTCCTCAATTTGTGCCGGGTAAAATAGTTGTAGTCAATCATTCAAAAATAGGATTAAATATGTATAATATTATTCTAGAAGTTGAAAGCGATATTGATACTTTCTTCAATAAGCTTATGACTACACTTAAAGGAGAAACTGATCGATGAAACCTTTCGCATGCATTTTTATCGGGCTTTTACTACCTGCATTAGCAACCCCGAGTTCTGCACAGGGGAACAATTTTCAACTCATTTCGCCGTCATTTAGCAACAATGGCGATATTCCCAAACAGTACACCTGCGAAGGGGGAGATGTTAATCCGCCCCTGACATTTAAAAATGTTCCATCTGCGGCCAAAAGCCTGGTATTGACCGTTTCTGACCCGGATGCTCCTGAGGGGACATGGTCTCATTGGGTCGTTTATAATATTTCTCCCAACATGACAGACATCATAAAAAATACCAATCCCGGCACCGAAGGTCTTAATGATTTTGGGAAATATGCCTATGGCGGTCCATGCCCGCCGAATGAACGTCCGCATCACTACATTTTCCGTCTCTTTGCCCTTAATACTTTTTTGATCATCAATGAAGGCCCCACTCTTAATGAGGTTGAACGCGCCATAAAGGGCCATATCATAAGCGAGACTAAATTGGTCGGCATCTATCAAAAATCATCTCCATAGGAAGTCTTAAAATTTAGCTTGGGATTATTAGAAATTTTATTATAATGACACTGTGTTTTCAAACTCCTCCATATTTAAAAAACAAGTAGTTGCCTTCACCGGTCTTTTACTAATCTTTTTTATATTTACTCATTTAGGGGGCAATTTATTTATTTATGCCGGCCCCGGAGTTTTTAATTCTTATGCGCATAAATTACATAGCGTAGGGCCTCTCTTGTTGCTGCCGCGTACGCTGCTTTTTATTATTTTTGTAATTCACATCACATTTACTTGTCTTGTCGTTATTGAGAATATCAAAGCCCGGGGCGGTCATAAACGCTACAGTATGCAAAAATCGGTTGGAAACCGTTCTATGGCCGAATCCATTATGCCCTATAGCGGTCTTTACATTTTTGTATTCGTGATTTTTCATATTATCGACTTTGCCTTCGCCAATCAGCATGGGGTGCGCAGTTTCCTGCACGGTCGAAGTTATGGACTATACGGCATAGTGTTTAATTCATTTAAAGACCCGGTCTACGATCTTCTTTACATCTTTTTTATATGTTTTTTGGGATTACACCTATGTCATGGTGTTCAAAGCTTGGTGCAAACCAGCGGTTTTCGCCCTAAATGGGCGTCTGTCATTAAAATGATCAGCGACTATTTTGCTTTACTGATGATCCTTGGTTTTAGTTCTATTCCAATCTATGTTTATATTTTGAGCCGCCCATGACACTAGACTCCAAAATTCCATCTGGCTTGCTGCAGGACAAGTGGACCTCGCACAAGTTTAACAACAAATTGGTCAATCCCTCTAACCGGCGTAAATACAAGATTATTGTAGTAGGCACAGGATTAGCCGGAGCTTCATCAGCCGCTTCCTTGGCTGAAATGGGCTATCAGGTTGAATCTTTTTGCTTTCAAGACTCGGCACGCCGGGCACATTCTATTGCCGCTCAAGGCGGAATTAATGCCGCTAAAAATTATCCCAATGACGGGGATAGTGTCCGTCGCCTGTTTTATGACACTATCAAAGGCGGGGATTTTCGTTCGCGTGAAGCTAACGTTTACCGTCTGGCAGAGGTCAGTAATAATATCATCGATCAGTGTGTAGCCCAAGGCGTCCCTTTTGCCCGTGAGTATAGCGGTTATCTGGATAACCGTTCCTTCGGTGGAGCCCAAGTGTCCCGCACCTTTTATGCCAGAGGCCAGACCGGCCAACAGCTTTTATTGGGTGCCTATCAGGCTTTGATGAAAGAAGTTGCTAAGAATAATGTTTTCTTACACCCCCGTACCGAAATGCTTGACCTGGTTGTCATCGACGGTATCGCCCGCGGTATTGTGGTGCGCAATCTGCTCTCAGGAAAAATAGAGTCTTATTCTGCTGACGCTGTGGTTTTGGCAACCGGCGGTTATGGTAATGTTTTTTATCTTTCCACTAATGCCAAGGGATGTAACGTCACAGCTACCTGGCGAGCGCATAAAAAAGGCGCTTTTTTTGCGAACCCCTGTTATACCCAAATTCATCCGACCTGCATTCCCCTCCACGGTAACTATCAATCCAAGCTGACCTTGATGAGTGAATCTTTACGAAATGACGGCAGGGTGTGGGTGCCCAAAAAAATTAAAGACACGAGGCTCCCCAATGAAATCCCTTTGCAAGAACGTGATTATTTTCTCGAACGTAAATATCCGGCTTTCGGCAATTTGGTACCGCGAGATATTGCCTCACGCAATGCCAAAGAGCAATGTGATACGCATCATGGAGTAGGCGATACAGGAATGGCAGTCTATTTAGATTTAAAAGAATCGATCGCGCAATTAGGTAAACAAGTTATCAAAGACCGTTACGGCAATTTACTTGATATGTATGCTAAAATAACAGGTGAAGATCCTTATCAAACCCCCATGATGATCTATCCTGCGGCGCACTACACCATGGGCGGCTTATGGGTAGATTATAATTTGATGAGTAATTTGCCCGGGCTTTTTGTTATCGGGGAAGCTAATTTTTCTGACCATGGCGCTAACCGTTTGGGGGCCTCCGCCTTGATGCAGGGCTTGGCTGACGGATATTTTGTTCTGCCTTACACAATGGCTAATTATCTGGCGGGGGTCAAACCCGCTGGCGAAGAAATAATCCATCGCAGTGAATTTAAAGATGCCGAAATACAGGTTTCTGATAAAATTAAAAGATTGTTATCTGTTAAGGGCAAAACCACCGTCGATGAGTTTCATCGTGAATTGGGGCATTTGTTATGGAATAAATGCGGCATGGCCCGCAATGAAAAAGGTTTAAAAGAAGCTTTAAATAAGATCCCTGAAATCCGTGAACGGTTTTGGAAAGATGTCTGTGTCTTAGGAAGCAACGATGACTTCAACCAAGCTTTAGAAAGGGCAGGGAGGGTGGCTGACTTCTTAGAATTCAGTGAATTGTTATGCTTTGATGCACTCCACCGTCAGGAATCCTGCGGAGGCCATTTTAGAGAGGAATTCCAAACGCCTGAAGGTGAGGCTTTGCGCCGAGATGACCTGTTTTCCTATGTCGCCGCGTGGCAGTTTAACAGTTTGGGGCAATCCCCAACCTTGCATAAAGAAGAATTAAAATTTGAAGAAACCCATTTAGCACAAAGAAATTATAAGTGATTCTAACGTAATGTCGAAAAAAATTAATTTAACCCTTAAAGTATGGCGTCAAAAGAATTGCAAAACCCCTGGGGCCTTCGAGACCTACCAAGCCCGGGAAATTGATACGGCCATGTCATTCTTAGAAATGCTGGATTTTGTCAATGAAATGCTGACCCATGAGGGTCGTGACCCTATCACTTTTGATCATGACTGCCGTGAAGGCATCTGCGGCTCCTGCGGGGCGGTTGTTAACGGACAACCGCATGGCCCACTCAGGGGCACTACACTTTGCCAATTGCATATGCGCCACTTCAAAGATGGTCAAACCTTGGTTGTTGAACCCTGGCGGGCCAAAGCCTTTCCTATCAATAAGGACCTTTCCGTTGAACGCTCATCCTTTGACCGTGTTATGGTGGCAGGCGGATTTATTTCTGTTAAAACCGGTCAAGCCCCGGAGGCTCATGCCATCCCGGTACCAAAAGAAGCTGCAGATAATGCTATGGATGCTGCTCAATGCATCGGCTGTGGGGCCTGTGTAGCGGCTTGCCCTAACGGTTCTGCTATGCTCTTTGTGGGGTCAAAAGTTTCACACTTAAATCTTTTGGCCCAAGGGGCCCCGGAGAAAAAAACGAGGGTACTTCATATGGTCCATCAAATGGACCATGAGGGTTTTGGAAACTGTTCAAACTCCTACGAATGTGAAGCCGCCTGTCCGAAACAGATCAGCGTGAGCCATATTGCCTTCATGAACAAAGAATACCGTCAAGCCAGTATCCCTTAGCGACTCGTCATTGACTCCATTTATAAACTGTGTTAATATGCCGACTTATGTCTAAATATATTAATATATTGAAACATTTCAAAAACAAACGTCTTCTGGTCATCGGAGACCTGGTTCTTGACCAGTATATCAAAGGCAATGTTTCCAGGATCTCTCCGGAGGCCCCGGTACCGGTCGTCCTTCAAGAAGAATCTTTTTATACGCCCGGCGGAGCCGCTAATGTGGCTAATAATTTGACCAGTTTAGGTGCGAATGTCACCTTGGTTGGAAAAATCGGTGACGATATCGAAGGAGGCATTCTCAAGCGTGAACTTCATAAACGCCATGTCCATACCAATGGTGTTTTCATAGATGGGGCTATAGATACAATTTTCAAAACTCGTATCATTGCACAGCATCAGCAGATTGTACGTCTCGATAGAGAAAAAAAAGCTTCTGAAAGTTTTGACCATGTCAAAGAAGATAAAATATTACCGTTCCTGCGTCGTAACATGAAAGATTTTGACACTGTCATTATCTCTGATTACGCTAAAGGAGTCATTGATCCAAGCCTTATGAGTCTGGTGCATGAATTGGCCCTGAAAAATAAATTACCGGTTGTGGTGGATCCAAAATTAGAGGATTTACGTGAATATGGTCAAGTGACCTGCATCACGCCTAATAAAAAAGAGGCTGAAAGTATTCTTAAAATTATCCCGGACGAAACCCGTCGGGCTTTTGGCATACGTTCCACCAAATTAGAGGCCAAGGAAGAGATTGAAAATAATGGCTGCGGGCTATTAAAATATCTAGGGATTGAATCACTTTTAATTACGCTCGGGGAACACGGCATGTATTTATTTGAGCACAATAAAAAACCATTTCCTATACCGACTAAGGCAAGGCAGGTTTTTGATGTCTCGGGTGCGGGAGACACAGTCATTTCTGTATTTGCTTTATGTATTGCAGCGGGAGCAGATAAACGTCAGGCTGCCCAAATCGCCAATTACGCGGCTGGTATTGTCGTTGCCAAAATGGGTGCGGTGGCAGTTGACCTAAACGAATTAACGGCTGCGATCGGAGCCCATCAATGAAAACCATAGGGGTCATTCCGGCGCGCTTTGCATCCACCCGTTTTCCCGCAAAAATATTGGCGGAAATTGACGGTAAACCATTAATTCAGCATGTGTGGGAAAAAGCCTGTTTATGTAAAGAATTAGACAACATTCTTATTGCCTGTGACCATCAGGAAGTTTTTAAAGCGGCCCATAATTTCAAAGCACAGGTGGTTATGACAGATCCTCATCATATTTCCGGATCTGATCGTATTGCAGAAGCGGTGAGGAACTTAGACGTTAACATTGTAGTCAACATCCAAGGGGATGAACCATTTATTGATCCCAGGACTATTGATGCGTTGGCTGTTCTTTTAAAAGAGGATCCTGATGTCCCTATGGGGACGGTGATCAAAGAAATTACCAGCGAGTCGGATGCCCAGAACCCGAATGTGGTCAAATGTGTTGTCGATGCTCAAGGGCATGCTTTGTATTTTTCCCGGGCGGCTATTCCCTTTTTTCGTGCTCAATCTCAGGGTCAAATGAAGCGCTACAAACATTTAGGTCTTTATGCGTACCGAAAAGAATTTTTAACGCGCTTTACACTCTGGCCTAAGGGGATTTTGGAGTCTGCGGAAGAATTGGAGCAGTTGAGAGTTTTGGAACATGGATATAAAATTAAAACAACATTGACGGATTATGAATCAATCGCCGTTGATACTCCGCAAGATTTACAGAAAGCACAAACATGGTACGATCAATTAAAATTAATGACAAAGTGACGATCGGAGCTAATAAGTCATTAGCGCTCATTGCCGGCCCTTGTGTAATCGAATCAGCCGCCGGTACGCTGAAAATCGCTGAGGCAATCCAAAAAATCACTATTCGACTTAAAATCCCTTTTGTTTTTAAAGCGAGTTTTGACAAAGCCAACCGCACCTCCATACATTCTTTTCGCGGTCCCGGCCTTGAGGAAGGATTGAAAATTCTCTCAAGCGTCAAATCTAAGCTGGGAGTACCGATTTTATCCGATGTCCATGATATTAATCAGATCAAACCTGCAGGAGAGATCTTAGATATCATTCAAATTCCGGCATTTTTATGCCGTCAAACAGATTTAATTGTTGCTGCCGCAAAGACAGGAAAAACGGTAAATGTCAAAAAGGGTCAGTTCATGGCTCCTTGGGATATCGAAGGCATCATAAAAAAAATGCAGGAGGCCGGCAGTCATAAACTGCTGTTGACCGAAAGAGGTGTATCTTTTGGTTATAATAATCTGGTGTCCGATTTTCGTGCTTTGGCGATCATGCGTACTTTTGGTTACCCGGTAGTGTTTGACGCCACTCACAGCGTGCAAAAACCGGGTGGTCTTGGGCTTTCTTCCGGTGGGGAAAGTCAATATATACCGCTTTTGGCACGGTGTGCGGTTGCGGCAGGGGTTGATGCTATATTTCTTGAAACTCATCCTAATCCTAAAAGGGCCCTGTCTGATGGTCCCAATGCGCTGCCTTTAAAAAAATTAGAGAATTTATTAAAAAGTTTAATAGCCATTGACCAAGTTGCAGGTAAAAATTTCTATGCTTAAACGTGCAAAGGAAGTTTTAACTATTGAGGCCCGAGCAATCACTCAGATGATGCTGCGTCTAGACCATCATTTTGAGGCGAGCGTAGAAGAAATTGCTAAATGCGAAGGCCGCGTGATCATCTGCGGCATGGGTAAAACAGGCATTGTAGCCCGGAAAATAGCGGCGACCCTGTCCTCAACCGGCTCTCCCAGTATTTTTTTACACAGCGCTGAAGCGGTGCACGGAGATCTTGGCCAGGTGACATCCCGGGATATCGTCATCTTAATCTCTCAAAGCGGTGAGACCGAGGAAACTGTCCGTCTACTGCCTTTGGTCAGAAAAATAGGTGCTAAAATTATTGTCATGACAGGGAATCCTAAATCTACCTTAGCCCGTCATGCGGATCTGATATTGAATATTGCAGTCGAGCATGAGGGTTGTCCTTTGGGGTTAGCTCCCATGGCCTCAACAACAACGGCCCTGGCCTTAGGAGATGCTTTGGCTGCCTGCCTTATCGATCGTAAAAAATTCCGGAAAGAAGACTTTGCTTTATATCATCCCGCGGGCAGTTTGGGACGGCGTCTTTTATTAAAGGTAGAAGACATCATGCGTACCGAAGGCACCTTCGCAAAGGTCAAGGCCACCGCCCGGGTCAAGGATGTGTTATGGGCCATCACCAAAACGCGCTGCGGTTGTGCCTGTGTGGTCGATGGCCGACATAAACTTTTAGGTATTTTTACAGATGGGGATTTACGCCGGCATTTGGAAGGGGATCCGTCTGTTTTGGACAAAAAAATCTCTGAAGTCATGACCCATAAACCTTCCGCCATCAACCGTGATCAATTAGCGGCCCAAGCCTTTGATATTCTGAAAACTAAAAAGATCGATGAGTTGCCGGTGATCGACAAGAACGGCCGTGTGGTAGGACTTTTAGACGTGCAAGACCTTCTTAAGGCTGGACTTGTCTGATGCTAAAAATCAATGATGCGTTAAAAAAAATTACAGTGGTCGCAATGGACGTGGATGGTGTGCTGACCGATGGACGTATTATCGTTGACAGCAATGGGATTGAAAGTAAGAATTTCGACGTACAGGATGGTTTAGGGATAGTATTCTTACAAAAATGCGGGATCAAGACGGCGATCATCTCGGCACGAAAGTCTGGTGTGGTAGAATACCGTGCCAAAGATTTAATGATCGACAAAATTTATGTAGGTGTAAATCCTAAGCTCAGCGCTTATGAGAATATGTTAAAAGAGTTCAACGCGCAAGATGCCCAAGTATGTTTTATTGGCGACGACCTAACAGATTTGGCGGTTATGCGCCGATGTGCAGTGAGTGTGGCGCCTGCCAACGCGGTCTTCGAGGTTAAGGAGATCGCGGATTATGTAACCGTCAAAAAAGGCGGCCATGGAGCTGTCAGAGAAATTGTTGAATTGATTTTAAAAGCACAGGGACATTGGGGCCCCCGACTTTATGAACATTAAAATTTTTCTTTGCTTTCTGATTGTTTCGTGCTCTTCTTTCGTGTGTCGTGCAGATGAAACAACTGAAACCACTCCTTCAGCACAGCAGCTGCAGGGGTTTAATCTTAACGGTTATAACAATACCGGCCAGAAGGCTTGGGATGTTAATGGTTCAAAAGCCGATATCTCGGATGCGAATATTCAAATAACAAATGTAGACGCTAATTTTTACGGTAAAGAAAATGCGAATTTAAAGGCAGACCACGGCACTATTGATAAGACCAATGGCAATGTCCATCTGCAAGACAATGTTGTGGTTACCGCTGATCGCGGCACCCGGATGACCACAGACACTTTAAATTGGAATCGCGATAAGGATTTGGTCACAACCCAGGATCATGTCAAAATTGTGGATGAACAAGGCACCGTTACAGGGCAAGGATTATCCGCACACCCGAATTTAAAAAAAGCTCAAATCAACCATGATGTAAAAGCTGTTGTCAAAACGGACACGCAGGAACCGGCCAATTCCCAGATAGTCACGGTAACTTCGGATGGCCCCATGCAGATGGACCAGGTCAAAATGTATGCCGTATTCAATATCCATGTCATAGCAGTTGATCAAGCAACAGGCAGGGAGCTTCACTGCGATAAAATGGAAATTTGGTTTGACCAGGCGACTAAACATATCAAAAAAGCCGTATGCACCGGGAATGTGAAAGTGGTTCAGGGCCCTAATGTCAGTTATGCGGATCAGATGACCTATATGGGAGATACCCAGGTATTGACCATGATCGGCCGGCCTAAAATAGTTTTTGATACCGGCAGTACCAAAGGCAACGGCATGTTCCAGCCCTTAGGAAAATAATATGCGTTTATTGGAAGCAAAAAATTTGGTCAAGATTTACGGCGGCCGTCGAGTGGTAGACGGGCTAAGCATTACGGTCGGCCGCTCAGAGATTGTTGGTCTCTTAGGGCCTAATGGTGCGGGCAAAACAACCAGTTTTTATATGGTGGTGGGCATAATCAATCCCGATCAAGGTCAGGTTATCTTTGACCAGGACGATATCACTAAAAAACCCATCCATGAGCGTTGCCGTTTGGGAATGGGATATTTAGCTCAGGAAAGCTCGATCTTTAGAAAACTGACCGTTGCGGAGAATATTTTGGCCATTCTAGAAACTTTAAACATAAGCCCCACGGAGCGCAAACGCCGCTTAGAATCCCTTCTCGAAGAGCTTAACATTTCACATTTAGCAAAATCTAAGGCATATACGCTCTCTGGAGGAGAAAGACGCAGGCTGGAAATAACCCGGGCCTTGGTGACCAACCCGTCATTTCTACTACTCGATGAGCCTTTTTCCGGTATTGATCCGATCGTAGTCGCTGAAGCCCAGGAAATCATCAAGGACTTAAAGAAAAAAGGGCTGGGAATTCTATTGACTGACCACAATGTACGTGAGACACTTTCCATCACCGATCGCGCGTATCTAGTGGCTGAAGGGCGTGTGCTTATTTCAGGCACAGCGCAGGATCTGATCAATGACCCTAAGGCTAAAAAAATTTATCTCGGTGAAAAATTTACAATGTAAACAAAGAAAGGGAGCCGCATGAAAGTTGAAGTAAAAAAAATGGACGCGTTAAAACATGAAATGAAGTTTGAGATCCCCCGTGAACGGGTCAGTCAAGCGATGGACGCCGTTTATCTAGAAATCGGAAAACATGCTAAAGTTAAAGGGTTTCGCCCCGGCCATGTTCCACGTCATATTTTAGCTTCCACCCATGGACGGCTTGCTCAGGATGAAACGATCAAAAAAATAATTCCCGAGGCCTATCATGAAGCCTTAGAGGAGCATCAGTTAAACCCCATCGATATGCCGGAGATCACCGATGTAGATCTTAAAGACGGCATATTGACTTTTAAGGCCACTCTGGATATACGCCCCCAAGTTGAAATAAACAAATATAAAGGAATGGAAGTAATTCGTAAAAAAAGCGATGTAACTGATGAAGAAATACAAAAAACCCTGGAATTCTTTAAAAAAGGCCGTGGTGAAGAAACAGTCACGATCGACGATGCCTTTGCCAAGGGGATGGGGTTCCCCAGCCTTGAAGAATTTAAAACCGCGTTGAAGCGTCAGTTGGCTTTTGACAAAGACCGCAACAACCGTTTAGATATAGAAAATCAAATTGTAGAAAATCTATTAAAAAATGCTAAACTAATTGTTCCTCAATCGTTAGTTAAGCGTCAGCTGCATTACCGTTTAAATGATGCGTTACAGCGTCTTAAAAACCAGGGCTCAAAAGAAGAAGACTTAAAAACAAAAGAAGGGGAGCTGCGAAAACAGTTAGAACCATTGGTGGAGCGTGAGGTTAAGGTTTATCTGATTTTAGAGGAAATCGCCAAGCTTGAAAACATAACTGCCGCTGACCAAAATGAATCCTTAGGTGGTAAAGTAATGGAATACTTGCTCAAGGAAGCTTCGTGGAAGGACGCTTAAATTGTTTAAACAGGAGAAAACTATGCCTCATGCACAAATATTAGTCCCGATGGTCGTTGAAAAAACCAGTCATGGCGAACGCGCTTATGATATTTATTCTAGGCTCCTTAAAGAACGTATCGTTTTTTTAGGGATGGCCGTTGATGATCATGTCGCTAATTTAATCATCGCCCAGCTTTTGTTTTTACAGTCCGAAGACAAAGAAAAGGATATATTTTTATATATCAACTCTCCGGGCGGTTCCGTAACTGCCGGGTTAGCCATTTATGATACAATTCAATATGTAAAACCAGATGTGGTGACTTGCTGTGTAGGTCAGGCGGCAAGCATGGGAGCCGTCTTGTTAACTGCTGGCGCCAAGGGGAAACGCTATGCGCTTCCGAATGCCCGCATTATGATCCATCAGCCTTGGGGGGGCGCACAGGGTACGGCCAGCGATATTTCCATTCAGGCCGAAGAAATTTTACGCATGAAGCATGA
Organism: Candidatus Omnitrophota bacterium; assembly: GCA_015233335.1. GTDB lineage: Bacteria > Omnitrophota > Gorgyraeia > Zapsychrales > Fredricksoniimonadaceae > JABDGZ01. The sequence goes on along the minus strand of JADFXX010000003.1, from coordinate 77,177 downwards.
ACTTAATAAAATTTTATCTAACCATACTCATCAACCCTTGGAAAAAATCGTTAAAGATACCGATCGCGACTTTTTTATGTCCTCCCAAGAGGCAAAAGACTATGGTTTAGTAGACGGAGTGATTACTCATTTTGGCGAAGTCATAAAATAAAGAAAGGTACCAAGCTATGAAACGCAATCTATTATTAACTCCAGGGCCAACCCAAGTGCCTGCCCAACTTTGTGAAGTTTTAGGACGGCCGATCATTCATCACCGAACTCCCCAGTTCCAAGATAACATCAAACAGGTGGTTGAAGGCTTAAAAGAGATCTTCCAGACCAAAAATGACATTTATATTTTAACTTCTTCGGGTTCAGGAGCTATGGAGGCAGCTGTCGTGAATTTGCTCTCCCCTAATGACAAGGCCATTGCGGTCGATGGGGGAAAATTCGGAGAGCGATGGGTAGAACTTTGCCAAACTTATGGCGCCCGCACGATCGTACATAAGGTAGAATGGGGAAAGGCTCCCAGCGCATCCCAGATTAAATCGTTACTTGAAGCCAACCCTGACACCAAAGCCGTATTTATCACCCTAGCAGAAACTTCCACCGGTGTTACTCCTGATGTCAAAGCTATCGGGGAAGTTGTTTCTAAAACCCCAGCTGTTCTAGTCGTGGACGCGGTTTCCGGTTTAGCGGTTCAGGAAATTAAGACCGATGAATGGCATTGCGATATTGTTGTATCCGGTTCTCATAAGGGGCTCATGTTGCCTCCCGGTTTGGCCTTTGTCAGCGCTTCAGCGAAAGCTATTGATCTTATTAACAAGTGCGCTACACCGCGTTACTATTTTGATCTGCGCGAATGCAAAAAAGCGATGGAAAAAACAGACACACCTTTTACACCGGCCATCGGTATAATGATCGCATTAGTGGAAAGTCTCAACATGATTAAGAAAGACGGTTTAAATAATATGTTTGTCCGCTATGCGCATCTAGCCCGTGCTGTACGCGCCGGATGCAAGGCCATTGGTCTCGAGTTATTCCCTGATGAGACCTGTGCCACCAATGTGTTGACAGCGGTTAAAGTCCCCGCCAACATTGACGGAGAAAAATTAACTAAAACCATGCGCGATACCTACGGTATCACCTTTGCCGGTGGACAAGACCATCTCAAAGGTAAAGTCATCCGTATGGCACATATGGGTTCCTTGGATGAGTATGATATTCTGACAGGTCTGGCTTGTTTAGAAAAAGTCTTGTTTCAAATGGGACATAAATTTGAGCTTGGCAGCGCATTGACAGCGGCCCAAAAAGTCCTTAATAACAAAAGTTAAAACCGATACAACATAATGATTACGGAAGGAACGGGTTATGCCCAAGATCTTAATCAGCGATAAATTGGAAAAAGAAGGCATTGATATCCTTACAGCTGACGGAAAATTTACAGTGGACTGTAAGTTCGGTATATCAGCAGATGAGTTAAAAAAGATAATCAAGGACTATGACGGCCTGATCGTCCGTTCAGGCACCCAGGTCACAGCCCAGATCATTGAAGCCGCAGACAAATTAAAAGTGATCGGACGTGCAGGGGTAGGGTTGGATAACGTAGATCTGGAAGCTGCGACTAAAAAGGGGATTGTCGCTATGAACACCCCTGCGGGCAACACCACCTCAACCGCAGAGCATACCATGAGCATGATCATGGCCCTTTCACGCAATATCCCTCAGGCAGTGGCTTCCCTGCGCGCTGGTAAATGGGAACGTTCTAAGTTCACGGGAATCGAACTTCACGGTAAAGTATTAGGCATTATCGGTTTAGGCCGCATCGGCTCGACAGTTGCCAAAATGGCCCAAGCTTTCGGTATGGTGACGATCGGTTATGATCCGTATCTATCCGTTGAAGTTGCCGCCAAAAATGGTATCAGGGTTGTTGATCTCAATGAACTTTATAAAACTTCAGATTACATTACCGTACATATCCCTAAAACTGATGAAACAACCCATATGATTAAAGACGAACAAATTTCTTTGATGAAAAAAACAGTTCGCCTCATTAATTGTGCCAGAGGCGGTATCATCGACGAATCCGCTTTGATCAAGGCTTTAGGAGAAAAACGCATAGCCGCGGCCGCATTGGACGTTTACGAAACTGAGCCTCCGGATTTTCAATCACCTCTTTTTAAATTGGATAATTGCATTGCGACCCCGCATTTGGGGGCATCCACGTCCGAAGCCCAGCTAAACGTAGCCATTGAAATAGCCCATGCGGTTAAAGATGCCTTATCCGGAGAAGGCATACGCAATGCCGTCAATTTTCCGTCCTTATCTGCAGAGGCTTATAAAGCTATTGAACCCTATGTTAATTTAGCGGAACGTATGGGTAAATTTGCCGGCCAACTGATCCAAGGACGCATTAAAACTGTGACCGTCACTTACAGCGGAGCGGTAGCCCAGGAAAAAATCACAGCAGTGACCATGTCTTTAGCCAAAGGACTTTTGACCCCTATTTTGGAAGAGGGTGTTAATACCATCAATGCCTTAAATATCATGAAGGATAGGGGCATTAGCATTAACGAGATTGCCTCTAATCAGGAAGGGGAATATGTTAACGCGATTGCTTTAGATGTATCGACTGATCGTGAACCTTTTTCTTTGTTGGGTACATTATCCAGTAACAAACAACCGCGTATCGTCAAGATCAACAATGTCTATGTAGAGACCGCTCCTTTAGGGCATATGTTATTTATCAACAATAATGATAAGCCAGGGATTGTGGGAGCGATCGGTACGATCTTAGCATCGGAAAATATCAATATCGCCGGCATTACTTTAGGCCGAGAAAACCAGCAGGGGGTCGCGGTCAGTGTCGTCAATGTCGATAGTGAAATATCAGAATCGGTGATCGAGAAATTACGTAAAACCAAGAATATCCTTTTTGTCAAAACTATAAAAATATAATCGGATAAACCAATGAGTGATGTCTGGCAGATTATCATAGGAGCGGGTTTGCAAGACGGGTTTAATCCTTGTATTTTCATGACCTGCGCTGTCTTTATACTGCTGGGATTCTGGGGACAAAAAAGTTCTATTTCTTTAACTCTCGTGCGTCTGCTATTTTCTTTGTCCTATATGCTAGGATTGATTTTTTTTAACTATGGACCCATTTGGCCTTTCCTTTTGCAAAAGAATTTTATGTTATCCGGTAAAATAATATATTTTGCCCTAGGGACAGTTAGCTTCATTTATGGGATCCTGTTTTTGAAAGACTGGTTTTTAATGCGTCACGCACCTCAAAAAGAAAGTCCTACAAATATAGTTAAATCGCCCTCAGGTATCATTGCGATAAGCCTCATTACGGTTATCTTAGGCGTACTTTTAAGCCTGCTTTCTACCGTTTGGCCGGTTAATTATTACTTAACGCTTTTGGGTACAGGTGCTCTTTTAAAAGGTCAATGGCAGATTGTCATAAGGTACCTCATAGGTTACAGTTTGATCAGTATGTGGCCATTATGGTTCTTATGGTCTTTTTTGAGCATCAAAAACATCAGGCCAACTTTAATAAAAATCGTCAGCGCATCTGTTTTCTTTTTGGCATCATCTTGTATAATTTTAATTTTTAAATAAAGGTCAGGATAAAATCATGAATCTTGTTGTTGTTGGCGCCCAATGGGGTGACGAAGGGAAGGGCAAGCTTATTGACATCCTTTCAGAATCGGTGGATATAACGGTCCGTTATCAAGGCGGCAATAACGCGGGCCATACGGTTATCGTAGGGAATAAAGAGTATGTATTTCATCTGATCCCTTCGGCTATTTTACGCCCTGAAAAGATCTGTGTGATAGGCAATGGGGTCGTCATTGATCCCAAGGCTTTATTGGAAGAAATTGACTCTTTAAAAAAACGCGGGCTGCCCATGAAAGGCGCTCAGCTTAAAATTTCTGCCAATGCGCATGTGGTTATGCCTTATCACCGGGTCATGGACCAATTGCGCGAAGGCAAACGTGCTCAAAAAATCGGAACAACCGGAAGGGGCATCGGCCCTTGTTATTCAGATAAAGTCGGCCGTATGGGTGTTCGTATCATCGACCTTTTAAACCCCAAAATCTTAAAAGCCAAACTGGCTGATAATCTTAATGAAAAAAATGATATTTTTGTAAAAGTTTACGGTTTTAAGAACTATGATTTTAGTGAGATCTTACAGGAATACCTGGCTTACGGCCGACGTCTCAAACCTTATATCTGTGATACGGCCTTATTTTTAAACGAGGCTATTCTTGCTCATAAAAAAATCCTCTTTGAAGGAGCCCAAGGGACTTTTCTTGACATCGATTTTGGCACCTACCCATTTGTGACTTCAAGCAATGCAACGACCGGAGGTGTTTGTTCCGGTTCAGGAGTGCCGCCTACTAAAATCAATCAGGTTATAGCGGCCCTCAAAGCCTATACGACAAGAGTAGGGGAAGGCCCGTTTCCAACCGAATTTGACAAAAAAATGAACGATAACATTCGCAGCAAAGGGCATGAATTTGGTGCCACCACCGGTCGTCCGCGACGTTGCGGCTGGTTTGATGCGGTCATGGCCCGCTATGCCCTCATTATTAACGGAGCAACACACTTAGCTGTCATGAAGCTTGATGTTCTTGATGATCTGAAAATGATCAAAATCGCCACCGCATACAGGTATAAAGGAAAAATTTACAAAGATTATCCTCATGATATGGAAGTGCTGGCGAATGCCAAACCCGTATATGAACAATGGCCCGGCTGGATGAGTTCAACCCGGCAAGTGCGCTCGTTTAATAAATTGCCGCTTGAAGCCCGTACTTACATCGAACGTTTAGAAAAATTATTAAAGGTGAAAATAAAATATATATCTGTCGGTTCCAAAAGAGACGAAATAATTATCCGTTAAACTTTCTTAAGGAACATCGTGATTCATTTCTTGACTTTCATAAATGGCTGTGATAATTTGAGTTCTAAATTAATTTTGTAAAGTATAACCAGGAGGGCTGTAATGCGTGGTCAAAAAGCAATTCTCATGAATTTTACCTTAGTCTTAGCTCTAACTTTAGGACTTTCCGGCTGTACAGTTATCTTTCAAAAAGGCCGTCGGACCGACATTGAAAAAATCTCCAAATTAAAAAATGATATGAATGAACTGCAACGCGCCAAAGAAGAATTAGAAAAGCGCCTTAAAGATGATATTAACAATAAACAGGTCAAAGTGGAAATGCAGGACAAGGGCTTGGTCATTACCTTTGTATCGGAAGTTCTATTTGATTCAGGAAAAGCTAAGCTCCGCAGCGATTCATTGGGTAAATTGGACAAAGTCGCCGGAGTTTTAAACACAACCGTTGCAGACCTAAGTGTCGGTGTTGAAGGCCACACAGATAATCAACCGATCAAAAAATCTGGATGGAAATCTAATTGGGAATTATCAACTGCCCGGGCTTTAAGTGTTTTGCATTATTTAAGTGAAAAAAGTGTTGCCGAACCGCGTTTGGCTGCCATAGGATACGGCGAATACAAACCCGTAGCTCCTAATGATACAAAGGATGGCCGGCAGAAAAACCGTCGTGTTGAAATCGTCATTCTTCCTAAAATCGAAAAGACCAAAACCGGTGACACTACTGAACAATAAGAGGCGACTCTGATGAAAGATATTATTTTAGTGATCATTGTATTAGTTGCAGTTGGCTTATCGGTCATGCTTGTACGGTTCTCTGAAAAAGCGGACAAAGCTTCTAAGAATTTGGAAGAAGAGCGCTATAGCCGTATGGTAGCCGAAGAAACTTTACAAAAGAATGCCGCTAAATTAACGACCCTCAACTCCCAACTTAAGGATGAGAAGGACAAAATGGCGAAGATTGAGGATATTCTCGACCAGGAAAAGAACGTTAATACGGATTTAAAGAAACAATATGATGAATTAGCGCAGGCAAAAGCTGACCTTGAAGCTAAGTTACAATCCGCACTTCAAGAGAAAGCAAAAATATCCCAACAAATTGAGGCAGCCCAAGCTCTAAACCAACAAGCTCAGGCGACCCAACAGCCCCAAGCTGCGGCTGCTCAACCTCCTGGCGCTCCAATGGCTTCTGCACAACCTGCGGCTGCGGGACATTGATGTCTGAACGTTGATCAAAAGCGTTCGCGGTTGAGATTAATGACTTTGACGATGGGGGATTCGATATCCCCCTTTTTATTTATGGATAAAAATAAACTTCCCCAACATGTAGCTATAATAATGGATGGTAATGGACGTTGGGCTTCTGCCCGAGGCTTAGGCCGCACGCAAGGCCACATGGAAGGGGTCAAACGGATCCAAGAAATTATTAAAACCGCCCATGATATCGGAATCAAATTCTTGACCATTTATGCTTTTTCAACAGAAAACTGGAAGAGACCTTCCGATGAAGTATCCATGATCATGCGCACCTTTATTGCCGTACTAGGGCAGAAAGCGAAGGATCTGGGAAGAAACGGTATTCGAATTAATTTTATTGGACGTCGAACGGGCGTGCCTGATGAAGTTTTAAAAGCTATAGACCAAGCCGTGCATTTAACAATGAATAACTCAAGTATGACCCTGAATATAGCATTTAATTATGGTGCCCGTGCTGAAATTATCGATGCTGTTAAGTCGATTGTTTCTTTGGCGCGTGAAGATAAATTAAATGCAGATTCAATTGATGAACAATTGATCAGCTCCCATCTCTATACTCGGGGACAACCGGACCCTGATTTATTAATCCGCACATCAGGTGAGGAGAGGATCAGCAATTTTCTTTTATGGCAACTTTCTTACGCAGAATTATATTTTACCGATAAATGTTGGCCGGATTTTACTGAAAGCGAATTTCACAAAGCATTGGATAATTATACCCAAAGAGAACGTCGCTGGGGCACAATTAGGGTGCCAGGATAAGTTTTTATGTCATCCAAAAGGCTTTTATCATCCATACTCATGATCACTTTAACGGCTTTAGCCATCTGTATTAATATTTTGTTTATTCTTGAAGTGGTCATTTTAACAGCGGGCGGACTTTACGAATTCTTTTACATGGTTCGTAAAAAAGATGTGCCCATATACAGTTATACCGGAATTCTAATCGGGCTTCTCATTCCCATTTCTATTTTTACTCATTTTGAACCGACCAATAATTGGGAACTATTATTTACGGTCATCGGGTTTTTGTTGATTTTATTTATGCAATTTGCCCGTCGTGATAATCGTCATGCCATTTTAGGTTTGTCGACCACTCTGTTTGGGGTTTTATATGTCGCCTGGTTTTTTAGTTTTCTTGTAAAAATTCGTCTCATGCTCCCGGGTATGGATGGCGTCAAACTAGTAGGATTTATTCTTTTAGTGACTAAAAGCGCTGATATTGGGGCATTGCTTATAGGCAGCAGCATAGGGAAGCATCCGCTTTTACCAAAAGTGAGCCCAAACAAGTCTATCGAAGGGGCCCTCGGAGCAGTATTTATGTCTGCATGCACGGCCTTGGTTTTCCGGTCTTTTCTACCGGCAGACTTAAAATTACCTCTTTGGCAAATATTTTTTATGGGTGCATTTTTCGGCGGCTTAGGACAACTTGGTGATTTATCCGAATCATTGATCAAGCGTGACTGCGGCGTTAAAGATTCCGGGAAATTATTGCCTGGTATGGGAGGCGTATTGGATATCATTGACAGCCTGTTATTCTCAGCCCCTGCTTTTTATCTATATATGAGTTCAATGCTTAAAACATTGCATCAATGACACCACGACGTATAGCTATCTTAGGTTCAACGGGCTCAATTGGCCTTAACACTCTGAAAGTCGTCGATCAGAATCCCGGACGTTTTCAAGTGATGGCTCTGACAGCCTGCAATAATTTTAAACTGCTTGAGAAGCAGATTAAAAAATACAAACCTCGGCATGTGGCCGTAGGGGAGACGGGGTTAGCTTATTTCAAAAAAATCGGCACCAAAGGGGTAAAATTTTACCCTGTCCGTGATTCCGAGCAAATCGCATCATTAAAAGAAATAGATACGGTGATTATCGCTATGCGTAGTGCGGGTGCTTTGATGCCGTTTTTAGCGGCTGTTCGAGCCGGTAAAACCGTCGCTCCCGCTAACAAAGAAGCCTTAGTCATGGCAGGCCAATTGATCATGAAGGAAGCCTTGGTCCACCATGCACAAATTATACCCATCGACAGCGAACAAAGCGCCATATTTCAATGTCTGGACGGACAAAAATCACCTGTCAAGTCAGTCCATTTAACGGCCTCTGGCGGCCCTTTACGCAAGGTAGCATCTAAGAATTTCAAACACATGACTATCAAAGATATTTTATGTCACCCCCGCTGGAAAATGGGGCCAAAAATTACAGTAGACTCAGCGACTCTCATGAATAAAGGTTTTGAGATTATCGAAGCCAAACATTTATTTAATTTAAGTCATGATCAAATCAATGTCCTGATTCATCCACAGGCAATCATCCATTCTATGGTAGAATTCGCTGATGGCTGCCTGTTAGCTCAGCTGGGAGCAACAGATATGCGTTTGCCGATTCAATATGCTCTGACTTATCCCCAACGTTTGCCGACAGGAATAAAACCACCTGATTTCGCGGCCTTGGGTGAACTAACATTTGAAAGTCCTGATATGAAGAAATTCCCGGCTTTAGGTCTTGCTTTTGAAGCGGCCCTTCGGGGGGGGACACAACCCGCCGTCCTTAATGCGGTGGATGAAGAAGTCGTAGAGGCATTTTTAGCCGGAAAAATCAATTTCTTAAGTATTTATAAAGTCATTGAAAAAGTCATTGGCCGTCATACAATAGTAGAAAATCCTTCGCTTGCCCAGATCATTCATGCTGATGAATGGGCTCGCCAAGAAACTAAGAGCATTTTAAGGATGCTATGACATTGATTGTTTTTATTTTTATATTGAGTATTTTAATTCTTGTTCACGAGTGGGGGCATTACATCACCGCTCGTAAATGCAAAGTACGAGTCGAGCAATTCGCTTTAGGATTTGGACCGAAATTATACTCGAAAGTTTATGATAATACGGAATTCTGTTTGTGTGCCATACCTTTAGGCGGTTTTGTGAAAATGGCCGGTGACGAGAGAGATAAATGCTTGGGGAAAAATGATGAATTCTTTTCTAAATCCTACGGCCAGCGCGCATTGATTATTTTAATGGGACCTGTGGTGAATTTGCTCTTGGCCTACATTTGTTTCTGGTTTGTGTTCGTGATCGGTTATGTTGATATGGACCTTTCAACAAAAAATCTTGCCCCCTTGATCGGTGAAATTGCGCCTCACTCGCCGGCCCAAATTGCAGGGCTTAAATTAGGCGATAAGATTAAGAGCATTAATGGCCAGAACATTGAGCGTTGGCCGCAACTTCAGGATTTGATTTCAGGGTCAACTGGTGATCATTTAACTTTAAATATCGAACGAGCAGGGCATAGAATTACGATTATCATCGCACCCCAACAACAAGATACGCATGACATTTTTGGCCGTCATCATTTAACCCGGCGCATCGGTGTGGGGCCGCAACCCATTAATAGCGCCAAAGATATTGTCATCACCCGATACGGCTTTTTTGAATCTTTTGCCAAAGCTGGTGAAGAATTATGGACTATCACCATTAAAACTTATGTCGCGTTGTATGAAATGATGATCGGTGAGCGATCTCCCAAAGAGGCCATGGGTATTGTGGGTATGTTTTTTGTGATTCAATTCGCCTTAACCATAGGCTTTGCTTTTGTACTTCATATCCTAGGGGTCATCAGCGCTTCTCTGGCGATTTTTAATTTACTGCCTGTTATCCCATTAGACGGAGGACATTTATTTTTAATTGGCATAGAAAAATTACGCGGCAAAGCATTATCGCTCAAAGCTGATCAGTTGATTACCAAAACGGGGTTTATCTTAATTTGCATGCTGGCATTATTTGTATGTTATTCTGATTTCGAACGTATCGGCTGGATTGACAATATCATCAAATTATTTAGGGGAACCGGACTTTAAGCGAGGTGAACTATGTCAAATTTTGAGCACAATGAAATAAAGGCGCGCATCCATCATTACCTGATCTCAAAAACGAATTTCTTAGAACTCAAAGATACGATGCAGGAAGAACAGTTGCGCGCTTTTGTCGACAATGCGATCAATAAGCTCTGTCAGGAAACAAAATTGGTAGTCACTCTTGAAGAGCGGCTTTCGATCCTGCGGGAGTTGGCCGCGTCTGTCATCAGCTTGGGGCCCTTACGTCCATTGGTTGAAGATGCGACAATCACTGAAATTATGGTCAACGGATTTAAATCGGTATATATTCAGCGCGCGGGTAAAATTGAGAAGACCGATGTCTCTTTCCCTGATAATGCCAATTTAATGCATACAATACAAAAAATCATTTCTGCTTCGGGATCAAGCCGTCGTGTCGATGAATCTTCTCCGTATGTGGATTTTTCCATGTCTGACGGTTCGCGTGTGAACGTCATCTTACCGCCATGTTCGCTGATCGGCCCTGTCATGACGATCAGAAAATTTTCACGTGAATTGACGACTCTCGATGATTTAATCGAAAAGAAAACCCTCAACCCCCAAATGGCGGCCTTTCTGGTCGCCGCCATCAAAGCAAAACTGAATATTGTTTTTTGCGGCTCCACCGGCAGCGGCAAAACAACCTTACTTAATGTGCTTTCACGTCATATACCCGAACATGAGCGTATTATTACCATTGAGGACACATCGGAATTGCGCTTAATGCAGGAACATGTGGTTTCCCTCCAGGCTAAGACCTCCAACATGGAGGGTAAGGGAGAGGTAACGATCCGAGATTTGTTTATCAATTCTTTGCGTATGCGCCCGGACCGCATCATTATCGGCGAGGTACGCGGCCATGAGATTTTAGACCTAGTGCAGTCGATTGCTTCAGGTCATGCCGGCGCTCTAGCCATTGTCCACGCGGATTCTCCACAAGAATGCTTTAACCGGATGATTACTATGATGCTGATGTCCGGTATCCGCTTGAGTGGCGAGCAAATCCAGAAACAGCTGGCAACTTCGATTGACCTCATTGTTTATGTTGAACTATTTGTCGACGGTATACGTCGGATCACGAATATTACTGACCTGCGTTACGCAAAAGAAGAAGGTGTTATTTCCCTGGATGATATCTTCACTTTTAAGCAAGAAAAGTTTGATGAACACTCGCATGTTATAGGAGACTGGATTATGAATCATCAAAAACCATCCTTCTATGACAAATTTGTTAAACGCAACATTCAACTACCTTTGGATTTTTTTAAATAATATGTATTGGTCTAGATATTTTCTTCCAACATTAAAAGAAGTCCCCACAGGGACTGAAGCGATAAGCCATCAGCTTTCATTACGTGCCGGATTAGTTGAAATGCTCACCTCTGGGGTGTATTCCTATTTACCTATGGGATTTAAGGTCTTAAGCAAGGTTGAAGATATCATCCGTGAGGAAATGAATGCCATCGGTTGCCACCAACTGCTGATGCCGGCATTGCATCCTATTGAAATCTGGGAAAAAACCGGCCGCGATCAAACTCTCAAAGAGATTATGATCACTTTTGATAACAAAAAAGGCCAACGCATGTGCCTGGGGCCGACTCATGAGGAAATCATTACTGACTTGGCCAGAAAATTCATTAAAAGTTATCGTCAATTACCGGTTACCTTGTATCAGATCCAGACCAAATTCCGTGATGAGATCCGTACGCGTTTTGGTATCGTACGCGCCTGTGAATTTATCATGAAGGACGCTTATAGCTTTGACCGTGATATCCAAGGTCTGAATAAAAATTACGAATTACAACTTTCCGCCTATAAAAAAATTTTTCAACGCTGCGGCCTGGATGTGATGGTGGTTGGTGCCGATTCCGGGGCCATGGGAGGAAGCATTTCTCACGAATTTTTAGTCACAGCTCCCATTGGGGAAGATGGGGTATGGGTCAATAAAATTAACGGTGAGATCATCAAGGACGAAGAAGGCAAGGCTCCCCAAGGAGAACATTGGGAACGCAAAGTAGCCATTGAACTGGGCCATATTTTTCAATTAGGGACGAAATATTCTGAAAGCCTTGGAGCTTTATATCTAGACGAAAATGGACATCAGAAACCCCTGATCATGGGTTGTTACGGAATCGGCGTCAGCCGTTTGATTGCGGCGATCATCGAAGTCAACAATGATAGTGGCGGTATTATATGGCCTAAAGAAGTCGCTCCTTTTGATGTGGAAATTTTACCCTTACAAGCCACTGATGATCCAACCATGCGTTTGAGTGAACAATATTATCAAGAACTTAAATCATTGGGACTGGATGTGCTTCTAGATGACCGGGATGAAAGCGCCGGACGTAAATTCAATGACGCAGATCTCATTGGCATCCCCTTGCGTATCGTTATCGGAAAACGCATGCTTGCACAAAATCAGGTAGAAATTAAAATCCGCCGCAGCGGACAGGTGATTGCCGTCAACAAAGACAATATCAAAGAAGAAATCATGAAATTATGGAAGACATAAACCGTGAAGACCTCGATCATAGAATTAAATTGCTGGCCGATAAAATATTCGAGGCACAAAATATAGATTTAATTGATTTTAAAGTAAGCGGATCTTTAAATGACATTTTTATTCAGATCACAGCGGACAAACCTTCTGGTGGCATCAACATAAGGGAGTGTGCTATACTAAACAAAACTTTGGCAGCTCGGATTGAACAGGAAAAGCTCTTGCCTGCTGATCATTTCTCCCTTGAACTATCTTCACCGGGGTTAGACAGACCGTTGGTCACGCGCAAAGATTTTATACGCTTCAAGGGCCAAGAACTTCATATTTGGCTTAAAGAACCTGTAGCAGGAAAAAAAGAAGTGAGAGGAATCTTAACTGAAATTGGAGAAAACTCCGTAATCATTGAAGTTTCGCATTCATCCAAATTAGTTTTGCCCCTGAATGATATTATCAAAGGGTTGCTTGTTATTTAATACTATATAATTTTCTTTAGAGAGGGGAAGTATGGACAGTGAATTAATGACGATTCTTGAACAGTTAGAACGGGATAAAGGCATTAATAAAGAAACTTTAATCGCAGCCGTAGAGGCAGCAGTCGCCTCAGCTGCAAAAAAAATATGGACCGTAGATAAAGAAGAAGATGTTCGAGTGACCTTGGACCGTAAAACCGGTAAAATTAAGGCTTGGGCTGGAGATGAGGAAATTCATTCTAGTGAATTTGGCCGTATCGCTGCACAAACCGCCAAGCAGGTCGTAATTCAAAAAATCCGTGAAGCAGAAAAAGACGTGGTATTCGGAGAATATAATGCCCGTATCGGGCAGATCATAAGCGGCAGCGTTTATCGTTTTGAAAGGGGCAACATTATTGTGGATTTAGGAAAATCTGAGGCTCTGATACCCAAGAGCGAACAAAGCAATAAGGAAGAGTTTCGTCAGGGGGAGCGGATTCGTGCTTATGTGTTGGAGGTTCGCCGTGAAAATCGCGGCCCCCAGGTGATCCTTTCACGGGCTCATCCTAATTTTGTCAAACGTCTTTTTGAGCTGGAGGTCCCTGAAATATACGAAGGCATCATTGAAATTAAAGCGATCGCCCGGGATCCAGGCGAACGTACAAAAATCGCCGTTTATTCCAAAGACGAAAAGATCGATTGTGTGGGGGCTTGTGTGGGTATGCGCGGCAGCCGGGTCAAAAATATTGTTACCGAATTGCACGGTGAAAAAATTGACATCGTTCGTCATTCCGACGACATTAAAGAATATATTCAGGCGGCTTTATCTCCGGCCGAAATTTCACAAATGCAGCTGATTGCCGATGAAAAACGAGTCAATATCATCGTTGATGAAGATCAATTATCTTTAGCCATCGGAAAATATGGCCAGAATGTCAGGCTTGCCAGTAAATTATTGGGCTGGGAATTAGATATCTATTCCGCCAAACAATGGGAAGAAAAACAAAAAACCGTAGAATCTGAGGAAATTGCTCCAGCCGGTCCTTTCCAGGATGCCATCCCCGCGGATGAGGATTCTAAAGAAGAAGAGGAACAGGAATAATATGCTTATAGCAGATTTGGCCAAAGAACTAAAGATTACCGATGCTTACATTTTAAATAAAATCAAATCATTAAAACTGCGATCCAAAGAGAACGGCGAAATTACCGCCATAGTTGAAATGATTTTACGTGACGCTTTAGCTGATGAAGGCATAGGCCAAAAGGTGGCTGATGAACCGCCTCCCCCTAAAAAGACAATCAAAAAGACTAAAACAGCACCTAAGCCTAAAATAAAGACCGAGGGTGAAAAAAAAGAAAAAAAGGCGAAACCGGCCTTATCTCGTAAGAAAACAGCCCTTGAGTCTGATGATGAACCGTTACCCAAAATATCTTCCGATAAAAAACCAGCGGCTGTTCCTGAAACTACCGAGGCCCTGATCATTCAAAAAATTGCACCACCTGTTGTTGAGACCACCAAGCCGATTTTACCAAAATCTGAACCCCCCAAAACTGATTCCACTCCTAAGGCGGAACCTGCGCCTAAAATTGAACCCACGCCAAAACTAGTAATTCCTGAAATTGATGTCACAAAAATTGATATCCCTAAAGATATTCCCACTCTTGATCCTCTCAAGAAAAAAGTCCGTTATAATGAGCCTTTTATATCAGTTAAACCTTTAGTTAAAAAGCGTAAAAGATCTTTTGAGGACGCCGCAAGCCAAAGCCGAGGGAGGGACCATAAGCCGTCTGCCTCTATTGCCGGTGCCGTCGTTCCAGAAGTTGAACCTGCAGGGCCGCTTTTAGATATTGAAATGCCCATACCGATCAGTGTTAAAGATTTCGCCGTACGTATCAATCAGAAGATGAATGTTGTTTTAAAAAAGCTGCTGAATATGGGAGTGTTTGCCAATATTAACCAGAATTTAGGCGAAGAATTAGTCGAAAAATTAGCAAATTCTTTTGGGATTAATCTCATCAAAAGTAAAACCCAGGAAGAAGAACTCATTGACGTTCACCAGCAGCAAAAGGACGATCCGGCTTCTTTAAGGCCGCGGGCCCCTGTGGTCACCTTTATGGGGCATGTTGATCATGGTAAAACATCCTTACTTGACCAGATCCGTTCAGCCAGAGTGGCAGAAGGTGAACATGGAGGCATTACTCAGCATATAGGGGCTTATTTGGTCAAAACTTCAAGCGGTAAGATTACATTTTTAGACACCCCAGGTCATGAAGCCTTCACAGCGATGCGAGCACGAGGAGCTCACATCACTGATATCGTAGTGTTAGTTGTCGCGGCTGACGATGGTGTCATGCCTCAGACCCAGGAAGCCATTGCCCATGCCCGGGCCGCTAATGCACCGATTGTGGTTGCCCTTAATAAAATCGATAAAAAAACCGCTGATCCGGACCGGGTTAAAAAACAACTTGCAGAACTTGATCTTAGTCCGGAGGATTGGGGAGGCAAAGTTGGTGTAGTTGAAGTCTCAGCCTTAACAGGACAAGGAATTGAAAAACTCTTAGAACGGATTTTATTAGAAGCTGAAATACTGGAGCTAAAAGCCAACCCCGATAAAAACGCTTTAGGTATTGTCATTGAGGCTCATATGAGTAAAGGTAAGGGAGCTATCGCCTCTTTGATTGTACAAAGCGGAACGCTGCGCGAGTCAGATGCTATCGTCATTGGGCCGCTTCATTGTAAGGTCAAGGCCATGTTTGACAATCAAGGACAGCTGATTAAGGAAGCTGGCCCTTCAACACCCGTGGAAATCCTTGGCCTCTCGGAAGTTCCTGCTGCCGGTGAAATTTTCTACGCTGTCGAAGATGAAAAGAAAGCTAAAGAAATCGCTGAAAACCGTCAAGAAAAATTGAAAAATGAAAAACTTTCGGGCACTGCGAAAGTCTCTTTAGAAGAACTTTATTCGCAGATCCAGCAAGGCGAGATCAAGGAATTACGCGTTGTTATGAAGGGTGATGTGCAAGGCTCTCTAGAAGCGCTCAAAGAGTCTCTGGAAAAAATTCCTTCTGATGAAGTAAAGCTGCGTTTTATCCATGTGGCGGTAGGTGATGTCAATGCTTCTGACGTTGTTTTGGCACATGCCTCTCAAGCTATTATCATTGCCTTTCAGGTCGGAACTGATGATAAAGCGAGACAAGAGTTGGAAAAAAATCCTGTGGATGTGCGGGAATACCGCATCATTTATGATGCAGTGGAAGACCTAAGAAAGGCCCTGGAAGGCTTATTGGCACCTAAGCTCAAGAGGCACTTTGTCGGACGCATTGAGGTCCGTAATGTATTTAAATTAAGCCGATCAGGGATCGTTGCAGGCTGTTATGTCCAAAAAGGCAAGGTACGCAACAAAATTCAAGTTGAAGTTTTACGCAACGGCGAGGTTGTTCATACCGGACATATCAGCACGCTCAAACGTTTTAAAGATGATGTCAAAGAAGTTACCGAAGGTTTTGAATGCGGGATCACGGTTTCCCATTTTGACACGATCACTGTGGGAGACATCATCGAAGCTTTTGACATAGAATCAATCGCGCGCAAGCTTTAAGACATACGGCGCATAATAAATTCATAATTCCCTTACAGGCGTTAACATTTAAGTATGAAAAAGAAAATTTTTTCAGCGATGCGACCGACTGGAAAGTTGCATTTGGGACATTTGTTGGGGGCTCTTAAAAATTGGGTTTCCCTTCAAGAAGAGTACCAATGCATTTTCAGCATCGCTGACTGGCACGCCCTCATGAGTGAGTATGAAAATAGCCGCCCCTTACGCAGTTATGGGATAGATATGGCCCTCGATTGGATGGCCTGCGGTATTGACCCTGAAAAATCCATTATCTATGTGCAGTCCGATGTTTCTGAGCATTTAGAATTACAAATGTTTTTATCCTGCCTAACCCCTTTGGGGTGGCTGGAGCGCAATCCCACCTACAAAGAACAGCTGCGCGAGATCACATCACGGGACTTGCAAACCTACGCCTTTTTAGGTTATCCGGTATTACAGGCAGCAGATATCCTTTTGTATAAGGCTGATGCTGTCCCCATCGGAGAAGATCAGCTGCCTCATCTGGAATTATGCCGTGAGATCGCCCGACGGTTCAATTCCATCTATAAAAAAGAGGTATTTAACGACTGCCGTGCCATATTAACCGAAACTCCCAGGCTGTTAGGGCTTGATAACCGAAAAATGAGCAAGAGTTACGGCAATACCATTAATTTATCAGATAGCGAAGAGCAAGTTGAAACTCAGGTTGTATCAATGATCACAGACCCTAAACGTATTCGTAAAACTGATCCCGGACATCCTGAAGAATGCAATGTATACAGTTATTATCTGGTATTTGCGACAAAACAAGCCCCTGAAGCACACCAGTGGTGCTCTAAAGCTCTTAAAGGTTGTGTCGATTGTAAGAAAAATTTAAGCAAAAGCATCAATCAGGAACTTAAACCCATCCGGGATAAACGTGCTCAACTGGAACAGAATAAAAGCAGGATCGAGGACATCCTAAATGAAGGCTCCAAAAAAGCCCGAGTCATTGCACGCCAAACAATAGAAGAAGTCCGTCAAGCGATCTATTAATATGAACTATAAAATTCACCTTGAGAAATTTGAAGGGCCATTGGATCTGTTGCTCTATCTTATCAAGAAAGATGATATTGATATCTGTGATATCCCCATTGCCACGATCACGGATCAGTATATGGAATATATCCATATGATGAAATTACTCGATTTGGATGTGGTAGGGGACTTTTTAGTTATGGCCGCAACCTTAATGCAGATCAAATCCAAGATGTTACTGCCGCCTGATCCTTTGTCAGCGACAGAAGCCCCAGATCCCCGACAGGAACTGGTGGACCGTCTGCGGGAATATGAACAGTTTAAGGCTGTCGCTTTGGGACTTAAAAATAAGGAATACCAGCGTCAAAATTTATTCGGGCGTATCGTTGATGAAGATAAAATCAATGAAATTAAAGAAGAAGCCCAGGAGATTTTATTCGAACCGACCCTTTTTGACTTGATTAATGCTTTTTCAGAGGCATTAAAACATATACCGGACAGAAATGATTATCAAGTCACTGGTGAAAAATATACCGTTGATGAAAAAATTCACAGCTTACTCGATCTTTTAAAAGATCGTTCACGTCTTTCATTAATGGAACTTTTTAAAAGGTCTTCCGGCCGACCGGAGATCATATGCACATTTATTGCGATCCTTGAATTAATCCGTTTAAAAGAAATTATCGTTTTGCAACAGCGCCATTTCGCGGATATTGAAATCCTGCGTAATACGCCAGAGGAATCGCCAACCGTACCACCGGCTTAATTATGGAAGAGATCAAACGTCTTATATTAAATCAGGAAAATGAAGAAGATCGTGTCATCAGCCTGTCTTTAAGGCCTGAACGTTTAGACGATTTTGTCGGACAACCGGATTTAGTGAGCGGTTTGAGGGTTGCAATTACGGCCGCCCAGAAACGTAACGAACCGTTAGAGCATACCCTTTTTTCAGGCCCGCCCGGCTTAGGTAAGACCTCCCTGGCCCATATCATTGCGAATGAGATGAACCGTCGCATTACCGTTACTTCTGGTCCGGCTATTGATCGAGCAGGAGATTTTATCGGGATCCTGACCAATTTAGAAGAGGGAGATGTGCTCTTTATTGATGAGATACACCGGCTTTCTAAAACCGTTGAAGAATTTCTTTACCCGGCCATGGAAAATTTTAAAATCGACTTTATTGTAGATAAGGGGCCTTACGCAAAGACGATCAATTTTAATTTAAAACCATTTACCTTAATTGGGGCAACTACACGCAGCGGCCTTTTGACCACACCTTTGCGTGACCGTTTTGGAATTTTTTATCATTTAGAATTTTATTCTCAACAAGACCTTAGTTCTATTATTTCAACATCAGCAGGAAAACTTAATGTCGCAATTGACTCCGATGCATGTTTGGGCTTAGCCTTGCGTGCGCGAGGCACGCCACGCATCGCCAACCGGCTTTTACGCCGCAGCCGCGACTATGCCCAAGTCAATTCGAACAAAAACCATATTGACTTAAAAATCGTTAATGAAGCCATGAAGGCATTACGGATTGACCCCCAGGGGCTCGATGAATTAGACCGTCGGTTATTGACGATCATCAAAACCAATTACAGCGGAGGGCCTGTAGGAATAGAAGCCTTAGCCGCGACTTTAAACGAAGAAACGGATACGATCGAAGATGTCATTGAGCCTTATTTGTTAAAAGCCGGTTTCTTACGCCGTACATCCAGAGGACGTGAACTGACCCCAATGGCCATTTCGCATTTAGGAATTAAATAACAATGGGAGAACTGGGAAAATCAATTATTTTGATTGGCGTTGTTCTGACAGTCATTGGAATAGTTTTATCGCTGGCAGATAAAATTCCATATACCGGAAAACTACCCGGGGATATTTTTATTAAAAAAGAAAACTTTAGCTTTTATTTTCCTTTGACGACCTGTATTTTACTAAGCATTATTTTAAGTATTATCATGTATTGGATAGAAAGAAAATGAAAAAAAATATATTCTTAATTCTTGTTCTGTTAAGTGGGATGATCACTTTCTCCGTCAATGCCAGTGATAAAATTTCACTAAAAACCCCGGACATAGTAAGGGTCGCTATTGTACGCGACTCAAGGGAGGTGGTTCTTGCCATCCACGGAAATTATCGCCTTCGTGACATGTCTTCAGGCCATGTCATTGCTCATGGTTTGAGACTCGCGGAATGCAAGGTAAGGCTTTTAGACCGCGGCATATTGGTAGGTCTGGATATTTATCCCGCCCGCCGTTTGACCATTGAAAGCTCCAAAGACGCTTCTATCATCATTGATAATCGACCCTTCCGTGGAGAAGTGACCTTAATCCGCACATCGGACAACCGCATCACTGCTGTCAATAATATCAACGTTGAAGATTATATCAAGGGTGTATTATATCATGAGGTATCACATCACTGGCCCATGGAAGCCCTTAAAGCCCAGGCCGTCGCAGCCCGTACCTATGCCTTGTATTCCCTCAATCCGTCCGGTAAGATTTATGACGTGACGAACGATATTTATTCGCAGGTTTATGGAGGACGTGAGTCTGAGCGTTACCGTACGGATTTGGCAGTTGAGCGTACACGTGGACAAATATTGACTTTTAACGGAGTGATCATCCCAGCCTATTTTCATGCCACCTGTGGGGGTATGACTGAAGATGCGCATGAACTATGGAATATTACGGACATCTCTCCACTTCGAGGGGTGCCATGTCCATTTTGTAAAAATTCGCCTCACATGCACTGGAAGAATAATTTCCGTCTTAAGGACGTTCAAGAAACGCTTAAACGTCATGGATATAAGATTGATACCATCAAAGATATAAGTGTAGTTGACCGCGACCGAAGCGAACGTATCGACCATTTAAAGATCACCCAGAATAACGGTCAGGAACTAATTCTTAAAGGTAAAGATTTTCGTGAAATCATGGGCCCTAATGTCATCAAAAGCAATAACTACGAAATATCCATGAAGGGATATTATGTAGATTTAATCGGACGTGGCTGGGGACATGGAGTAGGCATGTGCCAATGGGGGGCCTTAGGGATGGCCCAGCAGCAATTTACCTATGAGCAAATCCTTAGTTACTACTATCCAGGATCCCAACTGATGAATTATCATGAACTTGAAAAACCCGAAACCATCAAAGACAGCAAACCCTCCCTCCACAACACCAAGTGATATCTATCGACTAGGGTCTTATTTTTATCACCTGCCTGAAGAGTTGATTGCTCAACGGCCATGTGAGCGCCGTGATCAAGCCCGTCTTATGATAATCGACCGGCATGAAGGCACTATCCGTCATGACTCTTTTAGTCACCTTAAACATTATCTGCCTGATCCAAGTCTTATAGTTATCAACAACTCTCGCGTAATTCCAGCACGTTTATTAGGGCATAGATCAACCGGTGGGGCAGTGGAAATCTTTTTACTATCACCCTTAAAGGATGGATATTCATTCGAAGTTTTACTAAGGCCTCTTAAAAAGATGCGTGAAGGCGAAACGATTGATTTTAGCGATGGTGTCAGAGCAGTTGTTTCAAACAAAGAAAAGCGTATCGTGCGTTTTAATAAAAAAAACATTATCAAGCATTTACAAAAAATCGGCCATATCCCATTACCTCCCTATATTAAACGACCGGACACTTCTCATGATCGTGAAGATTATCAAACCGTATATGCCAAAAAATTTGGCTCTGTCGCATCTCCCACAGCAGGATTGCATTTTACCAATGATCTAATGAATGAACTTAGAAATCATGGACATCGATTTTTAGAGTTGACCTTACACATTAATTATGGGACATTTAAACCTGTTGAATGTCCTGATATTCGTTCGCATCAAATGCATGCGGAGCCGTATAAGCTCACACAGGCGGGTTTAAAAAGCATCCTGGAAGCTAAAAAGAAATCTTTTCCTGTTGTAGCTGTTGGATCAACAAGCTGCCGCGTGCTTGAATCTGTCAATCATAGCGGAATCCTGGAAGGCCACAGTAATATGTTTATTTATCCGAACTATAAATTTAAGATAACAGATGCGCTCATCACCAATTTTCATCTGCCTTACAGCACTCTTTTAATGCTGGCTTGTGCTTTCGGAGGGTATGATCTGGTAATGAAGGCCTACCAAGAGGCCATAAACAAACGTTACCGGTTTTATAGCTATGGGGATGCCATGTTGATCCTTTGAGAAGATCTCATTAAACCTATGAAATTCTTTGAACTTATAAAACAAGATGCTTTGACCCAAGCCCGCAGGGGAGTGATCACAACACCGCATGGGAAGGTTGAATCGCCATTTTTTATGCCGGTAGCGACCACCGCAACCGTCAAAACCATGTCAAGTGTTGATCTCAACGACATGAACTCTCAAATCGTGCTCTCTAACACCTATCATTTGTATCTGCGTCCTGGTTTAGATATCATGGAACATGCCGGAGGTTTGCATAAATTTATGAACTGGGACAAGCCTGTTCTGACTGATAGCGGAGGATATCAGGCTTTTAGTCTGACAAAATTTCGTAAGATCACCGATGAAGGCGTCAAATTCCGCTCCCACATTGATGGAAGTATGCATTTTTTTACACCTGAAAAAGTGATGGATATCCAGCGGATTTTGGGATCTGACATGGTTATGCCTTTGGATGAATGCTCGCCCCATCCTTGTGATCGTAAAAAAGCAATTCGTGGTCTAAACCGTACGACTCAATGGGCCAAACGCTGCAAAGAGCATTTTCATAAGACCGGTATGCATGAACATGGACAGCGTTTATTTGCTATTGTTCAGGGATCCACCTATGAAGATTTGCGTCGTCAATCCGCAGAAGAATTGCAGCAAATTGGCTTTGATGCCTATGCCATTGGGGGGGTCAGTGTAGGGGAGTCTGTCAAAGAAATGTTTGAAGCCCTCAATTGGGCTATCCCTTATTTACCGAAGAATAAGCCGCGTTATTTTATGGGCATAGGTCTTCCCGACCAAATTGTGCGGGCGGTCGGACTGGGCATCGATATGTTTGATTGTTCAATACCGACCCGTTATGGAAGACATGGCAGTGCTTTTTCAAATTACGGGAAGTTGAATATTCGTAACAGCGAATTCACTAAAGATTTACGTCCTCTCGATGAAAATTGTGATTGCGGGGTCTGTAAAAACTATACCCGCTGCTATATCCGTCATTTGTTAAATATGAATGAAATTACAGGTGTGAGGCTGATGAGCTATCATAATTTGTATTTTTATATTAAACTAATGGAAAAAATCCGTTCAGCCATTGAAAAGGACACCTACGGCCAGTTTCAAAAACAATTTTTAACAAATTATAACTCTGAACTCTTGAAAACTTTATAATGAAAAATATTATGAATCGTTTCGACATCATCACTATCTTTCCGACGATGTTTGTGCCTGTTTTTAACGAGTCCATCCTTAAACGTGCTCAGGAAAAAAAGCGAATCGCCATTCGCGTCCATGACCTGCGCGATTACACCGATGATAAGAAACACCGTAAAATCGATGACCGTCCGTTTGGCGGAGGGCCGGGCATGGTCATGATGCCGCAGCCTTTATTCGATGCGGTTAAAGCTATCAAGGGCAGACGCAAGGCAAAGGTGATTTATACTTCTCCTGCGGGAAAGCCATTTACACAATTTCACGCAAAACGCTTGACCAAGGCCAAAAATTTGATTATTATCTGTGGCCATTACGAAGGGATTGATGAACGTGTACGTGAGTCTCTAGTCGATGAAGAGCTCTCGGTTGGCGATTATGTACTGACTGGGGGAGAAATACCGGCCATGTTAATTGTCGATGCAATTACACGCCTGATCCCAGGTGTTTTAGGCAAAAAGGAATCTCTCATCCATGAGTCCTTTGAAGATAATTTGTTGGAAGGGCCGCAGTACACCCGGCCGGCAAATTTCCGTGGTAAAAAAGTCCCGGATGTGTTATTATCTGGCAATCATAAAACAATCGAAATTTGGCGCAATTCGAGAGCATTAGCCTTGACCAAAGCGGTCCGGCCCGATTTATTAAAGAAAGACAAAGGAGTTTGAAATGATGGCAAGCAGTCTTGAAAAGATGAATTCAGTCAATGCGAATAACATTCGCAAGGATTTACCCAAATTTGACGTTGGTGACACCGTAAAAATGAAGATCAAGGTTAAAGAAGCTGATAAGATCCGCATTCATCCTTTTGAGGGGACTGTGATCAAGAAAACCGGCATCGGTATAGGCGCTGCTTTTACCGTCCGTAAGATATCTTTTGGTGAAGGGGTTGAAAGAACCTTCCCGGTCAATTCTCCTGTCATCGAGAAGATTGAAGTAGTTTCCAAAGGCGTTATCAAACGCGCAAAATTGTACTACCTGCGCGACCGTTTAGGCAAAAAAGCCCGCGTCCAAGTTGACCAAACAGTTCAATAAAATTTAATGTCTGCTCAAGCCGCAGATATGCTTCATTTTGAAACGCAAGCCGTCAATCAAGGCTTGCGTTTTATTTTAGGAGTGGATGAGGCAGGCCGCGGCCCCTTGGCCGGGCCCGTGGTCGCAGCTGCGGTTTGTCTGAAACAATTTGATTTTAAGTGTCCTATCAACGATTCCAAAAAAATGACCCCGGCTGCCCGTGAAGCCGCCTTCCATGAAATTTTTGAAAAAGCTTATGTCGGCATCGGCATGATCTCTGAAGCGGCCATTGATATCATTAATATCCTCAATGCCTCACACAGGGCCATGGACATGGCAGTACAACAACTCATCTGGCGTATGCCCTCTGAGATAACCTCCCACAATACCTTTTGCCATCGGGTCATGCTTTTAGTGGACGGCAATATTTTCAGAACCCAACTTGAGTACCGGCATCAGACGATCGTAGGGGGTGATGGAAAATCATTGTCCATAGCCTGTGCGTCCATCATAGCTAAAGTTTATCGCGACCATATTTTAAAAGCCTATGATAAAATTTACCCTCAATATGGGTTTGCAGAGCATAAAGGCTATCCCACCAAGGCGCATCTATCAGCCATCAAGTGGCACGGTCCCTGCATCATCCACCGCCGGACCTTTAGAGGAGCAGATGTATGATCATTGATAGCATTGATCATTTAGAGCGTTATGCGGTTCCAAATTCCGGTGAAATCCTTAAATTTATCGCCGAACATGATTGCGCTAATCTGCCGGATGGAGAAATTGAAATTCAAGGCAGACAATTATTTGTGCGTATAATGACCTATACCCCAAAGCCGCCTTTAGAAAACCGCTTTGAAATACACCGTATTTATGCTGATGTGCAATATGTGGTAAGCGGAACAGAGCTGATGCAAACAGCACACATGAACGATTTGATCCCCTTAACAGATTATGACCAAAAAGGTGATTACTGTTTTTATAAAAGCTCCGATGACACCATGACGGATTTGATCGTAAAGGAAGGTGAATTTGCTGTTTTTTACCCTCCGGAGCCCCACCGGCCGTCGTGTTTATATGACAAATACAAAGGTCAGGTCAAAAAGTTGGTTTTTAAGGTCAAAATAAATTAGCATGCGTCATTTAATTATTTTAAGAAAATTCGAACTTGTGATTGTTTTCTTCGCTTTATTAGGGGTCTCCTTTATTGCCTATAGCAACAGCTTACACAATGCCTTCATGATCGATGACGGCCCTGTATTCTCTGATATCAAACTTAACAATATCAAATTCCTCCCCAACACCTTTTTTTACCCTTCTTTGGGCTTTGAAAAAGGAGCAATCTTTAATGTCAGCGATAATTATTACCGGCCGGTCGCGCATATCATTTTCCTGATTTCTTATCTGTCTTTCGGGAATAACCCTTTTGGCTACCATATTGTTAATCTGATATTATTTTCCCTGATGTGTTTTATGGTCTATATTTTTATTGATCTTTTCTTTAAAAATACGGCCTTAGGGCTTACAACAAGTCTCTTATTTGCTGTCCATCCCATCAATGTATTTTATGTTGATTACATTACGTCCACTCTTCATGCTGTCCGCTTTATCTGTATGTTTTTGATTTTAATTTGTTTCCTGAAAGCCTTAGAGGGATCCTGCAAATACATTCTTTATGCGGCAAGTTTTATTTGTTTTGTAGTGGCTCTAATGTGCCATGAGACATCTATTGTTTTGCCATTTTACGTTTTCTTCGCAGGCTTCTATTTTAAACAGATGGATTTTAAACGAGCTTTGCTCAAAAGCTGGCCCTACTGGTTTATTCTTCTCGTTTACCTCATTTTCAGGTTTCAGTGCACCGATCTCCACTCAACCTTGCCTGTTGCTCACATGCATCCGGTAACTTATTTATCGACATTCTCTAAAATCATTTATTTGTATATTTCTAAATTGTTTTGTCCTCAGGGCATTGTGTTTTTCTGGAATAGCCCTTGGATGAGAGGGTTCAATGCTTTTATCTGGCTCATAGGTCTTCTGGCATTGCTTGGAGGCTGGGGACTATTACTAAAAAGAAACTCAAGAAGCATCATATTCTTTTGTGTGACATGGCTATTGATGGGTTTTATTCCCGTGTTTCTAGCCGCTTATCCGCCTTACGATAAAACCTTTTACGGTCTTCTTATTGAGCCTCAATGGGTCACATTCGCTTCGGTGGGATTTTTTATATTTATTTCCTTGATCGGCCTTAAATTGTATTCCTATTGGAACAAAGGATTTCTTATAATTTTTATTATTTTAATAGTTATGATGATCGCTCTTGTACGTGACTATAATCGTATTTGGGGGGATGAGTACAATTATTATTTTTATTGGTCCCAACAAATCGATCCTCTTCCGGCCATTAATAATACTTATCTTGCAAACTATTACGTAAGAAAAAAAGAATACCGGCAAGCCAGGTATTATTTTTCTAAAGCCCTTGAGAAAAAACCGGATGCCAGCATCTATTATAACTTAGGTCTAATCGATGCGCAGTTAGGATCGATAAACCAGGCCCGAGAAGAATTTCTTTTATCTGTCCAATTGGATCCTAAATTCTCTTCATCCTATAATAATCTTGGCGTCATCTATTTTAACCAAAAGGACTACAAATTAGCTAAAGATGCGTTTTTAAAAACCATAAAACTAGACAAATATTGTATCGAAGCCTATGACAATCTTGGATTTATTGCCTTATTGGAGTCAAATTATAAACAAGCAGTTGAATTCTATCAGATGAGTTTAGACATTATTCCTAATGAAGATGCATCTCTATTTGGCTTAGTTCAAGCCTATGCCGGATTAAATGACATGGATGCCATGAACAGGTATTCCCGCCAGCTGCTGGCCCACGGAAAAGATCCTAATGTTTTATCTGCGTTAAAGAAACTTTTATTGGCGGTCGACCATAAATATAAATATGTCCAATGAACTCATAGAAGCTAAACTTGGTGACATTACCAAAGAACATGTGGATGCAATTGTCAATGCAGCGAATTCCACCCTTTTGGGCGGTGGCGGTGTTGATGGGGCCATTCATAGGGCTGCGGGACCATTGCTTTTAGCAGAATGCCTCACCTTGCATGGCTGCAGAACAGGGGAGGCCAAAATAACAAAAGCCTACGCACTGCCGTCTAAATTTGTTATTCATACGGTGGGACCTGTATGGCAGGACGGAAGTCAAAATGAAGACACCCTTCTTGCCAATTGCTATCGCAATTCGTTGAAACTAGCCCAAGAAAATCTAATTCGCTCAATCGCATTTCCCGCTATCAGCACAGGTGTTTATTGTTTCCCCATTGAACGCGCCGCACAAATAGCTATTAGGACGGTCAAAGACAATATATTGGGATCTCAAGTCAATAAAGTCATCTTTGTTTGTTTCAATGAAATTAACTATAATACATATACTCGAATCCTTACTCACTCATGATATTATTCAACAGTTTTGTTTCATTTTTTATAATCAGCGGTTTATTATTAAGCTGTGATGTTTATGCACAAACAGCAGAGGACTACTTGGATCGTGGCAATGCCTACTATAAACAAAGTTACTATGCGAAGGCTGTTTCAGACTACACCAAGGCCATTGATATCGATCCCAACATTACAAAAGCTTATAATAACCGCGGAGTCATCTATGCCGAACTGGGGTATTTGACCGAAAGCATTGCTGATTTTACAATGGCTATTGCCAATAACCCTAATGATGCAGAAGCCTACAATAATCGCGGCCATTCGTATGCCAAGCAGGGCAACTTATCAGATTCAATTGCCGATTTTACCCATGCCATACAAATTAATCCAAATTATACAAAGGCCTATATCAACCGCGCGCTTTCTTGGTATAACACAAAAGAATATACTAAAGCCTGGTTAGACGTATATAAAGCAGAAGAATTAGGAGGAACTATAAACCCTAATTTCCTTGAAGATCTTAAAAAAGCATCTGATCAGGCTTCCAATAAATGAAAAGACATGGTCTTTTTTTCGTGTATATTATTGAGGATAAACGAAACACTTATTATACCGGATATACTAATGACATTAAAAAACGCTTCGATTTGCATTCAAAGGGTCGTGGGGCAAAATATCTTAGAGGTCGTCAACCTCTAAAATTAGTCTATCTAAAAAAGTATGGGTATTATAAGCACGCCATAAATAATGAAATTAAAATTAAGAGTTTGCCTCGTAAAGAAAAGGAAGAATTAGTTCAAAAATTTAAGACCAAAATAACCTTCAACGAATTGTTAAAGGATTCATTGATATGATTTATAAACACACGCAAATCGGTTGGGTTATCATTTGTTCTTTAGGTGCCGCGGCTATGATCACATTTTTCTTAAATGTCAGCGCGTTGTCAGTTTGGATTTTATCCATTTTAGCTGTTTTATTCGCAACGCTGACAGTATCTGTTGACGCTGAAAACGTTAATATTGCATTTGGCCCGGGAATTATACGGAAAAAATTTAGACTTAAAAGTATTGAAAATTGTCAAATTTCAAAAACAAAATGCTGTTCTTGGGGTATTCATGGTTGGGGGAAACGATGGCTGTTCAATGTCTCTGGATTTGATACTATTGAACTAAAAATGAAGAACGGCATGGCCTATTATATAGGCACTGACCAGCCAGCCCAATTAGAAAAAGCAATCAACGATCAACGCAAGATCTGTCCAAACAGATAGCAGAGCTTTTCAATGGAGATGTCAAAACTATAAGGTGAGCATATTATAAATCTCTTTAAAGAAAAAGAGCTTAATAAGGCTTCAGTTACCCGGAAATTCAGGGCAACTGCTATTGGGCAAAAAATATTCCAAAACAGCACTTATAAGTCATACTCGTTTATCGTTAATGTTTAGCGCACATAGAGAAAATCGTCATTCTGAGGAGCGATAGCGACGAAGAATCGTAAGATGTCTTAGAACGCTAAACATCAAATACCGTTTATCTAAAGAATTTAACCGTTAAACGTATACGGTTTTTTTTAACATAATAACAAATAACACATTACGGAAAAAAGTATTTTTAGAAACCTACGGCTGGCCGTTGGTTGCAGTATTACATGACTTTTGTTAGTTATTTAAATCAAATCCATATTTGAGGTATAATGACCGGCGTTCTATTTGGAAGGGCGGAGTAGAAAATTATTAAATGAGCTTTCAAAATATCATTCAACAGCTAAAAAATCAGGCTAATCCAAGAAATGTTGAGGGAATGGCAAGATTTGGGATTAACACACATAATACTTTGGGCGTTAGCATCCCTGTTTTGCGTCAAATGGCCAAAGAGATTGGTAAAAATCATACTATGGCTTTGGAATTATGGGATTCTGGCATCCATGAGGCACGCCTTTTGGCTGGCTTTATTGATGTGCCCGCCATGGTAACCAAGAAACAAATAAACAGCTGGGTGAAAGATTTCGATAGTTGGGATATCTGCGACCAGGTTTGCAGTAATCTTTTTGATAAAACTCCTTTTGCTTACTCCATGGCCGTCGAATGGTCAAATAAAGAGAAAGAATTTATTAAACGTGCGGGGTTTGTTTTGATGGCCTGCCTGGCAGTTCATGATAAAGAAGCTGATGACAAGAATTTTCTGTCGTTTTTCCCGCTTATTATTAGAGGTGCCATTGATGAACGGAATTTTGTCAAAAAGGCGGTCAATTGGGCTTTAAGACAAATTGGCAAACGGAACAAGGCCCTTAATAAAATTGCCATTGAAACGGCTCAAGACATGCAGGCAATTCCCTCAAAGAGTGCTCGATGGATTGCCACCGATGCCCTTCGGGAATTTAGGCTCAAAAATATTGACGTGGCAGGATGAACGTTTTTCTAGAAAGTTACGGTTGGCCGATGGGTTCAGTATGTTCCGAGTTTAATTGGGTTCTTGGAAAAAGTTTACGCATAAAATTTTGCCTGCTTATATCAAATGTGGTATATTTAAAATGAGCATTGAACTTAAAAGGTTGGATTTCATAGGTTCGTCTCGGGATGATTTAAAAGAATTTCCTGATGAAGTGAAGCAAGAGATAGGACATGCGCTTCATGAAGTACAAATGGGTATAAAACCAACAGAGGCGAAACCGTTAAAAGGATTCGGAGGAGCGGGTGTTTTAGAGATTATTGAAAATTTTGTTGGGGATACATACCGAGCAGTTTACACTGTTAAATTTGCCAAAGTTATTTATGTTTTACATTGTTTTCAAAAGAAGTCAAAAAGGGGTATTAAAACACCGCAGCATGAAATCGAATTAATTAAGCAAAGGTTGAAATTAGCAGAAGAATTATATAAGTTTGACCATACATGAGAGGTGCTTATGAATACAAAAGAAAAAGTTTATAGAGGAAGTGGCAATGTTTTTGCAGATATTGGTTTGCCTCATCCTGAAAGGGTGTTGGTTCGTTCTCAAATAATGATTCGTATAAAAGAAATAATTATGGATAAAGGGTTGACTCAAAAGCAAGCGGCAGAGCTTTTAGGCATCCCTCAATCAAAGGTCTCCTGTCTAATGAATGGTAAGTTAAGCATGTTTTCTTTAGACCATTTATTTGAATTGCTTAACGCATTAGACCGTGATGTGGAAATCATCATCAAACCTAAAATTAAAGAAGAGAAGTTTGCTACAACCCACGTTTTACTTGCTGGACATATTTAATTTGATATTGAAAGACAAAATCATACTCGTTCATCTAAAAATTTTAACCGTTGAACGAATATGATTTTTTATTAATCCGTGATAAATAACACTTTACAGAAAAAAGTTTTCCTAGAGACCTACGGCTGTCAAATGAACGAGTATGATTCAGAACTTGTGCGTTCGATCCTCATAAAAGAGAACTATGAGTTTGTCACTGATGAACTGAAAGCGGATATTGTTCTTCTTAACACCTGTGCCGTACGCGAACATGCCCATCGCAGAGTCTATGGCCGTGTCCATAACATCCGTCATGAGCGGGGCAAGGACTCCTTGGTCATGATCGGCATTTTAGGCTGTATGGCCACCAATTTACGCCAGTCTTTATTAGAAGACCGCAGTCTAAAGATCGATTTTATCGCCGGACCCGACAGCTACAAACGTCTGGGGCAATTAATTCGCGAGGCGGCTGACAACGGCCAAAAAGCATATGATGTGACTTTGTCCGAATTTGAAACCTATTCGGATATTACCCCAAACCGCACTGATGGAGTCAATGCATGGATTGCGGTCATGCGCGGGTGTGATAATTTTTGCACCTTTTGTGTCGTGCCTTATACACGGGGACGAGAACGCAGCCGTTCACCGGAGAATGTACTCAAAGAGGTACGCCAGCTTGCATGCGAAGGCTTTAAACAGGTCACTCTACTAGGCCAAAACGTTAATTCTTACCGTTATGAGAATCATGATTTTGCTTATTTGATGGACGAGGTCAGCAGGGTTGAAGGCATTGAACGTGTCCGTTTCACTTCTCCTCACCCTAAAGATTTTCCTGACCGTTTGCTTGATCTGATGGCGGCAAACCCAAAAATATGCAAACATGTCCACCTGCCTTTGCAGGCCGCTAATAACCGCGTGCTGAATCTGATGAACAGAACGTACACCAAAGGGGAATATCTCAAACTTGTCAACAAAATACGCTCCAAAATACCAAATATTACTTTAACAACAGATATTATCGTAGGTTTTCCGACCGAAACAGATGCTGAATTTGAAGAAACTCTTCAAGCCGTCATTCACGCACAGTTTGATTCTGCCTTTAGCTTCAAGTACTCCGAGCGTCAAGGAACCATTGCTGCCAAAAAATACCCCGATCAAGTACCTGAAACAGTCAAAACAGATCGCATCCTTCGCCTAAACAAGGTCCAAAATGAGATCACTTATAAGAAAAACCGGGCCCATATCGGCCAGGTCTTTGAGATCTTAATCGAACCGACACCTCAAGACAAACCCTCACACCATTCTGTTGGCCGTACAGGGGGCAATAAGTTGGTCATCCTGTCTAAGAAAGACTATAAAATAGGGGAAACAGTCCAAGTTATGATCACCGATGCCACCCCGCATGCTCTCAAAGGGCACCCATTGTAAAAAAATAGTTGTAACTTTCTTGAGTGTTGTGCGTTTAAAGGTTAGAGAGAGACGAGAGAGTAGACGAATGGAGATACAAGACACAAACGATGAAGAGCTGATCCTTCGGTTCTATAAGGAGAATCAGGAGGCGCTAAAAGTGATATTCAAGCGTCACAAAGATGGACTGTTCAATTTTGCCCTGCGGTTTGTTGGTAATAGAGCCGATGCCGAAGATGCGGTCAGTCACGCTTTTATGATGGTCTGCGAAAAGCGTTATACCAACAAACCGGGGGCCAGTTTTAAAACCTGGATATATACCGTTGCCCGCAACATCTGTCTTTCAAAAATACGCAACCGTAACAGTTTTTTTCCTTTATGGTTTAAAAATAATAATACAGAAGATGAAGAACCGATCGATGTCATTGACCAAACGGGAATCGCCCGTGACCAGCTGGATCAAAAAGTAATATCGGCAATCCTCCAAAAGGCCATAGGCAAATTACCTGAAGAACAAAAAGAGGCCTTGATATTAAGGGAGTATAACGGCCTGACCTATGAAGAGATCGGCCAAGTTTTAAACTGCTCATTGGATAAAGTAAAAGTACTTATTTTTCGCGCACGCAGTCACCTCAAAGATGTGCTTCCGCCTATTTTATTAGAGGAGGGAAGGTAAAAATGACACACGAAGAAATCCAAATCCTCATATCCGCATACATTGATGGTGAAATAATGCCGTCAGAAAAGAATATTGTTGAAGAACATTTAAGCACCTGTCCTTTGTGCCAAAAAGACTACAAAAGTTACAAAGCCATGTCGTCTTCTCTCTCAAAATGGTCCAATGAAGATCTCTCTCCGGATGAAGAAATCAAAATGCAAAAACGTTTCGAACAAAGGAGAGAACCTATGTTTACCAAACGCTCGGCAACTATTTTTGTTACAACCTTATGTTTAACATTAGTCATCGGGTCTGTATTACAAGTGCCTCTAAAAAGAGGAGTGCAAGTACGGCTAAAATCAGCCTCGGATGATATTGGTGATCAATATTCCCATGGCAGAGGGGGTCGTGGAGTACAAAGCGCTCAATATGAATCTTATTATCTGGCGAGCACTTATCCTTCCGTTTCTTTTAAAGATGATAAAAAACGCTTAGCTAGCAGATCAGTAGGAGCAGTTGCAAAGAGCTACAGCGCAAGATCAGGAATGGAAAATGTCGCAATGACAGGCATGGATGCTGCGCCGGCACTGGTACAGGATGCTGTTACATCTAGCTATTATCAAAATTCTAACGGATATTACGCCGCAGATGAAGCACGTAAAAAAATCCAGAAAGCAGAAATAAGCCTGCTGGTGGACAATGCGTTTAAGGTCAAATCACAATTAACCGACCTGATCCTTCAGTTTAACGGGATCATTGAGAGTTCTGAATTCAATCGGTCGATGGATGGGGCCGGTGGGGGGAGCATGGTTTGCAAAGTTTATCCTAAAGACCTGGAACATGCTTTGCAACAGATTAGAAAATTAGGAGAGGTTGATGAAGAGAATGAAAGTTCGGCTGATGTGACCGACCAGTACAATGATGCTCAGGAAAACATCGTTAAATACACATCCGACAAAGACCGTTTGCAAAAATCACTTAACAATTTTAAGCTCTTTAATCCAACTACAGACGCGGAAAAAGAAAATGCTCAAAGACAAATTACACAAACACAGGAAGAGATCAAAGCCCTGGAACGTGTGATTAAATTTTACCAAGAGCAAACAAGCATGAGCATAATAATTGTCAAATATCATGACAACTTCAAAACCGCCGTCCATCAAAACGATCCTAGCAACCAATGGAAAGCCGTGTTTGACAATAAATGGACACTGACTAAAAATGCATCCATTGAGGTATTCACTAATATTTTATTCGGGATTATCTACTTGCTTTCATATATTGTCCCTGTGTTGGTTTGGTGTGCTATTTTCGGGATTATATACTTTATAATCAGCATGTTCTTTAAAAAATGATCATAATATAAAGGTGACGGACTTAATTAAAAATTGTGTCCGTCACCTTTATCACCTTTATATTGATAATTTTAATGATTAGGTATATATTTATTAACCCATGTTGAAGACCCAAATGACAGCTTCACAACTTTACAATAAACTTAAGAATATTAAGCTTGGCGCCTCCGTCTGCCAATATTCCCTGCGTAAGTGTGAAGAATTAATCCCCATCATCACTGAAATCAATGAGCTTAAGGAAAAGAATAACGCCGTTATTCTGGCGCATTCTTATATCACTCCGGAAATCATTTATGGTGTATCAGATTTTGTGGGTGATTCCTATAAATTAAGCCGTGATGCTATGAATACGAGTGCTTCAACGATCGTTTTTGTGGCCGTACGTTTCATGGGGGAAACAGCCAAAATTCTCAACCCTGAAAAAGAGGTGTTGATTCCTGCCGTTTTGGATGGTTGTACGCTGGCAGATTCTATCACGCCTGAAATTGTGAAGGATTTACGTCTCCAATACAGGGATTACACTTTTATCTGCTACATCAATACATCCGCTCAAGTCAAGGCTGAGTGCGATATAACAGTTACATCTGCAAATGTATACAAAGTTGCCGCGAGTATCCCGAATGACAAGATCTATTTTTTACCGGATAAGTTCATGGGGCAAAATCTTAAGAATTATATGGAACGTCAGGGGATCAAAAAGGACATTAAATTTTATTCAGGCACCTGTTATGTTCACGAAGAGTATGGCATGGATGATATCTTAAAAGTAAAATTTGAATATCCCGAAGCTAAAATTGTCAGCCACCCGGAATGCAACTCCGCCATTATTGATAATTCTGATTTTGTCGGCAGTACAGAGCAAATGCTAAAATATATGAAAGATACCACCTCAAAACAATTCTTGATGCTGACCGAATGCGGACTTTCCGCGCGTCTGCAGTCGGAATTCCCCGACAAGCAACTCGTCGGAAGTTGTACCATGTGTAAATATATGAAGTCTAACACCCTTGAAGACATCCTGCGCTCGTTAAAAAACCCGTTATCCCGTGACCGGGTAATTTTAGATGAGCCCACACGACTGCGCGCCCTTAAGTCCATTGAGGCCATGTTCCGTTATGCCTAAATTGTAAAAATCAAAAGCTTTTCCTCTTTTTTCCTTTTTTACTTGTTTTTTGGTCCCTTTTATTCCAGAATGATAATATGTTCAATATAAGAGTATTTTATATCTTAGGCCTATCATTATGCTTATCAGTTAATATTGCTCAAGCCGCCAATGAAGATCAAGCCATCCTTCAAAATGATGATGTAAACTGGAACGCCCCACATGACGCCCATGACAAACAAATGCTTAAAGAAGCAGAAGAAGCTGATTTAAGGGTTAAAAATGAAATGGGGCAGATGCCCGGGGAAGAACCGATGCAATCTGCAGAAGATATTCAAAATCTTCAGATGCTAAACGAACAAAACACTCCTCAAAAGAAAACCACCCAACCACAAAATATAACACCTGCACAAACTATCCAAAAACAAGCCACCGTGCAAGAACCTCCCAAAAGAAAGCCCAACACATTTGAAATTGCTCCGGAAACCTCTTATATCAGTTATCGCGAGTCAGTTGAAGGCGCTACCTTTGTCAAAGAAAAAGGAGCGATGAATGGCCTTAATGCTAACTATACATTGCATCTTCCAGAAGGGGAAAGTCTTTATTCACAAATCCTTAGCTTTAGCCGTTTTGAAGGCAGATTTAGTTACGGCAAAATAGAATACATGGGTTCCAATGATTTCAAAGGTATTGATGATTATATGGCGGAAGTTAGGACCCTTTTTGGAAAAGATTACCATATTAAAAAAATATCCACAACTCTGACCCCCTATGTAGGTTTTGGCTACCGCTCTTTATTTGATTCTTTTTATGAGGACAAACCGGGTGGTTATGCCCGCTGGATCCAATATCTTTACATCCCAACAGGAGCTGAAGTAACAACTGAAATGAAAAATGGATGGTCGATATCAGTGAAGGGAGAGTATGATTTCTTTGCTTATGGCTATGTAACAAGTTATCTAGGGAAAATGGGGTTGGGTGATGTCTCAAACCCTCAAAAACACGGGTATGGCTTGAAAGGCTCTCTTAAGGTGGTCAAAAGGTTCAAGTATTTCAATTTATTTCTTGAGCCCTTTGTCCGTTATTGGCATATTAAGGATTCCAATTTTGAATGGAGCACTCC
Source organism: Candidatus Omnitrophota bacterium (assembly GCA_015233335.1). Lineage (GTDB taxonomy): Bacteria > Omnitrophota > Gorgyraeia > Zapsychrales > Fredricksoniimonadaceae > JABDGZ01. The sequence continues at coordinate 40,872 of JADFXX010000003.1, read as the reverse complement.
CTTCTATATAGGTTCGACCAGATTTCATATAGGAGGCACTGAACCTGATAACACATCCACTGAAATAGGCGGAAGGGTGGGTATAGAGTTTTAAACGAGCTTTTTATGTGATCCGTCACAAAAGGGTTTAATAGCAGAGACCTTACAACCGCACCAGGCAACCTGTTTTTCCTCAGTAATTTCCACAAACATAGGCCGCATACCGGTAGGACCATGAGAGCCGTCACAAAATGGTTGTTTTTGTGACTCCCCGCAGCTGCACCATACATAACGACCCGGTTTAACCGTCATAACAAAAGGATGATTATACTTACTCATAGGCACCTTTTATATAGATTTCCATAAGGTTAATGTTATAATTTAATATTTATTTTAACAAAAATGGACTAAATACGAAAGTAGAATTTAATGAAGAAATTTGACTTTTTAATTATTGGTTCAGGGATCATAGGCTTAACAATCGCCCAGGCCATCAAAAACCGCTGGCATGATGCCCGCATTTTAATTTTGGATAAAGAGCCGCTAGAAGCCTGTCACGCTTCAGGCCGAAACAGCGGAGTCTTACACGCAGGTTTTTATTATACGGCGGACAGTCTCAAGGCCAAGTTCACAGTCGAAGGAAGCCGTGCCATGAAAGCCTATGTGAAGGCCAAGGGTTTGGCTATTAATGAATGCGGTAAATTAGTTGTGGCCCAAAATGAGCGTGAACTAGAACAACTAGATGAGCTTTTACGCCGCGGGAAACAAAATGGTTCCAATGTCCGTCTAATTGATGAGAAAGAGGCTTCTGATTTAAGCCCCAATGTAAAAACCTTTAAACGCGCTTTATATTCTCCGGACACAGCCAGTGTTGACCCCAAAGAGGTATGCGCAAGCCTTAAAAACGACCTTTTCAAGCTTGGGGTTAATTTTATATTTAACGCTAAATATTTAAGCCACATCCAAAATATTGTCAAAACCAGTCAAGGCGATTTTGAATCCGATAAAATCATTAATTGTGCCGGACTTTATGCGGATTGTGTCGCGCAGGATTTCGGCTTTGGGTTGAAATATACCATGATCCCTTTTAAGGGGCTTTATCTAAAATATACTAAAAATAAAACTGACATCAATATGAACATTTATCCCGTGCCTAATTTAAAAAACCCTTTTCTTGGGGTTCACTACACCAAAACCGTGGCAGGTGACATTAAGATCGGGCCCACTGCTATTCCGGCATTTTGGCGTGAAAATTATGATTTCAAAAGCCGGTTTTCCTTAAAAGAAACAAGTGAAATCCTCTTTTATGAATCTAAATTATACTGGAATAATGCATTTAATTTCCGTTCACTGGCACATGAAGAAATGCATAAATACAACAAGAAATATTTTGTTTCTCTCGCCACAGCCATGGTTAAATCGATCGACCCGCAAGGATTTACAACATGGACCAAACCCGGAATCAGGGCACAGTTGCTCAATAAGCAAACCCTAAGTCTTGTTCAAGATTTTGTAATCGAAGGGGATCGCAAAAGCATCCATATTCTTAATGCGGTATCTCCGGCTTTTAGCTGTGCTTTTCCATTTTCAAAATACGTAGTTGACCGGTATATATTTATTTAATAAAAGTGTCTATGAATTTGCCTATAAAAATCGCTTCTCGTTCAAGCCCATTAGCTTTGGCCCAAGTCGAGGAAATTATCCAGAGTCTTAAACTATTAGGAACAAATGTAAATTATACACTCCTTAAGTATGAAACCGCAGGGGACAAGGATAAAACGACTCCTTTGACCACAAGCCCCGACAATTTTTTTACTGATGCTATTGATCACGCTTTGCTTTCCAAAGAAGCAGATATCGCCATACACAGCGCCAAAGACCTGCCGCAACATTTCCCTGCAGGCTTGGATATCTTTGCTTTAACGCAATGTCTTGATAATAAAGACGCCTGGGTAGGAAGAAAGCCTTGGAGCCAGCTAGAAGCTCATGCGAAGGTTGGCACCAGCAGCCTTCTGCGTCAAAATCAAATCCTCCAACTGCGTCCAGATGTCAATATCGTCAATATTCGCGGCAGCATCACAGAGCGTCTGCAGTTAGTGAAAAACGGCCAACTCGACGGTATCGTCGTTGCGGCCTGCGCCCTTAAACGCCTCAAACTTGAAGGAGAAATATCAGATATTTTTCCATGGGAAGGCATGCCCCTTCAAGGACAATTGGCCGTAGTCGGCCGTCATGAAGACCATGATTTAAGAAATCTATTTAGCGTGCTTGATGTTCGCCGCCTTTTTTTGCATTGCGGCACTCATCCGGAAAATTACATTCGTTTGGGTAAAATCATCCATTGGCCTATGATCGACATCAAGGCCGTAGCATTCAACAAAGCCTCCCAAAAACAAATCCTCCAGGCATTTGAATCCTCGGATATCATTATGTGCACCAGCACTTTTGCGGTAGATCATTTTGTAAAAACACTATTATCTATTGCGCCGGATGTTAATTTTATAGAAAAAACTTTTGCCGTGGTCGGGCAGCACACCCACATGGCATTACAAAAGTATAACATCAAAGCCGCAATTGTAGCCCAAGATGAAACAGCCCGGGGTCTTTTAAAAACAATGACCCAACAGATCAATGTCAAAGGCAAACGCATATTGTTTCCACGCTCATCATTGCCTAATCCATTTTTAAAAGATGTTTTAACTCTAATGGGCGCCCATGTTACAGAAATCACTATTTACAATAATACCAAACCGGCCAAACGCGACCTGCCATCCTTAAGTATCGCGGGCGTCATTTTTACCAGCCCTTCAACAGTGAAGAATTTTTTGACAGATTATGCTACAATACCGGCACATTGGCAGATCATAGCCCGTGGGCCGGTGACCTTAAAAACCTTGCAAGAAGCAGGATATCACAATGCCACATCGCTATCGTAGATTAAGAGCCACTTCAACAATCAGAAATTTTGTACAAGAAACACACTTGAGGGCCTACGATCTCTTACAACCTTTTTTTGTTATTGATGGCAAGAATAAAAAAGATGCCATCGCTTCTATGCCGGGAATATACCGTTTTTCAACGGATCCATTGCTTCGCGCCGTCGAAATTTATATGCGTTTAGGAGGAAGAGGGGGGATATTATTCGGTGTATCTGATCATAAAGATAACAGCGGCAAATACGCCTATGCTACCAATAGCCCTGTGGTAAAAGCTGTCCAAGCGGTCAAAAAACATTTTCCGGAATTTTTAGTTGTCACAGATGTGTGCTTATGTGCCTATATGACTCATGGGCACTGTGGTGTTGTTGAGGACCAAAAGATTAATAATGATAAAAGCCTGCCAATTCTTAGCAAGATGGCCTTGGCCCATGCGGCTGCCGGAGCTGATATAGTCGCTCCTTCTGACATGATGGATTTTCGAGTGAGAGCCATCCGTCAGGAGTTAAACAAATCCCATTTTGAAGAGGTAGGTATTTTATCCTATGCCGCTAAATATGCTTCAAGTTTCTACGGCCCTTTTCGTGATGCCGCGCATTCTGCTGCGGGATTCGGTGACCGCAAAACCTATCAAATGGATCCCGCCAACAGCCGTGAAGCTCTTAAAGAAGCCCTCAAGGATGTGGAAGAAGGGGCAGACATGATTATGGTCAAACCGGCACTTGCCTATTTAGATATCATAGCTGTGCTGCGTCAAAAATTGACCCTGCCCATTGTCGCTTATAATGTCAGCGGTGAATACAGTATGGTCAAAGCTGCCGCTCAAAAAGGCTGGGTGGATGAGCAATCTGTCGTTCTTGAAACTCTAACCTCGATCAAACGCGCCGGAGCGGATATTATTATTTCTTATCACGCCCAGGATGCGCTCCAATGGCTGCAATGAAAATAAACCGTTCAAAAGAGATATTTGACCAAGCCCAGAAAATAATGGTGGGAGGTGTCAACAGCCCGGTGCGCGCATTTAAAGCCGTAGGGGGGTCTCCTGTAATCATGCGCCGGGGAAAGGGCAGCCAACTCTTTGATGTGGACGGCAACTCTTACACCGATTACTGCCTTTCTTGGGGTGCCTTGATCTTAGGGCATAATGACCCTGATGTCCTTCGTGCAGCTAAGACAGCCGTTAGTTTCGGCACCAGTTTTGGGACGAGCACCAAGCCTGAAGTCGAAATTGCTGAATTTATCGTCAAACATGTCCCTTCCATTGAAATGGTGCGTTTTGTGAATTCCGGCACTGAGGCCACCATGAGCGCCATCCGTCTCGCCCGAGGCTTCACCAAACGAAATAAAATAATTAAATTTGACGGCTGTTACCACGGCCACTGTGACGATCTTCTTTCTGTGTCCGGTTCAGGGGTAGCTTTCCTACCTGCCTCATCAAGTCAAGGCGTGCCCAATGCCCATATCCAAGGGACTTTTAGTCTTGCGTATAATGATACAACAGCCCTGCAAAATGTTATTGAACACAATCACAAGGACATCGCCTGTGTTATTCTAGAACCCGTGGCCGGTAATATGGGCGTCATTGCACCAGAAAAAGAATTTCTTAAAAACCTGCGAGCCCTGACTAAGAAATACAATATTGTGCTGATCTTTGATGAAGTCATGAGCGGATTTCGTACCAATCTAGGCTGTGTCCAGACAGATTTTGGGATCATTCCTGACATGACTTGTTTAGGCAAGATTATCGGAGGGGGATTTCCGATAGGAGCCTATGGCGGTCGCCGTGACATTATGAGAAATTTAGCTCCCCTAGGCAAAGTCTACCAAGCCGGCACATTCTCCGGCAATCCGGTCATTATGCGTGCCGGTTTGACGGTCCTGAAAAACCTTACACCATCAATTTATAAGAAACTAAATACACAGGCTGAAAAATTTATTACTGATACCAATAACATCTTGGCCCAGCATCATACCAAAGCCCATTTATCCGGCTATAAATCCATGATCAGTCTGCGTTTTAGAAAACAGGCGGTTTATAATTATACCGATGCTATTGCCGCATCTTCAGGACGCTTATACAGCCGGCTTTTTCATCATTTATTAAAAAAAGGCATTTATTTGCCGCCGGCGGATCTTGAAGCATTTTTTATTTCCACCTGCCACAGCACTCAACACCTTAGCATTTTGCAGAAGAACCTGGTGGAAATACTTTCTTTTTCCTGATCTTTTTGTTATTCTTAATTAGGGTCAATTTACAATCTGAGATAATATTATGAAATTTTTAGAAGAATCCACACGCCCTTGGGGAAAATATCAAAAATTCTATCAAGAAAACGGCGTTTGGGTCAAACGAGTAGAAGTCATCCCTAAGGGACGTCTTAGTCTGCAGAAACATCAATACCGTTCCGAAAAATGGATTATCGTGCATGGACAGGGTTTGGCCATTGTTAACGATCAAGAAATCCCTGTATTCCCCGGAAGCGTTGTGGATGTGCCTTTAGGCGCACTTCACCGCATCGGAAATCCCTATGAGCTTCCGCTGGCATTCATCGAAGTTGCCTGCGGAGAATATCTAGGGGAAGATGATATAATCCGCATCCAGGACGATTACGCCCGTTAAAATAATAAACGTAAGTTTAATGCGAAATTTCAAACTAACCCTGGAATACGATGGGACTGATTTTTCCGGCTGGCAAACTCAATTTAAAGGTTTGCGCACGATCCAAAATCATCTTGAAGAAAAGCTGGAAATGATCTTTAAAAAGAAAATACACTGCCAGGCATCCGGCCGCACAGACGGCGGTGTACATGCAATTGGACAGGTTGCGCATTTTAAAGTTGAAACCGAAATGCCGGCCTCATTGATCCTAAAAGCTCTTAATTCTTTTTTGGACAAAGACCTAAGCGTTACCGGGCTTGAGGAAGTGCCGCTTCATTTCCACGCCCAGAAGGACGTAATAAATAAAACCTATCGTTATTCTATACTCAACCGTCCTTACCCCTCGGCATTATTAAGGAATCGGGCTTATTTCTATCCATATAAGCTGAAATTATCCCGTATGCGACAAGCAGCCAATGATTTAAAAGGTACTCATGATTTTAAACCATTTCAATCTGCCGGCAAGCGTTCCAGGATCAAAAATACCATTCGTACTATTATAAATTTGACTATTGTCAAACAAGGAGATTTGATCTATATTACAATCACATCTAATGGTTTTCTTTATAAGATGGTACGTAACATTGTAGGGGCTTTAATTGCCATTGGATGCGGCCGGATGGCAGGAGATAGCATACCTTTACTGCTTAAATCCGCCGAACGCAAATTAGCACCCAGAACAGTTCCAAGCCACGGGCTTTGTCTGATTTCTGTCGACTATTGAAAGAACTATCCTTATGTTTAATCCCATTGAAAATTATGAACAACGCAAGGATCCGCGGGTCAGCCTTGAATTTCCGGTCAGGATCAGTGTCGGCTCGCAAATAACAGTGCAAGGACATCTTAAAGATCTTTCCTTGAATAGCGCTTTTATCAAGATCAAAAATAACATTTTTTTAAAGACCGGAGATGAGGTAGGCTTTGCTATTTTATCTTCACCTAATGATACTGATGCCCTCATGCAGGGATCAGCCCATATTTCCCGGTTTGTCCCCGGCGAAGGATTTGCTATTTATTTTTCTAAAATGGATGACGCCTCCCAGAAATATCTTAAGAAACTCCTTCCAAAAACAGGAATATAACACCATTATTTCCGTAGATATGCGGCGGGGATATTGAGCATCTGGCGGTACTTGGCAATGGTCCGGCGAGCCAAATGAACTCCTTTGGAATTGAAGTGGGCTTGAATAGCGCTATCGGAAAAAGGGGCTTTTTTGTCCTCATCCTTGATCAACAAAGCAAGCTCTTGTTTAACTGTGTGCGCTGAAACGTTTTCATGATTTTGTCTTGAAGCATTATGGGAAAAGAAGAATTTCAAGGGGAAAAGTCCCTGGGGGGTATCTATGTATTTGTTACTGATCGCACGGGAAATGGTTGACTCATTTCTGTCTAAATGCTCTGCCACTTCTTTGAGGGCCATGGGCTTAAGGGACATGTCTTCTGCGTCAAAGAATTCTTTTTGATGATTTAAAATGTATCGGGCAACAGCTGTTAAAGTCTTACCGCGTTGATGAATATTTCTGATGAAATTAATAGCATTATTAATTTTTTCCTTTATAAAACGACGGTCCTTGTCAGATATATCCGATTGATTAAGCAAATTACGGTACATTTGATTAATACGAAGAATAGGTATACCGGTTTTATTTGTTTCAATAGTATATAGCCCATCCTCATTCTTACGAAGGTAAAGATCCGGAGCAACGTAAATTGTCGGATCAATAGGACGGTAATTACGCGCCGGCTTAGGCTCAAGGGAGGCAATCAGATCAGCGGCATGTGATATCTCCTCAAGTGAGACGGACAGTTTCTTAGCTAAAGCCCCGTTACGCTTGTTCCCTAAGTCATCCAGATATTTTTCTACAATGCGTATAGCCAAATCGCCAAACGGCGACTGGCGGCTATGCAATTGAACAATCAGACATTCTTTAAAATCCTTAGTGGCTATGCCGGCGGGATCAAAATTTTGGATAATTCTTAACACTTCTTTAACAACATGTTCATCAGTAATATTTAAGGCTTGGGCTATATCTGTACAGCTCAAATGAAGAAAGCCTTCTCGATCCAGATTCCCAATAATAAATTCACCTATTTTTCTCTTTAAAGAATCAGAAATTTCCCAATACAGTTGTTGAAGCAAGTGGTCTTCCAAGGTCATCCGATCTTCAATCGTAGAAGGCTCGAACTCCGCGCCTTCTTCAAGGCCGGATCTTTGAATTTTAGAAAAAGAGAGGTTTATAAGCGCATTCATCCGGTCCACATCAACCTCTGATGTGCTCTCATACTCAGCTTCAAGTAACGGATTATTCTGCAGTTCTTGCTCAATACTGACAGCCAGCTCTGCATGCGGTAAAATGAGCATTGCAATAGACTTCTCTAGGGAGGCAGTAAAAACAGGCTTTTGAACTTGGACTCTGGTCGCTTGGAGATGCATGCATTAAATATACCACATAAAAGCCTAAATATGATATAATTTCTGCCAATGTCCTGGTATTTCCTGGACAGTACTGTTCATTCTTTTATACAGTTGGCTTAACCTGCTATGGGATGAATTTTCTAAGAAAAATATTTTAACCCCTTACCAAACAATCAGTTATCACATAATTAATATTAATACTGTGCTGTTGGTACGTAATTTGCTATATGTTTGGTGTTGAACCAAAGGGGATAAAAATTATGATCACAAGCGAATTCAAAAAACACCTGACAATTACCGAAGTTGCTCAAATGGTGGGTATAAGCACCAAAACCATTGTGAGGTGGGAAAAAATGGGAAAAATCAAAAAGCCCAAGCGTAATTGGCGAAGCTGGCGTGTTTATGATGAAAATGATTTGGCTCAAATACGCCAATTACATGAAATTCTTATTGAAGTTGAATAAAGGAGAGCCGTACATGACAACATCTAAATTCTTAATTTTACAAATAGTGGCCCTATGGAGCTTACTGATATTTATTCCAAAGGTTGAAGCACAAGATGCGCTAAACCAGCTAAACAATCAAAACTCCACCCAAGACGAAGCCGTAAACAAATCATCCGTCACAACGCAAGCCATCGATCAAGACAAGATCCGAGCAACAATGAGCTCCGGGGAATTTAAAAGTTTTGCGGGAGCACAGGCTTATATAGAACAGAACAGCAAGTACACCTTGGGTCCTGATGATGTGATTGACATCGTTGTGATGCGCCACCCCGAAGTCAGCGGCCAGTATATCATTAACAAGGAAGGAAAGATCCAATATGAATTTGTTGGAGATATTGTCTTGGCTGGCCTAACCAAAGAACAAGCCGTTAAATTCTTAACCAAAGAGTTGTCTACCTATATTATCAGGCCAGAAATAAGCTTTAAAATTTCAGGCTATAATAGCAAAATCGTCTATGTTGTAGGAGAAGTTGCCCGTCCGGGAAGAATTCCTATGCATGGAGACACGATCACCGTCCGCGATGCTTTATTGGAAGCCGGATTGCCGATCATTCCAACAGCTGCGACCGATAGCGCTTCAATATTCACCCCTGCGGCAACCGGTAAAGTCATAAGAAAAAAAGTTAATGTTGAGGCCTTACTTTACAAAGGGGATTTAAGAGAGAATTACGTGCTGCATCCGGGCGACTGTCTTTATGTGCCGGCTACTTTCTTGGCTAAAGCTATGCGCTACATAAGTCCTGTAACCCAACCTGTTGGCGAGGTAGCGGGAGCAGGCGGATCTGCAAAATATGCATTTTAAAAAGTAAAGGACAAATATCATGGATGAAATGCATCATGGAATCATAGAATATTTAAAAGTTTTTTTCAGAAGAAAATGGTTTATCATCTTTCCTTCTTTTGTGGGATTAATTTTAGGTATCTGCACGTCTATGCTTTTACCCAAAGAATACCTTTCATCCATGAAAATTCTGGTAGAAGAAGAAAAAAATGACAATCCGCTCTTAACTAATATTGCCGTTTCTACCTCTGCGGCACAACGTGTTCAAACCATCAAAGAAACCATGCTGGGCTGGGACAGCCTGAATGAACTGGTCAAACGCTTAAAATTAGACAAAAATATTCATAACTCAACAGAATTAGAACATTTCATCAAAATCCTTCAAAGTAAAATTGATTTTAAACCCGATGGGAACATCATTGAAATTTCTTATATTTCAACCAGTCCTCAACAAGCCCAGGCTGTAGTCAAGAATGTGACCGATATTTTCATTGGAGGTAATGTAGTCGCCCAGAACCGTGAAACCACCAATGCCATCAAATTCATAGAAGAGCAGTTGCATGTATATTTAGGAAAAATTAAATCCGCTGAAATCGCGGATCTTAAAGACAAATTAAACACATTATTAGTGGATTCCACAGAAATGCACCCCCAGGTCAGAGAATTAAGAAATCAAATAACTAAAAAAATGGAAGAACTTAAGACCCAGAACCTGGAATATACTCAAGACGTCAAACTTACATCAGAAACAACCAATCCTATGGTCACACAGATTCAGCAAGCCCTGAGCAATATCGGGCAAAAAGCACTCACCACTTCCGCTGCAAGTAATGACAATACGGCTCCTGTTAATGAAAAAGACCTTTATAAAGTCATGCTCATGGACAAAATTGGTACTGTTATGGCCCGTGACGTTAACGTGAATGAGACTATTTATAATAACCTGCTTCAACGCCTGGAAACAGCTAAGATCACCCAGCGTCTGCAGTCTTCCAAAGAAGGAACACGATACACGGTCATCGAAAATGCCCGAGTCCCTTCACAGCCTGTCAGGCCTAATAAAATACTGGTATCTTTGATCGGTCTATTTATGGGAACAGCCTTGGGGGTTACTCTTATATTCTTAATGGAATTCTTAGATAAATCTTTTTTAGATGTTCACGAAGCTTCGGCTTATTTAAACGTTCCTTTGTTGGGGGCTATTTCTAAAATCAATACCGTTGAATCTTTAGAAGAGCATAAGCAAGCTCAAATACATCTTCTGTTTTGGATGATAGCCGGCGGTGTGCTCATGATCAGCTTAACGATCATGTTTACGAACATCGGTAATTATTACAGGTAAACGCATATGTATAATCAATTCTACGGTTTTAAAGAAAGTCCTTTTAACCTGACACCTAATTCACGGTTCTTTTTTGCCAGCCACAAGCACACGGAGGCTTTAGATAGCCTGGTGTATGCCATTAATCAGCGTAAAGGATTTGTGGTCATTACAGGTGAAATCGGCTCAGGCAAAACAACCGTCTGTAGAACATTATTAAACCGGCTTGATCGGCATACTCAGGTCGCTCTTATCACCAATACCCATTTAAGCAGTAAAGATCTCTTAATGACGGTCTTAGAAGACCTGGAAATTGAATTTTCTAACGGCGGATCTAAAGCACGCCTGCTTTCAAATCTTAACACCTATCTGATCGACCAGATCAAGCAAGATAATAATGTGGTCTTGATCATCGACGAAGCGCAAAATCTAAAACCGGCAGTTTTAGAAGAAATCCGCATGTTGTCTAATCTCGAGACCGAAACTGAAAAACTCATTCAGATTATTCTGCTGGGGCAGCCGGAACTCAAGCAAAAGCTGGCTTTAAGTCGTCTCGAGCAATTGCGTCAGCGTGTCGCTGTTTATTTCCATCTGACGCCCCTAAGCGAAGATGAGACCAAAGAATACATCTTGCACCGCTTAAAAATAGCCAGCGGCACTGATCACCAATACATGACAGCAGAAGCTCTGCAATGGGTATTTAAATTTTCTAAAGGCGTACCTCGTCTGATCAATCAAATTTGTGATAGCGCTTTCCTAACAGGATATATTACCGAAACCTCCATGATTGATGAACGTATTATCAAAGAGGTCATTGAAGAAGCTCCTATGGAGCAATTTGGTCAGGAAAAAGCAAAGGAATACGTATGAGCCAAATAACCAAGGCATTAAAAATAACCCAAGAATTAAGAGACAATCGTGTAAAGCCAAATATGGAAAATGTGATCTTCCTTTCCGAAGCGCCACGGACTTGGCCCAAAACTGCTTTGATGGCCATTGTCTGTACCGGTTATGTAGTGGCGCTTTTATTTAGCACAGCAGCTATTTCAATAACCATAAGGAACTCGGAATCCAGACAAATTGAAATACTTAATTTAGAAAGAACTATTAAAGCACAAGAAAAAAGAATCAACACTTTAGTTATAGCCCTTAATAAAAGCCAAAAATCCCCAGACGGCCAAAACCATAACCTGAGCGCTCGTTTAAAAAAAGACCGCAAAGATATACAGACCCAAATCAATAATTTAGCTTCGACTGAAAATGCCCATTACGATAACATTAAAGAAGCGATATTGGATGATAAAGAACAAATTGATTTTTTAAACAAGGAATTACGGAAACTGCAAAAGCAATAAAGGAAGAGGTATTCATGGGAAAGATATCAGAAGCTCTCCAAAAAGCCGCCAAAGAACGTATTGATCGGCTCGATAAGGTCATTAAGATCCAGGAGCAAAAAAGAGTTGTGGCGCGCAAGATGAAAGAGTCCAAGGTGGATGCCCGCCTGATACCATATTTTGATAACAAGTCGATTGTGTCAGAACAATATAAGAGTTTAGTAACCAATTTGCTTTCCCTTAATAAAGGAAAACCGCCGCATGTTATGACTATTACAAGCTCCATCGCTTCAGAGGGTAAATCAGTCACAGCTCTTAATTTGGCCATTACTTTGTCCCATGCCATTCACAAGCCCCGAGTCCTTTTAATTGATGCAGACATGCGTAAAGGAAAAATTGTAAAATATTTGGGTGTGGAGGAACACAAAGGATTAAGCGAGCACCTAAACGGTCAGGCTCAATTGGATGAGATTATCTTCCAAATTGACATTGAACATTTAAGTTTTATTTCCTGCGGGCAGGTGGCTTCAAATCCTGCAGATATTTTAGCCTCTGCTCGAATGAGTGACCTATTAAGAGAACTACGTCCGCAGTTTGAGTATATCTTAATCGATACGCCTCCTGTCATTCCGGTGACCGATGCCGTTGTGATCGGTGCGCAGACGGACGGTGTTATACTAGTTATTAAGGCAGGGGAGACCCAGCGTGGGATCGTAGGCCGCGCCGGTGAATTGTTAAATCAAGCCCACGCAAAAATCATAGGACACGTTCTAACCGGTATCGAATACTTCGTTCCCGACTACATTTATCGATATTTATAAACCAAATGTGTCATTGTGAGCGTAGCGGAGCAATCACTTAACAAAGGATAAATAAATGAATAAATATCTCATCACAGGAGGAGCAGGCTTTATCGGCTCGAGCATTGCCCAAAAATTAACCAGGGATGGGCACTTTGTTCGTGTCTTGGACAATTTCTATTCCGGCAAAGAGGAGAACATAGACTTTGCTAAAGCTTTAGGGAAAGATAAATTTGAACTTATACGCGGAGACATTACTAACTCCGAGGATTGCGATAAGGCCTGTCACGGAATGGATTTCGTGCTTCATCAAGCGGCTTTACGTTCAGTGCCCAAATCCTTAGACGACCCTTTAAGCTATAACAGGGTCAATATTGATGGGATTTTACGCATGCTGCAGGCGGCATCTAAAAACAAAATCAAAAGGTTTGTTTTTGCTTCATCAAGCTCCGTCTATGGAGATACGACCAATTTCCCTGAAAAAGAAGATCACCTGCCGCTTTTAATTTCACCCTATGCTCTAAGCAAGCTCACTGGTGAATATTATTGCCGAATTTTTTCTGAATTCTTCGGAGTTGAAACTGTCGCTCTTCGCTACTTTAATGTTTTTGGACCAAAACAAGCGCTGGATGACGAATACGCCGTGGTTGTTCCAAAGTTTATCCATTGCATCTTACACGACGAGCCGCCTCCGATTTTCGGTACCGGTAAACAATCCAGAGATTTTACTTATATTGAAAATGTAATCTCTGCCAATATCCTTTCAGCCACAACACCAGGGATTAAACATGAAGTTTTTAATGTAGCTAACGGACGCGATAATACGGTTTTGGAATTAGTGAGTGCCTTAAACCGTATCATCGGAAAAAACATTAAGCCCAAATTCCTACCCGTGCGAGCAGGGGATGTATTTAGGACTAGTGCGGATATATCCAAAATCCAACAGAAGATCAACTATCGGCCGTTAGTCACTTTTGAAGAGGGCTTAAAACACACAGTCGAATATTTTAAAAATAAATTTAATAAATAGAGGGTAGCCATGCTCCAAATGTTAAAAGAATTAATAGAGTACCGTGACCTAACCATGATGCTAACCTTAAGGGACTTGAGAGTAAGGTATAAGCAAGCTGCCATGGGTTTTTTATGGGCTATTTTTATGCCTATTGTAGCCGTATGCGCGGGTATTTTGATCAAAAAGGCCATGGCTGTCGTTTCTCAGCATCCTTTAGACGCCCAAGGGATCATTTCCATTTCAGTTAAAGTCCTCCCATGGACTTTTTTTATCAGTTCTATACGTTTTTCCGTACAGTCATTGGTCGGAAACGGTGACTTGGTGACAAAGATATATTTTCCAAGGGCAGTCTTGGTATTATCTTCTATCCTTGCTTGTCTTTTTGATTTTAGTGTTGCGGTCTGCGTTCTTGTTATTCTTTTAACAATTTTTAAAGTAGGTTTAAGCATTTATTTGTTTTGGCTTCCTCTTCTGATAATATTGCTTTTTCTTTATACTTTCGGTTTAGGCCTGCTTCTTTCTGCAGCCAATCTTTTTTACCGTGACATTAAATACGTGGTAGAAATCATTTTAATGTTCGGCATATTTTTTACACCGGTATTTTATAGCGCAGCCGCATTTGGCAGGTGGAAGCCATTAATGCTTTTAAATCCTTTAGGAAGCATTCTTGAAGAAATCGATAGGGTAGTTGTTTTGCATCAGATGCCTGACACGTTATGGATCATTTACGCAATATTGACATCCTTAGCTGCTTTTGTCATCGGCGTCATTGTTTTTCATAACACTGAACCATATTTTGCAGAGAATATTTAATCGGGGGTATTTTAAATGAAATATGTGCTTGAATTCGACCATGTCTGGAAAAAATTTAAGAAAGGAGAGAAATTAAATTCTCTTCGGGATGCTATCCCTCATTTATTTAAACAGGACGATAAAAATATCCCCCTGCAGGACCTTGAGTTCTGGGCTGTAAAAGATGTCAGTTTCAATATTGAAAAAGGAGATGTGGTCGGCATTATGGGAGCTAACGGGGCCGGCAAAAGTACCGTACTTAAACTTTTATCAAGGATCATGATACCAAATCGCGGCTCCATGAAAATCAATGGCCGGCTTTCAGCCCTAATTGAAGTGACTGCGGGCTTTCATCCGGAATTGACCGGCCGCGAAAATGTCTATCTTAATGCAACCATTCTGGGAATGCGCAAAAAAGAAATCGACAATAAGTTTGATGAAATCGTAGACTTTTCCGGTGTCAAAGAATTTATCGATACCCCTGTTAAACGTTATTCTTCCGGCATGTATTCCCGCTTGGGATTTTCCGTTGCCGCACACATGGACCCGGATATTCTTTTAATTGATGAAGTTCTTTCTGTAGGGGACATATCATTTCAAGCCAAATGCGCCCAAAAAATACGGGATCTTTTGTCATGCGGAGCAACTATTGTTTTGGTTTCCCATCAGCTAGATATGATCCAAAGTTTATGTAAAAGGGTTATTCTCCTGCAAAACGGTGAAGTGACTAAAGACGGGCCGGCCGAACTGGTGATCCCTCACTATCAGAACATTGTCTTTAAAAAGAAAGAAGATGACCTGAGAAATAAAATGAAAAGTATGGACGGCCGAGTGGGTGTTGATACCCGTTCTTTGGTGGACATTGTCCATGTTGATCTTAAGAAAAATTATGGATATAGAGAGAAGATCAATATCACCCTAGAATACGCAACCAGAGAAAATGAAAAAATTGATCATCCTATATTTAATCTTGATATTGTCCGTGCCGATTGCGTGCATTGTTGTTCATCCCGGACAGATATATTGGGGATTAAGATTGATTCGATACAGGGAAAAGGGAAGGTTGAGATAGACTTGGGAGAAAATATGTTAGCGCCGGGAATTTATATGGTCAAATTCTCAATATGGGACAAAGAAATGATCCACCCTTACATTATTCACAACAAAGAGGTCATCCGCGTGGAAATTGATGGTCTCAGCAATCATTCTGACATTGTTTTTTTACCTGAAGTCAAATGGAAATTCTAAGAAAAATAAGAATCAAGACATGGATCAATTAACAATATGCCTATTAGACGATACCTCAATGGAGATTATCCAAAAGTTCTGGAACTGATCCGCGCTGTCTATGATGAAAATGCCTATAAAATAGCCTCACAACGTTTTCAATGGCAGTATAAAACCAATCCCAACAATGGTCCTCAAGACCCTTTGATCTATGTCGTAGAAGAAAATAATGCAATCGTCGGGATGCTTTGTGCATTTGCCCAAAAAGTTAAAATAGGCAATCGTATTTACCCTGCTTACTGGCTGGGGGATCTCATGGTTCATCCTGATTTTCGTGCCAGCTACAACGGATTAAGATTAGTTAGAGAAATGGTCACAAACCCCTATTTGGGGATGGGGTTTCCTGCTGAATATTTAATCAAAATCTATTTCCGAGTGGGAGCAATACAATTCAGTCAATTGCTGAGATTTTCCAGAACAATTCAGCCTTCTTTTAAAGAAAAACAAAATATTGCAACCAAACTAAAAAATTTTGTTAATCATAAAATCTTAAGCGGGGTCAAAATTATTGAAATTAACCATTTTGACGAACGATTTGACCGCTTATGGGAAAATGCCTCCAAGGATTATCAAGCCCTTCAGGTCAGAGACAGCGTTTTTTTAAATTGGCGTTTCACCCAATGTCCTCATATTTCCTATCGCATATTGACAGCTATTATAAAGGATGAAGTATTAGGATATATGGTTTTACGAGAAATAGATCATGGTGGTTTTCGAGAAGGCAGCATTGTTGACTTATTTACAGACAGGTCTAATAATGCTGTCATTCCAGTTTTAATGCAGGCGGGTATTAAATTCTTTACACATAACAACTGTAAGGTTATCAAAATGACAATTTCATCAACTGATGTTCTTTTAACTAAAGCCCTGCAGAATTTTTCTTTTATGGATTGTGAAAAAATAGACCGAGGCCTTATTTATTGCAACACAGGTATAAACTTAAATTCTATAATCAACGAGTTTAGTGACTGGTTTTTAACCAGAGCGGACTCAGACATGGACTTTTCAGAATAAAATGACATTATCTGCCCAAAAACCGATAGTCAGCGTTATCATCCCTGTTTTTAACGGAGCTAAATATATCCGAGGCGCCATTGAAAGTCTTATTCAACAAACGTACAAAGATTTTGAAATCATTGTCGTTGATGACGGGTCTGTCGATAGCACAAAAGATGTTTTGGCTTCATGGATCTTAGATGGGACTCTTCAGTATATCTATCAAAAAAACAAAGGTCTGGCCGGGGCAAGGAATACCGGAATACGAAATGCGAAAGGACAATATTTAAAATTTCTTGACTGTGATGATTTGCTTTATCCAGAACAGTTAGAACGCCAAGTTGAACATTTAAAAAATAAATCTCCGTTAGTTATTTCTGCTACGGGATATGAACTTGAATTTGAAGATAAAAGTAAAATACTTATTCAATTGTTTTTAAAAGATAACCAATTAGCCCAATTTATCGGGGGCAACCCGTGTCCTGTTCATAGCCTTTTAACACATCGTGAAATTATTGAAAAATCGGGGGGGTTTGATGAAACCCTTTTGTCTGAAGAAGATTCTGATTTGTGGTTGCGAATGTTGATCAATGGGGCAATCTTTGAAAAGATTGATTATATTGGATGCTGTTACCGCATCATCAATGGGGCTAAATCATCTAATAGAGAACAAATGTTCTTAAATCATTGTAAATTGCTAGAGAAATTAAATTCAGGATTGACGCCAAAATTATATCAATTAGATGAAAAAATCCTACGTGAACTATATTGGGCCAATACTAGTCTTATTGATAAATGTTATGCCGTAAAGACCAAACCATCCTCTGTTATTCCTAATACTATCCGGACAAACTGCAAGATCTATAAAATGAAACTGGGATTTTTAAACAGACTAATCTTTAATGTTAGACGATATGAAAATATAACTTACAAAGAATACCGAAAGGCTTGCCAGATAGATTCAAATTATCCAAATAAATTGATGAATACTGCCTGGCGTGATAAGGATTTTTATAAACGAGACAAATTTCGTTATTTTGAAATTGAGCCCCGATGTAAAAAAATTAAGAATATTTTATACCTTAACAGCAGCGCAGTGATCTATGGCGCAGAGACCAGATTGATTGATATTATCAGGAATTTGGATACCAGCAAATTCTTCCCTTTTGTCCTTTTGCCTCACACGGGCCCCCTGGATGATCGATTAAAAAAACTTGGGGTCATCACCATGCATTTAGAATACGGCTACCCGTTAGCCCCTTTAAACCGCTCGAACATCATTAAATTTCTACGATTAAACCGGGATTTTGTCCGTTTAGTACGCCTTCATGACATTGATGTGATCCATGCTAATCTGCATATCAATATGAGTAAATTTTGGCTGGCTTTCTTAATATTACAAATCCCGCTTATTGTGCACATGCGAAGCCATTTTTGGCTGAGGGCATATGAAAAATTCGTGATCTGCAGGGCTTTTAAAGCCATATTTATCTCTAAATTTGTTGAAAAGGAATTTTTTAAAAAACGCCGATTTAATTCATTGATGTTTCATCGCAGCGGTCATACGGAAATATTGCATGACGGAATTGATGTTAACTGTTTTTCCCCTCAAATCCCTGTCGGATATATCCGCAAAGAATTAAAAATCAGCCCACAGGATTTTTTAGTTGGAATTATAGGAGCCGTTGACAAAGTTAAAGGACAAGATCTTTTGATCAAGGCCGCTAACATTGTTGTCCCCAAACATCCCAACACAAAATTTGTTATTGTGGGAGACCTTTATCATGCGGGTCGAAGCAATATCGAGTATCGCGATAGTTTGCTTAAGATGATCAAAGATTATCATTTAACCGAAAATATAATTTTTACAGGATTTCGAACAGATATTGAGATCTTTATGACCGAGATTGATCTTTTAGTCCAGCCAAGTGAACATGAAGCTCTGGGAACATCTATGGTTGAGGCCATGTCTTGCGGGAAACCTGTCATAGGGACAGATGTGGATGGAATTCCAGAGGTTATCGGCCCTAATGAAGGGGGGATTTTGCTTAATCCCCGCACTCCTGAAGCATTCGCTGATGCTATTAATTTTTTTATTGAAAACCCTCAGGAAGCCCGTAAAAGAGGGCTTCAGGGACGCGAAAGAGTCCTCAGGTTATTTAACGCGGCTGAAAATATTAAACGTATTCAAAATATTTACGACCAGGCCTTGAAATATCAATGGTAAATACTGGCATGACTCCTTTGCATAAATATAAACACATTATCTTTCTAAGAAATCCCGAAGAACCTCCGGCCTGGGGGGGACTGGAAAAATTGATGCTGGACTGGTTTAAGTGCATTAATTTTAATGAATGCGAAATAACTCTTGGGATTTCATCCCATTGGGTAGATCTGTTTAAAAGCAAGTTAAGAGAAGAACAGATCACTGTTAAAGTCATAGCTTTACCCTATGGGCACAAACAAGGAAATATTTTGACCCGATTCTTTAAATTGTTCATTTTTCTCAGGAAACTAAAACCCACATCGGTGGTGTTTATGCAGGGCTGGTTTTTTTCATTCAATCTTGCTGAAGTTTTGTCCGGATTTCTTGCGGCTCACGGTAATATCTATATGCACGAAAATTTAGGATCTCCGATACCCGCTCCCAAGTCAAGTAAAAGACACTTTGGGTTAATCCACGGCCTTGGGATTTGGTGGCATATTCAAATACGTTTAGCTATGCTACGTGCTTGTTTATCCAAAAAGATCATGGTTGTAAGCCATGAAATAAGAGAAATACTGATTTCCATGTGGCATTATCCTGCCTCAAAAATCCTGGTACAGTATCACGGGATCGATTTAGGGCATTTTCATCCTTCTCAAGAGATCCGTCAAAAAATGCGGCAATCTTTAAATATTTCACCCCAAGAAACAGTCATCGTTGCTGCGTCAAGATTATCGAAAGTCAAATGCATAGACCGAACGATCAAGGCATTTGATATCTTATCCCGCCAGCGGTCTGACCTGACCTTAATAATTACAGGAAGCGGGTTATTGGAAGAAAACCTGAAAGCCCTAAGCCTAAGCATGCCTTGTGCCAATAAAATTTTATTCACAGGTCATGTTGATAACATTTATGACTACTTTAAAATGAGCGATGTTTATGTTCTCTCTAGCGATAATGAAGGATTTGGTATGGCGTTAATCGAGGCCATGGCCACGGGTTTGATATGTGTCGCAACTAAATGTCCGGGCCCGAACGAAATAATTCAGGATGCGGTTAACGGTTTTCTTGTTGAAAAGAGTAATGAAGGGGTATTGGAGGGATTAAAAAACGCCTTAGGCCTTTCAATTGCGGAACAGGCAAAAATACGGGAAAGAGCGGTTCGTTTTGTATCTGAAAATTTTGAGCTCAACTCCAGGATCAAGAATGTCTTTGATGTGCTTGGGATCAAATGTCTGGAGGGAACATGACAAAAGCTATTGTTCTTTATGACGGTAATTGCGCTTTATGCATAAGAACTATGAAAACCATCGCTTTTTTGGATATATTCAAGAAATTATACTTTATTAACGCTTGGTCTTCTGAGGCAATAGCAGTCATTGAGGCATTAAACATTAAATCCGATGACCTTTTAGTTGATATGCATATTGTTGAAGGAGTGCGTTTTTGGAAAGGATACCCGGCTTATCAAAGGATCAGCCTTCGTATTCCTCTGTTGTGGATTTTTGTGCCGTTCCTGTATTTTCCGCCCATCAAATATATAGGGGAGCGTATTTATCGAAGGGTGGCTGATTCCAGGACATGTCAAATAGCACCTTTAAGGGATAAACCATGAACATAGTTAAAAAACTTAAAAAATCCACTCCTTGGTGGATCAAGTCATCGGTGGCCCGATTAAAACGAACAGGGATCATATTAATGTATCATCGCATCAATGATTCCCAAAACGATCCTTATTATTTGAATGTCAGCCCAAAAAATTTTGATGAACAAATGAGTATCCTTAAAAAACACGGTAAAACTATTCAAATGCAAAAGATGGGGGAGAGAGTATCAAAATTCAACTTGAGAAGTGACGACATAGCGGTTACTTTTGACGATGGGATTAGGGATAATTTCTATAATGCTAAACCTGTCTTGGAAAAATATGAAATTCCCGCCACATTTTATATTCCTTCACATTCCATTGAGAGCCAGCAGGAGGCCTGGTGGGACAAACTTGCTAGAATTTTAACATCTCCTATTCTGCCTAATATATTTGAAATCTCTATTGGAAATATGCAATATCGTTGGAATATAGACTCAAGTCCCAAAGAAGGATCTGTAGCGTTTAATGATAAACTGCCCCCCATGAACAGTCTAATATCTAAAAAACAACTTTTATTTTCAACCTGGCGAATGATCAAGCCATTGGATTTTCAACAACAAATTAATATAGTTGAACAAATCTTGACCTGGTCCGGGCAATCATCTGACGCGCAATCAGCTTATTTACCGATGACTCTAAATCAATTAAATGTCATGGCAGATTCTAAACTATTTGAGATAGGCGCTCATACCGTGCATCATCCCTGGCTGTCGGATTGGCCTATAAAACACCAGGAAGAAGAGATCTTAGTCGGCAGACAAAATCTTGAAAAATGGCTCAATAAAGAAATAACAAGCTTCGCGTATCCATTTGGAAACTATTCAGATCAAACTCCGGGTATTCTCAAACGGTTAAGATTTCAAAACGCATGTACAACAGCTGAAGGCCCTGTAAAACGAAACATGGATTCATTTTTATTACCTCGATTCATGGTTTTTAATTGGAACGGGGAACTGTTTGAACAAAAATTACGCTATTGGTTAACTCTAAGAATATGAGGATCGATTGATGGCTTTCTTTAAAAAAATAGTTACAAATATTCTTCATTCTATAACCATGTGTTTTGTTTATCTGCGGTATTTGACGTCAAAATCCCGCCGCATGTCTGTCGGTTTAATTTTGGAAGAGTTCTTTCACAAAGACTTAAGAGGTTTTGGCGGCTATGCAATGACCGCCAAAAACATTTCTGATTATTATAATAATCATCAGGACCTAAATTTAAGAATCAATATCCTGCTTGCCTCCAAGCTTCCCATTGCTCCAAAACCCTGTATCAAGAAATTTCATAACGCAAAAGTCTTATTTAGGCCTTTTGATGATGAGAGCCCTAATATTGATCTCATCCGATATTTATGGTGCTTTGTAATCAATCCTTCACATGTCTTGCTGTGCATTGAATACTATCTCACCTATAGTTATATCCTCAAAGCACTGCCTTGGATACCGGTCATTATCTACATCCGTGACCCCCGTGGTCCCCAAGAGTGGGAAAGGCTCGGGGGGATTTCAACGGAATTACAATGGAGAAAAATTGATTCCCCGTCCTCCCTTATCCAACGTATGGATCTTGAAAATAATTCTGTCCGTGAAATCATTAAATTCAGCAAAACACATAACCGTAAAATTATTTTCGCAACCAACGCGGACTTTTTGGTTCAGCGTGCTAAAAAGGCCTACAACTTGCCGGAGATGAAGCCTTATTTTTTGCCAAACCCTTTATCTATGCCAAAATTAGACAATGTGGTTTGTTCAAATAGGCCTTCAATTGTATTTATAGGAAGACTGGATCCGCAAAAACGCATATGGATGATATTTGAGCTTGCTAAAATGTTTCAAAATGTCGATTTTATTATTGGCGGATCAACAAGCTCATCAGAAGGCAATGTCCTTGCTCCCATTATTGACCAGTATAAACATCTAAATAATTTAAAATTTCTTGGCACGATCGACGGAGAACCGAAATGGAAGGTGATGGCGGAGTCCTGGGGCATGATTAATACCAGTATCCATGAAGGGCTTCCAGTAACATTCTTAGAATCCCTATCTTTTGCCAAACCTGTCATAAGTTGTTTAAACCCTGATGAGCTTGTCACACGATTTGGTTATTATACAGGAGACATATTAGGTGAGGGGACGGATAAAGAATCATTAAATAAATTCTCTAAACAGATCGAACTTTTCTTAACTGACCCTCAGCAACGTCAAGAAAAAGGCCGTCAAGGACGCGCATATGTGGAAAAACGCCACTCGTTTGAGAATTTTAATAAACATTTAAATGAAATCTTAAAAAATGAAAACATCCTCTAAACATACTCAATACAGCGCTTATCCGTTAATAACAGGCCTATTTTGCGCTTCTTTTACAATGATTTGCTACCTTTTCCTGCGCGTCACTTGGGCTGTCTCTATGAGCCTATTTTGGGAATCTGTGTGTATTGCTTTTTTTTTATTCTTTTTCCTTCAAATTTTATCAGTGAGATTTTATATAACCCACTTACCAAAACCTATCATAAGGGCCTATTTTGTTTTCTTCTTTATTTTTTGCGTCTGTCATTGCATAGCGATCCCTAGGACCACCTTCCCGTTTGTACCTTGGAACATGTTCAGCGATGAAACTCGCTTTAGCAACCAGGTCAGATTTTATAGATATGAAGCAACCACTATGAGCGGACAAAGAATTTTTCTCAAACCTGAGGCTTATTTCAGGTCCCTTGCTAACGGCCGCTTGATCACTGATTTAGATAACTTAGTCGGCTCGATTTTTCACTATGATCCAATAAGACAGAGAGATTTGTTTAAAAAACGTCAGGAATTAATTGATGATTATGCCCGTAAGCAGGGGAGCATCAAAAGTCTTATGTCTTGGTTCAGGCTTAACATTTATGAAGAGAACATATTCACCTTAGATAAAAATAAACAGCATTTAAATGAGATCCTGAATGCCATCGCCTTGCGTTATGATACATGGCATCCCGATGACCCATTAAAGAGTGTTGACATTATCGAGGGCATAATAGACATTTCTCAACCTTCCCAAGCAAGGCCGACTTTTAGCAACGGCTGGCATTTGTCTTTGAAGCAGGGGGGGCAATAAAATGAAAATCCTTCACCAAAACGCTTCTGAGAAAACTTTCAAATTTATTTGCGTGTGGATCTTCGGGATTTGGTTTGTGTACATATTACTTGATCCTTTGATATCTTTGGCCCAATATCCAAAATCACTGTATTTTCCAGCCGGATTCTTACTAAAATTCCTGCCGAAAAACATCTTTTATATACCTGTCACTTATCCGTTCTTGCTTTTTTTAAAAATATCGTTGCTTTTATCGATTGGCTCTGTGATTCTCGGATACCGCAAAAAATGGACTGCCCTTGGGGCATGCTTTCTTTTGACCGTTTTCGAAGGCATAGTCAGAAGTTTCGGACATATCAATCACCCTGAATTGCCCTTATTATTTTCTGTTTTTGTCCTGACTATTTTTTTCTTTTTTGAGGATTCTATTGATACATCGAACAAAGATATAAGCAAATATAGCATCCCTTTGCTTGCCATCCTTTTTATTGTTTGCCTGTCCTATTGTTTTGCGGGGATCCACCGGTTGATTGCCAGAGGAATAGAAATTTACGGCACCAATACCATCACCTTCTGGGTCATTGAAGAAGGAAAGCGATCACGCCTGTTGAATTGGCATATGGAAGATTTGATGCTAACGAATCCTTTTATCAGCTTAATAATTAAAGTCGGATTTCCCTTAGTCACTATTTTTGAAATCTTAGCCCCTTTTTGCCTCGTATCAAGACAATTTAAATACCTCTGGTTAATGGTCATGGTCCCATTTCATATGATGGTATGGACTTTTATGGGTATTTTCTTCTGGGCGAATTTTGCTTTATATATTTTGTTCTTTGATTTTAACGTTTTCTTAGACAGGGGTAAAAAACCATGGACAGTCTCTTTCAAGTCACTATAAAACCAACACTGGCGTGTACGGCCAACTGCAAAAATTGCACTCCGCGTAAGGACTTGCATAAGGAGTTAATTTACGAAAAGAACTTGTCTTTTCAGGAATGGGAAAAAGTGCTTTCAGAAGCAGCTTTGTTAGGGGTTAAGAATTTTACCATCAGCGGAGGAGAGCCAACACTGTATCCTCATTTGGTCGATTTAGTCAAGTTAGGCCATGGTCTCGGATGGCAGGTGAATATCAATTCTAACGGCAGCATGATTAAAGAAAAATTAGCGCATGAACTACTGGATGCCGGACTTAACAGCATCCATATCTCCATATACAGCTCAACTTCACAAATCCATGACACTATTAGAAACAGGGCCGGCCTACATGCCAAAGCCGTTGAAGCCGTTAAGATCTTTGCTCGTTTGGCAAAACAGAATAAACAATTTACCTTAAAAACTCAAACGATTATCTCTAAGGACAATTATAAAGATTTTGCGGACATCCTTAAACTGCATTACCGATTAGGGGCGAATGCGTCAGCCGTCTCTTATTTGGAAGGGGATTTTGAAAAAACTTCACTGCTCAGTAAAGAGGAAATTATCTTCTTTCGTCAGAACATTATCCCTAAGGCCATTAAATTCTTTATGGGTCAGGGGATCAATTCTGAAGTCACATTAAAAAATATTTTTTCCCAAAATATTGCTTCTTTTGACAATTGGGCCAACGGAATTTACTGGTCCAGGGAACGCGGGTGCCCCCATGTTAAACGCGGTTTTGTGTTAATTTTAGCGAATGGTGATGTTCACCCCTGCAATATCGTTGAATATAAACATGAGCCTGTGCTTGGCAATGTATTCAAAGATTCATTGACAGATATATGGCAGAATCAAATCGCAAGAGATTATAGGAAAAATTTTCATGAGAACTGTAATTTATGCCCAATGAATTTACATTTTGGTCTGGAGTACATACAAGTTGGGAAGCTCAGATGTTATGTTTCAAGTATAAAGAGAAGAATTAAATCAATGGGATCAAAACATAAATTATAGGAAAAAAAGAAGGGCTATCCATATGCTTAAAGTCTCCCATAAGATATTTGTTAGAGCGACAACCTTGTTTTACGCGGCTGTTGTCAGTGTACTGTCTTTCCTTCACGTAGTTTGGCGTGATGAGGTCACTCCTATGTCTGTTGTCTCTCAAAGTTCTTCTTTAGCTGATCTTTGCCTGAGGATCCATAGTTTTGGCCATCCAGCGTTGTGGTATGTACTGCTTTACTTGATCCATCAAATTATTCATCCCTTTTGGGTCTTAAAAACCGTAAATATTTTAATATGCGTAGGAGCCATTTATATTTTCTTAAACAATGCGCCGTTTCCCCGTCTTGGGAAGATCTTATTTATCCTGGGCTTTTTTCCCTTGTATTTATACCCGGTTTTTAATCGTAATTACGGTATAGGCATGCTGCTGCTATTTGCTTTTGCCTCGTTATATCCCAAACGATTTGAAAAAATGATCCCTTTAGGTTTAATTCTTTTGTTGTTAGCAAATGCGCACGCCCATTGCTTGATCACGGCCATAGCCATTCTTATAGCTTTAAAAGCTGAATTCTTATTTTCTCCTAAATCCCGTCAACTGTGGCAGGCGCACTTAAATAAAACCATTATTGGCTTTGCACTGATAGCCATAGGGATTATCTTCTCTGCCATCCAAACTATCCCTGACCATAATAACATTGCTTTTAGTCCTCATGTATTTAGCGCTAAAGAGGTCGTTAATGCATTCATAAAATCTGTCTTTTTTCCCGGGAAAGCATTTATAAATGTCTTGGGGGTCCCTAGCGTACTTTTTACCACTCTTGCAGTGCTCTGTGTTTATATTTATTTGATCGCTAAACCTTATCTTTTCATTTTCTTTAGTTTTTCAGTTATAGGGTTGGGGGTCTTTTATCACCTTATATTCCAATCGGATGAAATGCGTCATCAGGGAGCTCTTTATTTATTATTAATAACGGTCTTTTGGATCGAGTCTTATGCCCCAGATGTGCCTTTGGGGATAACTATAAATAAACTAAGAAATTCAATAGTACGGCATAAAGAATCATTCTTAGTGTTTTTATTAGTCTTACAAATTTGCATGGCATATCCTGCCATAACAAATGCTGTCACATCAGTCTATTCTTCGAGCAAAAGCTTAGGAGTCATGCTCAAACAAAGTCCTCAATTTAAAGATGCGGTTTTGATTGGCGAACCGGGCGCTATGGTCGAAGCGGTTCCTTATTACACTGACAATCCGGTCTATTTACCCCGAGAAGGCAAATTTAAAAAATATACAGAATTTACCACCAATCAAAAACCGCAATATTCTTTAGCGGAACTATTAATTGCCGCTCAAAATATAAAATTACAAACAAACAAAACAGTACTCATTGTGATGGGCCACAAACTTTCCCTTCAGGGGCCGTTTCTCGTAAAAATGACCCATAACAGAAGTTTTATATATTCTAAAGAAGCATTAAATGATTTTTACGCACAAACCAGACTCATAGCTGTTTTTAATAAAGCAACGAGTGACGAAAATTACAATGTGTATCTTTTAAAATAAGATCATCACTGCGATGGCCAATATAGCCACAAAAAAACAATTTTTATTCTTTCGGCGCCTGCCTCCGCCTCCTTATGGAGAATACGGGGGGTTGGAAAAACTTATGTTCGACTGGTTTGAAAGGATCGATTATGGGACGAGTGATGTCATTATCATTGTGACGACAGGTTGGAATGAACGTTTTTTAAAAGAAGCCCGGCAGCGCTGTCTTCCTATAAAAGTTGAAGAATTGCCTTTTGATTATTTTAAAATAGGACCTATTAAAAGATTTTTCGACATGGTCAACTTTCTTAAGAATTATAGGCCCTCTGGAATTATTTTCTTTCAAGCCCATTTTGAAGAGTTTGGATTACCGGAACTCCTTCCTGCGCTGTGGAAGGCAAAAGGCAATGTATTTATGCATGAAAATACGGGCTCTCTTAAAGCTCCTGCGCGCACAAGCAAAAAACATTTCGGCTTGATTCCCGGCGCTGGGCTTTGGTGGCAGTATTATATGTTTTGCATCAAATTCCGTGCTTATGTAACTAAAAAGATATTGGCCGTAAGTCAAGAAATCAAAAATCGTTATACCTCTTGGTGGGGCTATCCAGTCGATAAAATTCAAGTCTTTTATCACGGAGTCGATTCCAAGAACTTTTCACCAGATCCAGATCTTAGAATAAATTTGCGTCATAAATTAAACCTGCCAGATGATGCCAAAATTTTGATTATGGTAGCTAGATTTACACCATTAAAGCGCATTGATCGTGCAATCCGCGCTTTTAACATTATATTTATGAACAGAAATGACATACATCTGGTTTTAGTAGGGTCTGGCCCCTTAGAAAATGAATGCCGTCAATTGGCAGCATCCCTGCCCAGTTTTCAATATATTCATTTTATCGGCCATGTTAATAATCCTGCTGATTACCTGAAAATGGCTGATATTTTTGTCCTTTCCAGCGACAATGAAGGTTTAAGTATCGCACTTATGGAGGCAATGGCCTGCGGGCTTATCGCGGTTTCGACAGATTGTTCCGGCTCCAGTGAACTTATAACTGAAGGCAGGACAGGTTTTATGGTAACTAAATCTGCTGAGTCTTTAGCAGATGGTATACGTAAGGCCCTTTGTCTTTCCCCGGCAGAAAGTCAAAATATGAAACGATCGGCGGTACGTCTTATTCGAGAACAATTTGACATTGACAATAATGTTCAAAAAGTTTTCAAAACTATGGGGATTACTGAGGCTTAAAATGCAACTTTTAACTATCATTATAGCTACTTATAACCGTTGCTACATGCTGCCCAGGGTATTTAATAGCATCCTTAATCAAAAGGTCAATGAAACCTTTGATTTTGAAATTTTACTGGCAGATAATAACTCAACTGATCAAACCCGTCAAATTGTTGAATCATTTTTACCTCAGTTTAAGAATAAATTGCACTATTTATTTGAACCACAACGGGGTAAAGCCTTTGCCGTTAACAAAGCCATCAAGGAGAGCCGCGGGGATATCTTGGTTTTTACAGATGATGATGTTGTCGCTGATGAGTCTTGGCTTTTAAATATCGTTGAGTGTTTCCGGAAGCATAACTGTGATGGACTGGGAGGGCGTATTCTTGCGGAATACCCAAAACATGCCCCAAGATGGGTCAAAGATAATGCTGATATTCTTACGGGCCCAATCGTTTTATATGATTATGGAATGAATATAATACCTTTTGCTAAACCAATGCATGAATTTTTGGGAGCAAATTTCGCTTTTAAAAAGTCGCTTTTTATGGAATATGGGTTTGTCCGTACAGATATTGGGCCGGGGAGAGGGACTCTTGGGGAAGATACGGAACTTATTAATAGATTTCTAAAAGCCGGAAAAAAATTATACTATTGCGGCAATGCTGTCATTTGGCATCCTGTTGAGCAGAATCGTATGAATTTAAAATATATCGGCATGTGGAACGTTGGTTTAGGCCGTTACCGATTTATCGGAGATGAGCACGGAAAAATAGATCCATCCTTGGTCTACTACTTCGGTATGCCTCGATATTTAATAGTTCAGATGTTCCGCGATCTATTAAGCCTTCTTATAAATATTTTTAATAAACGAAAATTTTTGATAGCCTGGATCGATTTATCTCGTAAATGGGGCATCATCACAGAAATCCGTAAAATTTATTATAAAGACCATGTTTAAAATCAGCGTTGTTATTTCAACATTCAATCGTGCTCATCTGATCGCTCAAGCTATTGAGAGTCTTCTGGTCCAGACATTTAAAGATTATGAGATCATTGTCATTGATGATGGCTCAACAGATGCCACAAAAGGAGCCTTAACGCCTTATCTTGATAAAATTCGATATTATTATCAACCTAACCAAGGAATTTCTTCAGCACGCAATCTAGGCATCCAGAAGTCAAGGGGAGAAATCATTGCTTTTACAGATGACGACGTCTCACTTGACCCTAACTGGCTTAAATGCATAGAACAATGTTTCCGGGACAACCATTGCGATGTTGTAGGTGGCAGGGTTTTACCGGTTTATCCCAGTAACACCCCTTTGTGGATCAGGAATAATCCGACTAAAATTTCCGGAGGGGTAGTAATTTACGATTATGGCGATAAGACCGTTGTTTTTGATCCGTCACACTACCGTTTTATTGGAGCTAACGTTGCCTTTCGCAGACAAGTCTTAAACGAATGCGGGGGCTTTAGAGAAGATCTAAAATACGGCAGCAGGATCGGCATGGGGGAAGATACAGAAATAATTGAAAGGCTTATCAAAAAAAATAAAATCCTTTATTATTGCGGCAATGCATTAGTATATCATCCGGTAGATTTAAAGAGACTCACTTTAAGACATGCTGCCCTTTGGAACACAACCTTAGGCCGTTTTGCCGCGCGCCAGGAACATGAAAACAGCCATCAACATTTTATTTATTGGTTTGGCGTTCCAAGATACCTTTGGAGGGGCATTGTCATTGATGCCTTTCGTCTTTGCATCTGTCTCTTTTATTACCCGTCGTTATATGACTCTTGCCGCAATTTTTTCCGTAAGGCAGGGATGATCAGTGAATATCGCCGAATGATGCGAAAAGGACAAGTCTTATGACCCCCAAGGTCAGCGTCATTATTCCCACCTATAATCGGGGTCAATATATTACACAGGCCATAGAAAGCGTCTTAAGTCAGACCTTCCTTGACTATGAAATTATTGTTATCGACGACGGATCAACAGACAATACTCAAGAAATATTAAAGAAATATAAAAATGAGATCAAATCTATTCGGCATGAAAATCAGGGTATTTCTAAAACACGTAACAGCGCTATCAACCAATCCTGCGGTGAATATCTCGCGTTCTTGGACTCTGACGACTATTGGACGTCTGAAAAATTAGCCCAGCAGGTCAAAGTTCTTGATAGCCATCCGAATGTAGGCATAGTTTATGCCCGTATGCCCATAATCAATGAAAAGGGTGAAAAGATCGGCATGAAACCCGCCGGGGTTTCCGGTAAGAATTTTAAAGAATTATTGGAAGTCTGGGGTGACCTGCCGACCTCTTCGATCATGGTCCGCCGTGACTGTTTTACCAAAGCAGGACTTTTTGATGTTTCACTTGATACCATGGAAGATATCGACATGTGGATACGTATCGCCCAATTTTATGATCTTTATGAAATTGAAAATAAGGTCCTGGCATATTACCGCCGTCATGATGAACAAATAACGAAAAATAAAGCAAAGGTCTACGGCGGGCTAGTAAAAATCTTTACCAAAATTTACAATACTTATCCGCAGGCCCCTAAAGTTTTAATGATTAAACGTATTGTAGAGAACCAATATCTTCTTGCTAAGGAATACTATATAGCAAAAGATTATAAAAACGCCTCAAGTCTTGCATTGAAAGCGATCGCGCAGTATCCTTTAGTGGGCCTTTTATTTACCAACAAAAAAGATCATTTTTCAGACAAACTGATTAAAATCATTAAACCCTATGCTCTTATAATCATAAGCTTTCTTAAGTCTTTAAAAGGGAAATCATGAATATTTGCATTGAATCGTCTATTCTTAACCACAATCGCCGTTCTGGACTTATGACCTACACGGAAGGACTGGTTTATAGCCTTTTTGAAAACGACTCTCTTAATGATTACACCTTAGCCTATTATTCTTTAAGACGCAAACCCCAGGATATGCCCGGCCCTTTTGAAAGAAATTTCCAAAAACATGTTTTACGAGTCCCTGACAGGGAATTCTTTAAGCGTCAATTTTTTATTGACTCCGTCGTCTTACCGCGCTTTTTTAAGTCCCAAAAAATTCAAATTTTCCACAGGCCATCTGGTTATACCATGCCTTCGGTTAAAAATGTTTTTAAAGTTTTAACGATTCATGATTTAAGAACCTTAACGATCCAGGACAAGTTTTGGAAACAAAATATCCCCAATTATAAAAAAGCACTCAATGCCCTGAATATGTGTGTCGTCGTATCCGAATGCACTAAACAAGACCTTATAAAACATTTTGATATGGACCCAGCTAAGATCAAAGTCATCTAT
Organism: Candidatus Omnitrophota bacterium; assembly: GCA_015233335.1. Taxonomy (GTDB): domain Bacteria; phylum Omnitrophota; class Gorgyraeia; order Zapsychrales; family Fredricksoniimonadaceae; genus JABDGZ01. The sequence goes on along the minus strand of JADFXX010000003.1, from coordinate 9,108 downwards.
TTAGGTGCTGACAAACGATTTTGTCAGCTGGAACCTAAAACAGTCGATGCTGTTAAAGCCAAATATAATATACGCGAGCCATTTTTACTATCGATTGGTTCGGTTCCACGAAAGAATATCGAAGGCATTATCCGAGGCTTTGCCGCAAGCAATGCTTCACAAAAGTTTATCCTTGTTTTAAGCTGCAATATGGATATCGATAAATATCAACAGATCGCGCAAAACGAGGGAGTCGAAAAAAGAATCCAATTTCTAAGTTCTTTAAATGATGCGGAAGTGATCGCTCTTTATAACGGGTGTAGATGTTTTGTATTTCCATCCCTTTATGAAGGTTTTGGTCTGCCTATTTTAGAGGCCATGCAATGCCAAACACCTGTCATCACATCCAATGTGTCTTCTTGTCCTGAAGTAGCCGGTGACGCCGCGATTTTAGTTGACCCCAGCAATATTAGACAAATTGCTTCTGCCATTGACCAGGTGTGTACCGACGACGTTTTAAGGAAGCAACTGATTGAAAAGGGGCTAAAGAGGGCTAAATGTTTTGGATGGGACCAATTTGCCCAAGAGATGAAAAAGGTTTATGCTTTGGCCTAAGGAGATAGCCATGTTCAATAATTTTAAAGCAGACATCGGCCGTTACACGAAGTTAGAAAAAAGTATATATATCTTTTTCGAACAGGGCCTTTGGGCTATTGCTGTTTATCGTTTTGGGCGTGAAGTAAGAAACTCCCGGATTCCTGTTATATCTTGGCTTCTTAAATCAATTGCTTTTTTATTGTTTAAATTCATAGAAATCATGACCGGCATTTCACTGCCGGCCAGCGCTCAAATAGGACAGGGGTTCTATGTGGGACATTTCGGCGGAATTGTTTTACACAGTGATGTTAAAATAGGGGAAAACTGTTCCATAGGCCCGGGGGTTGTTATCGGAACTCGAGGTGGAGGGCGTCTTGGAGCCCCCGTCATCGGTGATAACGTTTATATAGGTGTCGGAGCAAAAGTTCTGGGGCGCATTAATATTGGTAACAATGTAAAAATCGGGGCTAATGCCGTAGTTCTTGAAGATGTCCCTCATGGAGCTACGGTAGGAGGGATTCCCGCAAAAATCTTAAAGCTAAAATAATTATGGGCATACTTTCCAGCATAAAACATTGCGCTCCTTTTTTACTTTACTCTTTATGTATTCTCACATTCTTAATGGGATTAATTGGCAAGGGACGGTGGACACTTTTATTGCTTACCTTCCTAATTCCATTACGCAATATCCTAGATAAAATCCAGGATTTCCCTCTAGGCAATCAATGTATTGATATATTAATCGTAGGGACGATCATGAGCTGGATTTTCTTTGCATCTTCACAGAAAAGGCCACTGTTGGCGCGTTCCCCGTTAAATTTAATTGCCGCAGCTTTGATCATCTATACATTTATAAGCCTTTTATTTGGGAACAATTATTTAACAGGCAATTATTCTTTTCACCTTTACGATTGGAGATTTAAAGATTGGAAGAATTTCTGTTTGATGCCCCTGCTTTTTTTTATAACCCTGAACCTTATTACTGACCGTGTCTGGATTGTACGCATACTGTTGGCTATGGCATGTGCCATCATTTTAATGGAATATTATACAATCCATCAAATTCATGATTATTCAGCGCTTGTCTCTCGTGAAAAAATCACCGGGACCTTCCAATTTTTAGGCCCTAATGAAGTGGCCGCTTTTTTTAATGAGTGCACTATTATTGTCATGGGAATTTTCTTTTGTTTGAAGCAAAAAAAGATTAAATGGCCTCTGCTAGGGATTATCTATGTGAATATTTTTTGTATTATTTTCCTTTATTCCCGCGGATCCTATTTAGGAACACTCGCAGGGATGGCTTTTTTATTCTTTTTCAAAAATAAAAAACTACTTCTCCCTTTATTCTTGATAGCCATTTTATGGCAATCCGTCCTTCCTGAGAAGGCCATCCAGCGTATTAAAGGAACTACAAATGAATTCGGGCAATTGGACGAATCCTCAGAACGACGCATTCTTATCTGGAAAATAGGAATAGAACTCTTTGATAAAAATCCTATAACAGGAATTGGTTACGGTGTTTTCCGTTATTTGGGCTTTGATCTGGGAGATACTCATAATATATATGTCAAAATCTTAGTTGAGCAGGGACTGATCGGAATAAGCATATTCCTTGCCGTCATTTCATGTTTCCTTCGAATGGGCTACATTCTATATAAAAAAGGGGAAGATGGCCTGGCACAGGGCATGGGGTTAGGGCTGACGGCTTGTTCTATCACTGTTATAGTTAATAATCTTTTTGGTGACCGTTGGGCTTATTTTGAATTAAGTGCTTATCTATGGATCTTTTTGGGACTGGTAGCCCGCCTTACCCTTATGTCTCAAAATGCACCAGTTTCACCCCAATCTCAGGCAATAACACAAGCCAAAACGATCGATCCGCCAAAAATTATAAAAAAAACCCGTTATTACGATTTACCCTAAAGTGCTGCCATGGACAAGTCTCAACGAAAAATCAATATAGTGCTGCTAACCGATTGTTTGGGTGACATTACAGGTGGGGCAGAGAAACAGATCTTTGAGATGGCCCGACGACTGCCTAAAGACCAATATAATGTTTTTATCGCAAGCCAGGAGGCCCAGGGAGAAACGTCCGCTAAGCTGATCCAATCCATCAATTGCCAACTGCATATTTTTCGCGTAGTCCGTATTTATGGCTTATCCGGCCTGATACAAGGCCTAAGGTTCTTTTCTTTCCTGCGTTGCAATTCCATTGATGTGTTGATGACCTATCATTTTGGATCTGATATCTGGGGGACTTTTTGGGGGCATTTAGCCGGTGTTCGCTATATCATTTCTAACCGCAGGGACATGGCCTTCTGGCGTAAAAGAACTCAAGTCACGTCCTATCGGATTCTTGCTCCTTGGGTCAATAAGATAGTCACAGTCGCCTCTGTCATCAAACAAATGATCATAGAAACAGAAAACATTAGCCCCGATAAAATTGAAGTCATTTATAACGGGGTTGAGCTTCCCAAAACTTCCGTTGATTTTACAGAAGTTAAAAAACAACTGGGATTTGGCTTGCAAGATACTGTCATTATGCATGTAGCCAACCTGCGCCCAATTAAAGGTCACAAGTATCTAATTGAAGCTTTTGCCAAAATAGCACCGCACTTCCCGAATGCCAAATTGGTATTGATCGGTAAAGATGAGCTAAATGGAAAACTTCAAGACCTGGTTCAAAGACTGGGAATATCCCCTCAAACTTTATTTCTAGGTCAGCGCAACGATGTTTCAAATCTGTTGGCCATAGCAGATATCTGTGTTTTGCCCTCATTAAGCGAAGGCATGTCGAATGCTATTTTAGAATACATGGCTTTTGGTAAACCAGTCATCGCCACCAATGTCGGAGGGAACCCTGAGCTTATTGTCCATGAGGTTAACGGCCTTCTGGTAGAAAAGGAAAATATTGAACAATTGGCTGAGGCATTGAATGAACTGCTCACAAATGAAGAAAAACGTCATATTTTCGCGGCAAATGGAGTAGCCTTGATCAAAGAAAAATTTTCTATGGATGCTATGATCGATCGCTACAGTAAATTGATTAATAAATATACCCCAATAAAAGTCCTGCATTTAGTAAGCAGCGGCGGCCTTTATGGAGCCGAGCAGGTGATGTTGACCTTGGCCGGTTGCAAGGACGGGGTTATTCATGTAATAGGGGCATTGAATAATCAGCATAACCCCAACCTGGAAATAATCGAAGATGCTGAAAAACGAAATCTTAATACAGCCGTATTTGAGTCCAGAGGCCGTATAGATTTTAATACCGTCAAACAAGTGTCGGATTTTGTCCTAAAAAACAATATCAACATCATCCATACCCATAATTACAAAGCAAACTTAATTGGAGCTTTGGCTGCCCATAACAGCGGTAAAAAATGGGTAGCCACGCTTCACGGATGGACTAAAACAGATCATAAGTTACGCTGGTATGAAAACATTGATGCGTTTATATTGAAATATGCCGATAAAACTATCTGCGTTTCTGATATTAATTTCCAAGACCTTTTAAGCCGGCGATTTTCTCCAAGTCGTTTAGCCCTTATTTTTAATGGTATAGATCTAGATCGATTTCCTAAAACTGCCGGCATTCCCCAATTAAAGAGCGCCCTTAATATCCCCAACAATAACACGATCATAGCTATCGTCGGCCGTCTTTCTCCGGAAAAGGGGCATGAAGTCCTTTTTAATGCATTTGGTCAAGTGATCGAACATCATCCCGATGTGAAATTGTTGGTCGTTGGAGATGGCCCTTTAAGAAATAAATTGGAAGATAAGATAAAAAACTTGAATTTGTCCCGTTCTGTATTTTTTACCGGTGTCAGAAAAGATATGGCTGACATATATGGGATTTGTGACATTCTTGTAAACGCTTCTTACACAGAAGGCCTGCCCATGACAATTCTGGAGGCTATGGCTTCCAAAGTGGCCGTAATTGCGACTCGTGTGGGTGCCGTAGATCAGGTTATTCAAAATGGAAAGAATGGTCTTTTAATTGCTCCGGATGACCATCATGCTTTGATTGATGCTTTGTCTCAATTAATTCAAGACCCACAAAAGCGTCAACACCTAATTCAAGAGGCCCATAACACTGTTAGGAATTCTTTTAGTAACAAAATCATGTTTGATAATTATAAAAAGATCTATAAAGAAGTATTAGATACTCAATGACTCAAAACCCTTTTATTTCAATTATTATTCCGGCCCGTAATGCTCAAAAATACATAGGGCTTTGCCTTGAAAACTTACTGTCTCAAGATTACCCTAGGGATAAATATGAGATTATAATTATCGATAATGCTTCTAAAGATCAAACCGTGGATATAATTAAAAAATACCCTGTTAAACTCCACAGTAAAAACAACGGGAATATCTCAAAACTTAGAAATTGGGGAGCTCTCCAAGCTCAAGGTGAAATATTCGCTTTCATTGACGCGGATTGCATTGCGCCAAAGGATTGGCTTTCTCGAGCTTCTTTATTATTAAAATTAGATAATATCGGGGCCACGGGATGCTGGTACGCGCTGCCTGAAAGCACAACTTGGGTCGAAAGGACATGGGATATCCTGACCAGAATTAGAAAAGAAAAAATAGGCCCCATTGATTGGGTTCCCAGTTCTAATTTTATAGTCCACAAAGAAATTTTTAGACAAATTCAAGGTTTTGATGAACATTTAATTACTTCGGAAGATGTGGATATTTGTCAACGCATTATAAAAAGCGGACGCCTAATCTATTCTGACCCTAAAATAGCCGTACAACATCTGGGTAATCCAAAAACTTTAAAACAATTCTTTTTTAAAGAAAAATGGAGGGGAGAAGGTGTTTTACAAAATTCCTTTAGAAATTTTCCCCATATTGAGATAAACAATGCCATTATATTTGGAACAATCTCACTGATTTTTTGTATAGGCATCCTAGGAGGCACCGGACTGTGGATCATTAACAGTAATAATAGTCTATTTTTACTTTCAATTTCAGGGCTATTGCTTATCCCATTTTTTATGACGATTAAAACTTTATACCAACAACCTCAATGGAATAAATTCTTTATTTTACTGCTCCTTTTTATGGTTTATGGTTTGGGCAGGGCAGCATCCATCTTAAATTTTAAAATTTGGGAAAAATCATCAAAAGGTTAAGACCATGTTTAGAAAAAATTTCTTTATAATTATTACGGTCTTGTTAGCCGGAATTTTATTAGGTAAATTTGGGGCAACAATCTTAAAAAAAACTGTCCATAAATTATCATCCTTATCGGAATTTCATGCCATTAAAACAGATCAAAGATACTTTTCTTTGATCAATCCCGGAGGATTTAAAATTTATACATCCTCAAGTTTAGATAGAATATTTCAAGACGGGGCCACACTATTAAAACCGGCATTTTCATCATCAGCGACAATATCAGCCGCCCGCAATGAATATGAATCTTTTCAAATTGTTGTACAAACGGATAAGCTGCCTGTTAATAATACGGCTTTAAATGTCACGGATCTTATCAACATCAAAGACGGCACCAAAATTGATCAATCAAATATTTCATGGAGAATAGTCGGGTTTGTGCCTACCAGCAAACCCTACTATTCTGTTAAATACGTGGGCAATTGGCCGGATCCGCTGCTTGAACCAAAAAAAATCGATATCCCCGCTGGCACGAGCCAACCTTTTTGGGTCACGGTCTATGTTCCTCTTGGCACTAAAGCAGGTATATATAAAACAACGATCACTGTCATTGCTGATGGTCTTAAATCTTGGGGTGTCCCTGTAACACTCCATGTTTATAATTTTGAATTGCCTCAACAAAGTCAATTAAAAACTGCTTTTGATTTTTATGGGTTTTTAACTAAAAAATCTTATCTGCAGTCCGAAAATGAATCAGATATGGCTTATAAGGCCCGTATCGACGATCTAAACGAAAAGTATATCATGATGATGCTTCAATACCGAATGAATCCTATCCTCAATATCGATCCCTCTTCTCAGGAAGACTTAGGAAGAGTTGACCGTTACTTAGTCCATGGGCTAAATAATTTCGCGATCGGTAAAAAGGGCGGGACCTTCGATAATAATTGGCCCAAGACTGACGCAGAAATTGAAAAGCTTGGCTCTGTCTATCAGGGATATGGAGAAGATCTAAAGCTCAATCAAATGCTGCCCTATGCATATATCTATACATGGGATGAGGGGGATATGGGAAATCCTCTCGTGGCCAAAATCACTGCCATGATTCACCGCGCTTATCCGGAACTTAAAAATATGGTTTGTTATCATGGCCTCTGGAATCCTGATGATTTCCCTAATTGGGGTAAAGATATCGATATTTGGTGTTTTAACATTGATAATTTTGATGAAGCTAAAATGCGGCGTTTGCAAAAAATGGGGATGGAAATGTGGATGTATGTATCCGGCCCTTCGGACAACGGCAGCCCTAATTTGGCCATGGATTTCGACTCCATTGATTACCGTATTCTGCCATGGCTTTGTTGGAAATATAATATTAAAGGCCTCTTATACTGGTGCGTTAACTACTTGCAGAATGAGGATCCGTTTAAAAATGCTCAAAACACAAAATGGGAACAAAATGCCAATGGCCTCTTATTTTATCCCGGCCCTCACGGGCCCTTACCCTCTTTACGTGCTGAAATTTTTCGCGATGGGATGGAGGATTATGAGTACATCCAACTGCTTTTTTCGGATCTAAAATTGATGAAAGAAAAAGGTCTTGATAAACATTATAGTAAATTTTTTAATGATAGCGTACGTCTACTGACCATAGACCCATCGATCGCCCAATCCATAGGACATTTTACAAAAGACCAGAATATTTTGCAAACACGGCGCGATGCTATCGCAAAAAGGATTGAAGAATTTAATCAGATTTTTCCGGCCCCTTAATTTCAAATCGTTATGGAAAAGCCGTTTTCTCTATTATATCAGGTATTTCTTTTCTCGGTGCTTTATGCCAACTATGCAATGGCAGGAGGCGCGCCGGTGCATATTTTTCCAGCCCCTGCCGGAGAGCCGCTTTCCCAGCATTTTACAGTGACAGTGGAAAATCAAAAGGTTCCCGTTTATATAGCCCGTGTATCAGCGATCACAATTATTAATCCGGAAGTTCGCCAGGATGGCGAAGCAGCGTTTGCCTCGTTTGATATTGATGGCAACGTCAATGTCACTGTGACATACCCACAACCGGTCCAGACAGCTAAAATTCTGCCTTTGCATAGCGGCATTAGTCCGGTAATATCAGGCAATCAAATCACTTTCAGTGTATCAGGCCCCGCATGTCTAACTTTAGAGATCAACGGGGACTGGATGAATTCTCTTCATCTTTTCATCAACCCCTTTGAATCTAATATCCCTCAACCGAATGATCCGAATGTGATTTACTATGGTCCTGGCATTCATAAAATCAGGCCTCTCAAGGTCTCTTCAGGTAAAACCGTCTATATTGCAGGAGGCGCTGTTGTTTATGGGAAGGCCGGCTTTACCAAAACCCCGATATTCTCCTTAGATGGCTCGAATATTGTTTTACGCGGGAGAGGAATAATAGACGGCAGCATGGTTCCCAATCCAGCTCGAAACGGGAACATTCTCAAGGTTCAAGGCAATGACATTCGGATAGAGGGGATTATCCTTAGGGACTCCGCTTCTTGGACACTTCCAATCATTTCATCAAACCGGGTTAAAGTGAATAATATTAAAATTCTTGGCTGGCGTGATAATTCAGACGGAATAGATATCGTTAATAGCCATTTTGTTGAGGCAAGTAACAGTTTTTTGCGAACTTTTGACGATTTGATAGTGATCAAAACGATTAAAAAAAACAAACAGGGATCTAGTAACATTGTTATCAAACACAATGTTTTATGGAACGAAATCGCGCACGCTTTAAGCCTGGGGGCAGAACTGCAGGAAAATATCGATAATGTGATTTTTTCTGATTGCGATATTATCCATGATAAGGGGCGTGAATGGCTTTTGAGAGTTTTCAATGCAGACTCAGGAACAGTCCGGCATATAGTTTTTGATAATATCCGCGTTGAAGAAGCGCGCCGTTTGATGTCCTTATGGATCGGTGATAATATCTGGAGCAAAGACGCCGAACGCGGTAATATAGAAGATGTGGTTTTTAGTAATATCCGGACATCTACATTTGAGCAAACAGATCCTTTTGCTGAATTAGCCGGTTTTGATCCGAAGCATGCTATTCGTTTTGTAAAATTTGAAAATGTTTCGGTCGGTGACAGACGCATGGAGGCCAGCGACATAGATCAAAACGATTTTGTTGGGGATGTCAGCATACTGCCGTAAATGAGGGAAACCTAAATAAAGGAGACAATAAATGTTTAACTTAATTGGATTATTACATAAACATCTCCTTGCTTCCTACCTATGTGTATTTTTCCTCTTGCATTTCATTTTATATTTGCTGAATGCACGATGCGATATTGTCCATACAATCACACGGCTTGCAAAGCACCTGGGATCATCAAGAAATTTTCTTATTATTTTGTTTCTGTC
>JADFXX010000038.1:556-2115 GCA_015233335.1 Candidatus Omnitrophota bacterium | reverse complement strand
AAAAGGTGATTCTGTTTAATTTGAGCGGGCACGGCCTTCTGGATTTGGCCGGTTATGAGAAACATTTAAGCGGAAAACTCGAAAGTTCCCAGGTATTAGGCCAGAGCATACACAAATCCCTGGAGGTGCTTAAGGCGTTTAAAAAAGCCCCAGCGCATAAGACAGGGAAGTGGTAAAAATTACTTGCTAATCCCCATTTTCTCGCCTAAAATCAATTTTCTTTAAGCCTTGATATTGGCGGCGTAGCTCAGCTGATAGAGCATTCGGTTCATACCCGACAGGTCAGTGGTTTAAATCCACTCGCCGCCACTTTTCCTAAAACTGCACCACTCTCGTCAAGACATTTCCCGAAAAATAAGCCACAGACTACTTAGGCTTTCCCTACCGTCAAAATTTCATGAAAATCGCCGACGCATACGAGGAATTTGTGGCTTATGCAACATTGGAACTCAAGATGGTTCATCCAGGATAGATTTTTTATGGCGATGATATAAAGACGGTTGACAAAGGGCACACATTGTGCTATATATGAACTATGAAGCTTGATTGGGACAATGAAAAGAACGACTGGTTGAAGATTGAGCGAAAGATTGGTTTTGAAGATATTGCAGTTGCTTTGGAACAGGGAGGTCTGATAGATTTAAAAGACCATCCGCATCAAGACAAATATCCTAATCAGAAAATTATGGTTGTTAGCTGGGCAGGATATATTTATCTTGTGCCTTGTGTCATAATGAAAGACGGATATTTTTTGAAGACCATTTTCCCCAGCCGTAAGGCAAAGAGAGATTATACCGAAAGGAACGAATGATGAAAACATTAAAACTTGACCAGGAAGAAAAAGAGATTTTGGAAGCCCATGAAAAAGGAGAATTAAAAACAGTAAAAGATTTTAAGAAGGAATCCAAGTTGATTCGGCAAGCGGCGGAGTATACCTTACGCAAAGATAAAAGGGTCAATATTAGGCTTGCTAATCGTGATTTAGATGGTCTGCGTGCCAAAGCCGCCGAGGAAGGCATCCCTTATCAGACGCTTATAGCAAGCGTCTTGCATAAATTTGTATCTGGCCGATTAATAACACGCTAATTAAAAATTGCAATTCGAAGAAATTGGATTAGAATTAGCGTTCAATCAAAGAAATTAATTATGTGAATGAGTTACATAATTTTGTTCAACATCAAAACAGGAAAGGGGAAGACGGTAAGGATAACAAAAGTCTTCTGCTTATTTTTTGACGATGTAAAACAGTTTTACGGCGGGCAAACTTGTTAGGGAAAGCTTTCATTTTCGAGCTTCATACCCGACAGGTCAGTGGTTTAAATCCACTCGCCGCCACTTTTTTCGGGCTTGATCGCTTTATAGTTGGTCAGGACGATCAAAATCGGCACCAGCGGAAAAAAGTGTAAGATTTCCCGGGAAAGATTCTCGGTGCTAAAAAGTTCCTGATAGGCATTCGTTAACAACCCCACCCCTGCGTAAAGTCCCAAATACATCAGCAAAGAGAGGATTAGGATCTGAGTTGTAAAGCACATCCTGATCGCCTTTTCATTTTTTATAAT
>JADFXX010000038.1:0-501 GCA_015233335.1 Candidatus Omnitrophota bacterium | reverse complement strand
ATTATTGAAAAGGGTTCCCATGGTGTGCACAATCCGGGTAAAGTAATTGACGGATACCGATAAAGTCTCACGGCCCTCCATAAATGGCAAATGGAGGGAGGCTTTAACAGAATAAAAAAACAGATAAATAACAAGAAGGGGAAGCAGAAATTTTAAGAATGTCTCAAATTTTATTCTTGTGTTGGCTTTTAAATTATTTAATAAGAGCCCCAATATGACCGGATAGATCAGACAGTGTCCGGCCGCTTCCAGTTTTGTGAATGTGGCAAATCCCGCAAATGTTCCAGCTAACAGCAATAACCCGTCGTGGCGCTGTTTGTGCCAGTATAACAATAGAAAGATAGGGACTATGTTGTAGAACAAAAGAAAAATAGCACGGTATTCGAGTGTTGCCTGAAAAGTCAGGAAGCTTGCGGAACACAAAAGTGCTATCCCGACGGCAGCCCACTTTTTATTCGTAAAATGTTTTAGAAAATAGTAGTGGGCGATCAAATAACACAG
>JADFXX010000037.1 GCA_015233335.1 Candidatus Omnitrophota bacterium | reverse complement strand
CAACTCCCAATTGTATCTTCGCCCTGCTTCCATTATTACCTGTAACACCATCAAGAAGTGGAATAGACGTACCTGCTTGAATTCTTAAGAAATTATAAGACCCATTATTTATGCCATCATAGTCACCAAACCAAAATTGTTTATTGCCGGATATGTTAACTCCAAGCGAAAGCACAAAACCTGTACCGGAATTTGTGCCGCCAATAGAATTTCCAGTAAATTGAAAACCATCTATTGTGCTCCGTTGAAATAAAGTTAAAGATGTCCCCGGAGCGCTAGTACCGATACCCACATTGCCGTTAACATACGCCGTGCCTTCTACATCCAGTTTCTGCGCCGGCGAGACCGAGCCTATGCCGACATTGCCGCCCATGATCGCCATCACATTAGATGCCGCTATTGTACGAGGGGTGGAGTCAAGCCCTATACCAAAAGAATTGGTACCGCTGACAACGATGGCTTGCCCTAAAGCAAAGGCGCCATTTTGATTCGCCTGTACATCCGTTCCTAAAGCAACAGACCCAGTCCCAGTCGATTGTAACACTTGTACAGAGTCACCATAACCCATCGCCACAGAACCATTACCAGTAGCGTTGATTGTACCGTTATTCGCATATCCCCATGCCACCGAACCATATGACGCCGAATTTATAAGACTATTAGCTGATGATGCAAGACCAAATGAATATCCACCAGCCAAAGATCCTGTGCCTTGCGAAGTAATACTTACAGCTCCCCCACTAGGGGCTGATACGGCAATTCCTGCAGCTAAATCACCGCTGCCGCTTGTTGAGACGCTGGCCGATGTTCCCAAAACTAGGGCATAGCCCACTGTTAAAGAACCGTTGCCGGTATTGGTCACTGTCCCCCCGCTACTGGTGTAACCAATATTGGCTCCTCCCCCCAAAACCTGCAGTTTGGCATTCGGAGATGCAGTCCCGATGCCTATATTTTTGGCTACATAGACCGTGCCTTGAACATCCAGCGCATGGGTGGGCGAAGCTGAGCCGATGCCTACATTGCCGTTTAGATACGATGTCCCCTCGACGTCGAATTTCTGCGCCGGCAGTGTTGTGCCGACGCCCACATTGCCGCTTTGTATCGCCAGATAGGTGTTGCCCTTGACGGTCAGGGTGTCGAAAGTTGAGCCGCCGGTTAAGGTGATGCCGCTTGTGACGACCAGATTTCCGATCGTGGCTTCCATCAAAAATGCCGTGCCGTCGACTTCCAGATCGTTCTGGACATATTCGTTACCGGGGCCTGTTGTAAAGAATTGGGGAGTTCCCGGCCCCACCTGCAGTTGGGCCATTGGGATGTTGGTGCCGATGCCCACATTGCCCGCTGTGGGGCTTGTATTAACAGTCGTGATCATCGTGTCTTCCCATGTGCCTGTGCCTGACAATAGACCCGTGTCTGTCGGGTTTGGCGTTCCCCCAAAAAGACGATAGACCTTGTTTTCAGTCACGGCATAACAAAGCGCGCCGTTGACCATACGCAAATAATATGTCGAGAGAATAGCGTTACAGCCCGCGAGATTGGCCGCATACTGGTAGCCGCCGATGATCTCACTTTCAAAAGCAGAGCCGAATGTGTTGGACGAACTGCCGACCGTTACCGGAGCATCTACATAATCGCCATAGTTGTCAGCGTGACAGACAACTGTCCCTGCGATCGTCATTATTAAGGCTAGGATTGAAGGAAAATATAACTTTTTTATCATCAGTTCACAATTACATTATAAGTTTGCCCCGCCAAACTGGTCAGCGGGTACGGACTTCGGCATACATAATAATTTGTCGTCTGGGGACTTGCGGCGCTGTTTGTATGCGACAGGGAATTTGGCGTCGGACTCGCCACACAAAAGTTCCCTCCCCCTGACCCTTGCGCCACCCAAGCGCTCTGGATTGTCCCATTGACATAAATTGAAGGCGTGCCCCAGACAACGGGATAGGCGATATATAAATATTGGCCGATACCTGTGAAATTATAGTTAAAACCTTTGCCCGATGTGGGATACGCATTTAAAGCATTGATCTCAGCGTTCGAAGTCATCGTCGGATTGGCGGAGGAACCATAATAGAAATACCACTCCCAATACAGAGCAGTTCCCCTCGTCTGATTTTGGGCGCCATCCCAGAGCCTGATCGAAAAACCATGAGAGAACGGAACAGCGTTGCCATAATCTATACTCGTGGCCGTATAGGTGATGCTGGGCTGATATTGGGTTAAAGTGGTGCCGATACCGACATCCCCGCTGCCATCGTTGAAATAAAGAGCATGGGGATAGC
>JADFXX010000036.1:531-2297 GCA_015233335.1 Candidatus Omnitrophota bacterium | reverse complement strand
TTTTTATGCTTATCATCATGTCAGACAGCTCGATGGGTCAATGAATCCTCTCGCTGTAGCCAAGAAAGTAGCGCATATCCCCCAGCGTCATTTTGTTGGATCAAAAGATAAGATCGTTCCTTTCGCAATAGCAGAGTCTTTTGTAAAGGTAGAGGGGGATAAGGATGACGACTGCATTTCCCTGGTTGATGGGGTTTCACATCATGATGGTTGGGCAAAACGCTGGCGTGAGCTTTTAGCGTTGCCTTTACGTTGATCCAATAAGTAGAATCCGATTTGCAAGATAGAGGCAATGTCCGTCCCTTGAGTATGCGGACATGGAAAATGTGCCAGATAGCGTCGGAGTATGGAAAGTTTAGGGTGATTTTATTATCAAAAAAGCGGTCAAAATGGACAAGTTTTTTGAACGTTTATCTCTATTTTGGCCCTTTTATGATATAGTAGCCAATATTCGGGGAGGCTGAATAGAGATAGATTCCTATGTAGCATCCGACCACCCCGCCATTAAATTAGACCTTCTCGTCACTGAGAAGGTTTTTTCATTTAGTACTGGTTGGTATCAGTTGGTACAGAGAAAGACACAACATAGACACAACAGATGAAACATTGAATTGACCGTTCCCCGTTAAATAAAGCCATTTGCATGTAGAGTTTCCTGGGGTAGTGTTTTGATAGACCACCAAGAGCCAGTTTGGCATGTTGAGTTTGTACCTAAAAAGAGACCATGTATGACTTTTTTTGTTGAAGTAGGTCAAGTAACTGGTAAAGATTCTGGAGTTTTTACATCAAGATGCGCTCCTCAAGATAGTGTATACGATAAGAGCCAGATGTAAGCAATAAAAGTGACGGATACTTTCCGAATAATAGCGACAAGCACTACTTTTTATTGATGGACATTTGAGCGAATTCTGGTATTATTGAAATGTAAGCCCCCGAGTGCAAAGAAGTTTGTCTTGGGGGTTTTTTATTTTAGGGAGGATAGAAAATGTCCACAGAAATCACGAAAATAGCTGTTTTCAAAGGCAGGGATATTCGTCGTATTTTGGTAAAGGGCGAATGGTGGTTTTCAGTAGTTGATATTTGTGCTGTTTTGACAGATAGTCCTGATTCCGGGGCGTATTGGAGGAAGCTGAAACAACGTTTGAAAGAAGAGGGGAGTCAAGTCGTGACATTTTGTCACGGGTTGAAATTGACTGCGCCCGATGGCAAATTACGAGAGACTGATTGCGCCAACACAGAAGGTGTTTTCCGTATTATCCAATCTATTCCATCCCCCAAGGCCGAGCCGTTTAAGCATTGGCTGGCTCGGATCGGCAAAGAGCGCTTAGATGAAATTGAAAATCCCGAGCTTGGCATGCAACGAACTAAAGAGATCTATGAAAAGAAAGGTTATCCTAAAGGTTGGATCGAGAAACGTCTTCGCGGAATAGCCGTGCGTCAAAAACTGACCGATGAATGGGATGATCGTGGAGCTGGAACTGACCAAGATTATGCTATCCTGACCAATGAGATCATGCAAGGAGCCTTTGATTTTAAAGTTGAGAATTATAAGAAGCTCAAAGGCTTAAAAAGAGAAAATCTTCGTGATCATATGACCGATTTGGAGTTAATTATTACCATGCTGGGAGAGGCGGCCACAACCCGCATAACTGAAGACCGCGATTCACAAGGTGTTCCCGCACTTAAAAAAGATGCCCAGGATGGCGGGGCTGTAGCTGGCAGAACAAGAAAAGATATTGAGCAGCAAACAGGGACAAAGGTCATCT
>JADFXX010000036.1:0-413 GCA_015233335.1 Candidatus Omnitrophota bacterium | reverse complement strand
TATCCCTGTTTTGGTATAATTTTTTATGTTGTGCCATGGCTTTTCGGTGAATGTTAGAGATAGTGTTATAAGTGCCATGCGATCACCCCGCTACTTATGTCGACTGAACCTAAGCCTCTTCGAAAATGAAGGGGCTTTTGTATCACAAGGTGGGCAGTGAATATTTAAAGGTAGCGCTTGAAGAAACCTCTTCCCAAAAGGAAGAGGTTTTTGTATACTTAACAAAAATATGTAGATTGAAGATATAAAAAGTTTATTAGATTAAGGGAGATATTATGTTTGATTTTATTATGCCGACAGCGGAGGGGGCATTTCCGGCAAATGCCCAGACGGCAACAGCAGCATCTTCAGCCTTAGATTGGCAAAAGCTTGTCATTGTTCCGTTGCAAGATTTTGTTGTTCAGGCCATTTTG
>JADFXX010000035.1 GCA_015233335.1 Candidatus Omnitrophota bacterium | reverse complement strand
GTATCCGTCCGGCAATCCCACTCCCCACATGAATATCCAGAAAATTTTTTAAAATTTAGGAAGGCTATTGGGCCATCTGCCATTGGTCCGGCAGAAGTTCATGGAGGCGTTTATCAGAATGGGCGTTAATGCGTTGCAGAACGTCCTTGAGATAGGCCCAGGTGTTGATTTTGTTTTTGCGGCAGGTGGCGGTAAAGGTCATGAGGATCGCAGCCGTATGGCCGCCGGTTTCACTGCCGACAAACAGCCAGTTCTTTCTTCCTAAGGCCACGGGCCGTATTGCATTCTCCGCCAGGTTGTTGTCAATGGGGATGCGGCCATCGGTTAAATAGACATTGAGTTCTTTCCATATGCCAAGGGTATACTCAAGCGCCTGGCGCATGGGTGACTGCGGCAGATGCATCGGCAAATGCCTCTCAAGCAAGGGCTTAATCTTCTCCTGCACAATGGGCGCTGATTCTTTCTGGCGCATTTTAAGTTTTTCTTCCGGCGGCGCCCGCTTGATCTCATCCTCAATCTTGTAAAGCTTCGCAATCAGCGTCAAGACTTCGGCCGCCGCCTTGGGTGCCGTGTCCTGAGCTTTAATAAAATACCTGCGCGCATGTGTCCAACAGGCAGAATTGATGATCGTAAAAATGTCATCCACCTTGATCTTGAATAGTTCATTGTAGCCAGCATAGGCATCCGATACAAAATAGCCTCGATATCCTTTAAAGAATTCTTCCGGGCCATCAGCCCCGCGGCCCAGCGTAAAATTGTACATCGTGTATTTTAAATCCTTGCCGCCCACCGTCGCCCAAAATCGCGCCGTATGGATCCCCGCCGATGGCCCATCCTTCATGTCCACCGGCGTGTCATCATTAAGAACGATGTCATAGCTTAATATCTCCTGGCGCATCAATTCATACAACGGCTTAAGCGCCTGGGCACACCCGGCCATCCAGTCCGCCATCGTCTGCCTTCTGATATTTACCCCTTGCCGCTCAAATTTAAGTTCCTGGCGATAAAGGGGCGTATGATGCTCGAATTTCTCTTCGATCACATGCGCCAATAGCCCGCAATCCGCTTCACATTTATCAATCGGCCCTTCCGGCATAGGGGCCTGCTTAACACCCACGCCAGTACATTGGTCACAAACATACTTCGGCCTTCGATAAGCATTCACAAATAAAGAAGACGGTTGATGTTCTATTCTCTCGGTCACATCATCCCCAATATGCACCAAACTCTTGCCGCAGGAACACATCTTATCAGATACCTTAATATCCAACACATGTTCAACCCGTTTTAAATGCTCCGGAATAGGAGAGCGCCCATGCTTATGCCGTACATGTTCTTTGACTACCGTGGCGATCTCAAGGCCAGAAGCTTGAGGGGCCGGGACGTTCTTATCAAGATCCAGAAGCATCTCCTGCATCAGTAACTGATTAGGATCCAACTTCTCAGAACTCCGGCCATAAAGACGCTTTAACATCTCATCCATCTGATGCTGCATTAAGCGGATTTTTCTTTCAAATGTCTCTATGATGAACTGGTTTTGTTCTTTGAGGTAGGCGATTTCTTCTTCGGGTGTGGCGAATGTTGTGTCCGTCGCTGACATTAACTGTATATTACCACTTTCCGACGGAAAATCAAGCTTTTTCTTTAACTTTATTTGCATTCTCCCGTCGGTATCTTGGCTGGCGCTTGATAACCCTGCATTCCATACCCTCCAGCAGATGCGCCCAGCTGGCACGGTCCAGACTGCCGCCTTCTTGGGCAGGGATCACAAACCTTCCCGCTTCCAGCCGCTTATACCATAACGCATAACCATCATCGTCCCAATACAAGACTTTCAGCTTGCGCCTATTGGCGCTTAAAAACACAAACCAATCGCCAGCCAACGGATCTTCCTTAAGCTCTTCTGTCACCATTAAGCTTAATCGGTCAAAACTTCGCCTTAAATCGCATGCCCCGCGATAAAGATAGATCCGCCGGCCACCTCCCGGATAGCTTACATGCATCGCACAAACTCCAATATCTTCTTTAAACCGGCTTCTCCTATATAATCAACCGCCACCCGATAACCGTTGGGCAGTTCTATACGAATGCTTTTTGATACCTCTTCATGCGGCGGCCTTACCTGGATAAAACCTTGAGAACCATTGCCGGTCTTACTGCCTGCCAGCGCGCCTGTGTCCATTGCCGGGATCAGCCCAAGCCGTTTGCGCCAGGTATAAAAGCTTGTGCTGCAGATGTTTTCTTTGCTGCAAAATTCGCCTGGCTTCAAGCCGCTGGTTTGCTGCGCCAGGACCACCTCGCGCCATCTTCGTTGATTACGGATTCTTTTTCCCATCTTTGGCCTCTTTCGTTATCCTTAACGATTGAAGCTTACACTACTGCGGCAGGCTTGCCAAGATGGGTTGGCCGGACGGATAC
>JADFXX010000034.1 GCA_015233335.1 Candidatus Omnitrophota bacterium | reverse complement strand
TGTTGCGATGTTTTGTGTTGAAGCTTTTTTGTGTCTTCGCGGGAATTTTGGATTGATAGGGGCAGCACTTAAGCGAAAGGTTGATACAGGGCGTATATTTTTTAAGACAGCTTGATTTTAAAACCCCTTCGCTTACCGCCTATCTCTAATTGACTTGCTATATCTCCGATTGTATGGCCATATGTGAATAGAAAAGGAGGCCACATGAACCAATCTATCGTTGAACAAATTATGACCCTCAAAAACCAATCGGTCGAGGAGCTAAAAGCTAAATATGAAGAGGTCTTTAAGGGTGAAAAACCAACCTCTAATAACAGGCCCTACTTATGGCTAAAGATTGCTTGCAGGCTTTAAGAACTTGAATATGGCTGCCTGTCAGTAAACACTCTAAGCCGCATTAATGAGCTGATTGATCAGTATGATCCGGTCAATAACAAGATGCTGCGGCCCCAAAATGCCCCTGGTAAAGCAAAAACCAATGGACGTGATACCCGACTTCCCATTCCGGGGGCTATTATAAGGAAGGAATACAAAGGCCAAGTCCTTGAGGTCAAGGTGCTTGAAAAAGGCTTTGAGTTTGAAGGCCAAGCTTATAAAACACTCTCTGCGGTTGCCAAGAAGGTAACCGGAGATCATTGGAACGGATATCTTTTCTTCAAGCCATGAAAAACGACCCCGAAAAAACAAAACATCTTGTTTGCGCCATTTATACCCGTAAGTCCACATCCGAAGGATTGGATCAGGACTTTACATCCCTTGATAATCAAAGGGAATCTGCTGAAAATTATATTAAAAGCCAACAGCATGAGGGGTGGATTGCCTCAAGTGAACTCTACGATGATGGCGGATTCACTGGGGCTAACATTGAACGGCCTGCGCTTCAAAAACTCCTAAATGATATCAAGGAAGGAAAGATCAATTGTGTGGTTGTCTACAAAGTAGACCGCCTATCCCGATCCCTTCTTGATTTTAGCCAACTCCTTGAATTCTTTGATAAGAACAATGTTGTCTTTGTGTCTATAACTCAACAGTTCAACACCAATACTTCAATGGGAAGGCTCACGCTTAACATCCTTCTCTCCTTTGCCCAATTTGAACGTGAAATTATTAGTGAACGAACGCGGGATAAATTAGGGGCTGCCCGTAAACGCGGTCAATGGCTAGGAGGGCGGCCACCCTTTGGCTACATGTATGATCCAAAAGAAAAATGTAAAATTATCATTAATCCTGAAACAGCTGACATCGTTAAAAAAGTCTTTAGCCTCTACCTTGAGAAGAACTCTGCCCTTGAAGTTTCTCAGGCCATGAACGAAGCGGGATATCGCACATCCACATGGACCACAAAATCCGGGAAACCTGTTGGAAACAAAAAATATAGTCTAAGCCGTGTTACCTATATGCTTCATAACCAAGCTTACATCGGTAAGGCAAATTACAAGGGACAAATATATCCTGGGCTGTGGCCAGCCATTATCGACGAAGAAACATGGACAAAAGCCCACAACAGGCTGGATGCCCACCGCACAGAACGAAAGCCATATCGCACAACCGGCTGCTCGGGGCTTCTATCCAAGGTTCTAAAATGCAAAACCTGCGGCAGTGCCATGGTCCACACTTATGTAATCAAAAAAGGCCGCCACAAGTACCGCTATTACTATTGTTCCAATGCACAAAAACGTGGAAAAGCAGAATGTGCCATCCGCTATGTTGGTGCACAAGCTCTTGAAGAGCGAGTTGAGCAACTCTTACGGGGAGCAATTAAAATCACTCCCAATATGCCAAATAAAGCTGAAGCCGAAGCAATCCTCTCCCCAATCTGGAATACAATATTCTTTGAAGAGAAGCGGCGCATCCTCCGAGCACTCATTCAAGACGGAGATTTCGACACAAAGACCAACATGATTGGTCTGACCCTTACTGGCTCGACTGAACGATTGGAATTTGATTCAGCGATCAAGAAAACCCATGCTCCAACCCGCGATGGAAAAGAACGCCGACTGGCAAAAGAACCTGCCATACGCAAAACTTTACTTCTGGCACATCAACTCAGCCGGCATCTTGCTTTGGGTAAAATCAAAGACCTTAACCAAGCTTCCATGTGGCTTGGTATCAATCAATCGCGCCTTAATCATGTCCTTGGACTTCTGAATCTCTCCCCCTCGATCCAAACAGAGATAATAACTGCTGAGCCACAATATCTCTCCAATATCCCCGAATACAAACTCCGCGATCTCTCTGCCGAAATCGACTGGAATAGCCAGTCCTCCATCTGGCAAAAAATCAAACAAGCACACGCATAAACATCCTTATCTCTCTTTTATTGGCCTCTTAATCTGCCTATTCCTAGTAAAGGACTTTTTGAATCACTGAGATAGTCGGTATATTGCCCTAATTCTCCTTTACTAGGGCTCCTTTACTAAAGGCCGTTATGGAAATCAAGATGTATCAAACCCTCAAATTTA
>JADFXX010000033.1 GCA_015233335.1 Candidatus Omnitrophota bacterium | reverse complement strand
ATTTTTTCTGATACCGTCGGGTTTATGCATGCCTTGCCGCATGGGTTGATCGAAGCTTTTAAAGCCACCCTTGAGGAGGTGCAGGAGGCGGATTTGTTGTTGCATGTGCTGGATATAAGCCACCCCGCGAGCTTGACGTCTTTACAAGAGGACTCTCGGCAGAAAGTACGCGACTTAACAGCGAACTTTCGCGCACAGCTAGCGAGCATACCAACGAACGAATCAGAGAAAATCTTGCAGTTACAAGGCGAGATCGAGAGCTTGAAAAAGCAAATGCTGACAAGGGAAGAAGCGGAGAAGTTGACAGCGCAAAACAAAGCGATGTTGACAGAATTTCTTGGTTTGAAAGAGTTCGTGGAAAGCTCGCTGAACAAGTTGAGCGCGGAGTTGAATACGTTAAACACGGAATTGCAAAAGTCGGGGAATACAGAGAACGCCGACAAATTGAGAGAAGCCTTGAAAGTGCTGACGGGAAGATTCGAGAATATGAGCTCGGACTTCCGGAATTTCGAAGAATCACAAGGGATCAAGAATATCAACATGAACAAGCTTATGACCGCATTGGAGAAGCAAGTCTCAGCATTGCAGACGTTGGGGAGCGGCTTAGAGACACAAGTCAAGAACTTGCGTCAATAATCGAGGCCCGCGACCTGGCCAAGAACCAGGCCGCCGAGCTGGCCAGGATCGAGGCCCAGGCTATCGAGGCCTCGGCGCAGCGTGGCGTGGACGCTTACGTCCAAGAGGCTTCGCAGCGGCATCGTGAACAGATGCGCCAAGAGGCCGCGGCGAAGCCCCAGGAGCCGGAACGTCCGGCCCTGGACCCGGCATTGCAGACCTTGCACGACAAATCGCGCGAGTTCAGGGCGGCCAAGGCCGAGGTGATTAGGCATGAGCGTGAGAGGGAGAAGCTTACGCCGGACAGCTACGAGTACGCCAAGGCCACAACCCGGATCGAACGGTTGAACAAGACTAAAAACGAGCTTGGTCAAGAGGTCTTGGGCGAGGCCATGAAGCAGGAAAAGCGAGGCCTCGACATCGGCCCGGCCGTCGCTCCGCTCGGCCCGGACGTGGGCCAGCTCCGGGAGCGAATGGCGCAAGCCGTTAGGGAAAAGGCTGAGCAAATCAGGCGAGAGCAGGAACAGGCATTGAGAAAAAGCCGAGGCCATGGCCACGGCCACAGCATGTAGGCGCCTGGCAGTCGCTGGCCAGATCGGGTAGAGGCAAAGAAAAGGCCGGGGGCGGCAACCCCCGGCCACAACCACCAGCCATAGGAGAAGACCCCATGGCCAGCGACGACAAGACTAGCCAGCTTAAAACTCAAGAGCAAGGTCTCGAAAAACCCGCATGGATGGCGGCCCTCGAAAGAGCACGGGCCAAATCGCAGACCAGCCCCCCCGTGCAGATCGGTGAGGACGCCAAACAGAACGCCCAAGCGATGCGCCGGGCCGTTCTCCCTTCCCCACAGGAAAAGCCCCAGGAACAGGGCTGGATGTGCTTTGCACCCATGCCCACAGACCTTTGCCGCGTTTCTCCTTTCTTTCCCATGTCAAAAAATGAGATGGCGAACCGCGTCTATTTAAAAGACATGGTAATCACAAAGTCTGCGTGGGGAGAAATCAACTACACAGGACAAAAGTTGAGCATCTATGAAGAAGATGCTTTGATGGCCGTTCTTGCTGCAATAGATGCAACTCATGAAAAGCAAGGATACATATATGATGGTCCTTCATTGCCGATATTAAAAATTATGGGGTATGATAAGCCAGGAAAAAATCACTACAAGATTCTTACAGATTCATTGAAAATGCTCCTTGGTGCTGTTTTTGAGCTTCACATAAAGGGGCAGTTCCGAAATATGGACAACATACTTTCAAGCGTAAAGCTGGACGAAAAAAGTAAACATTTGAAAGTAACAGTTAATCCATACTTCTATGAAATGTATCTTGCTGGAAATATCACGCTTATTTCAGTCATGCAAAGAAGAAAGCTGAAAAAGCCGACTTCACGAGCTTTGTTAAGATTTATGCAGTCCCATCGTGATCTTATCTGGCCGGGGCATTTCTTGACCATTGGGGCATCTTTGAACTTGAACTTAGAGCAACCTCATTTTGAAATACGCCGTCAGATCAAAGAAGCAATCGCAGAATGCATAAAGCATGAAGTCTTGGCAAAAGGGAGCGGCTTTGTCCGAGGCTCAAAGGAAATGGTCAAGCTCATCCGGCCAGAAGCCGCCAAGCCCGCTCTCAAAAAGTGATTCGACATATCACCCATGTTTTTACCGGGAATCCTTGTGCCCCAAGGGTTCCCGGTTTTTTTTGATTCATTCGACATATCGCCCATGGTTTTTCGACATATCGCCCATGATTTTTCGACATATCGCCCATGATTTTTCGACATATCACCCATGCTTGACCTATTTTAGCTCTAGAGCCCCAAGGGCTGGCTGTCGCCATAAGGTCTTATAAGGGCTATAAATAAGAATGCGCGCGCGAGGCTGATAGGTGGCATGGGTGCAACCTATCGGGGGCGAATAGGACGCATGGGTGCGTCCTATTAAAAATTTCGGACGTTGATCGGAAACCGGCCCAGATCGACCAGGCCGCGGCCAAGAGGAACCCCTGGCCGATCCTG
>JADFXX010000032.1 GCA_015233335.1 Candidatus Omnitrophota bacterium | reverse complement strand
TCATAATGGTATTTTAGTGGGAACCTAGAATGAATCAATTGTACCGAGGTATAACAGCTTCTTCGATTTCGTTTTGCGCTTCTTTGCCTTTGAGCCAGACGTTCAAAACGTCATGAAGATAATCTTTATTCTTATCAGCATGCTGATACCTGCATTCCGAACAACTCTTGCCCTGATTCAAACACCTTAAATGATAACCACACATATCCATTTTTCACCTTCCTTATGATTATCCACCCCATAAAACGAATTAAATCATTTTGCCAGTACCGGCACCATCTCTCCCATCCCAACTTAATGTTATGTAAAAATAAAAAAACGATAATTCTAAACCTGTATCTTTTCTTTAATATATCCAACATGATTAAGCTTTCTCTCTGGAAGTATTTTTAAATAACTCTTTTCTTCATACATCAATACATCTGCACGTCTCAGAAGTTCTTCAATAGTCTGTGGCTTCTCAGGATTGTAATAAATGAGCCCGAGACTAAAAGTCAACTTATCTATGGAATCAACGTTATATTTAGTCCTTTTAAGATTCTCATTAAGACGTTTATGTAGGACATCAAGACTTTCTGCTTTTGCCTCTAAAGCAAGTATGGCAAACTCATCACCCCCGACCCTACCAATAACATCCGAATTACGGAATGTCTCCTTAAGCACATCCGCAATACATACAAGCGCCCTATCTCCGGCTTCATGGCCATGGTCGTCATTGATTTGTTTCAAATTATCCAAGTCCGCATAAATTAAAATAAGCCCTCTTTTTGCACGATCCGATAACTTCATAAGCTTGTCGGCAAATGTCAAAAAACCCCTGCGGTTATATAATCCCGTTAGCATGTCATTTAGCGCAAACTCCCGCATCTTCAATTCAGCCACCTTTAATTGGTCAAATTGCATGATAATCGGCCTATAGACGAACGCATATATCACCGGAGACAAAAATATGATAAGCAAGGCTAAACAGATCAGCGCCACATCTGTCGAATGTAATTTAGGGAACCATAGGAACAAATACTTTATCAATAATGTGCAGGCCAGTATTGAAAGCCCCAATACCCAAAGAAGCCTGCCCAGCGAATACTTTGTTTCAAAATTATTTAATCTCATAGAACTGCTCCATGCATCTTGCGTCCTTGCGGGGAAGTCCCCGTTAAAATGAATTCACGTTCTTCTTCGGAAGTACCCGTTAAAGCTTCAGCAATATTCTTGAATCCTTGTAAATAAGCAAAAAATCCTTCTACAGGGACATGCATTTCAAAATTCTTGCCTGTTACTTCGCAATGACCAAATATTCGAACCCTATTATTCTTTGCTTCAAAATATCTCTTAAATCTAAATGGAGAAATCTTTGGGTTTCGAATTGGTAATTCTTGGATCATTTTTACACCTCTCTCGCTACTTTGTTATTGATGATACACCAACTCTTTCCAACTTAACTTCATAGAAACATTGTATTTAGAGACCAAGAATGTATCAATTGTACCGAGGTATAATAAAAGTAAATCAAAGGGATAACGACGATAGTTAGTCTAGGGAGGAAGTAATGCCAGCTTCTTGGGCGAAACGGATGAGTTCTGTTACGGTTTTAGCTTGCATCTTCTGCATGACCCGGCCACGGTGGACTTTGATTGTCTGAAGGGCAGTCCCCCGTTTAGAAGCAATCTGTTTATTCAACATACCACGGGCCACTAGATGAAAAACTTCAAGTTCTCGCGGGGATAAGGTGCTTATACGATTCTTGATTTTAGCTATCTCGGCTTGCCTCTGATTTAGGACCTTACTTAGCGCAAGGGCCGCCGTAATCGCTTTAAGCAATTCTTTATTCGTAAAAGGCTTGGAAAGAAAATCAATAGCTCCTGCTTTCATGGCCTTTACAGTCATGGGAATACTGCCATGTCCGGTAATAAATATAATAGGGATGAGGATCCCCCGTTGGGCCATTATTTCCTGAAGGGCCAATCCATTGATGTTCGGAAGAATATAGTCTAAGACCAAACATGACGGGATCTTAGGATGTTTAAAAGCCAAAAATCCTTCTGCACTTGTGAACGTTTCAACCCTGAATTCCTGTGATTTTAACAATACAGACAAAGCCTTGCACATTGAAACATCATCATCCACAACGTAAACAATTGCCCCTGTGTGGCTCATACATTTTCCTTTATTCCAATGGGAAGGGAAAAATTAAAAGTAGCTCCACAATCAATATTATTCTCTGCCTCCAAATGGCCGCCATGTGCCTCCACAATAGAACGGCTAATAGATAAGCCCATACCCAAGCCATCTGGCTTGCTTGTAAAAAAATGCGAAAATAGCTTTTTCATATTTTCTGCCGGAATACCGCATCCGGAGTCTTTGACCTGAACCATAATTGTTTTAGTATCTTTAAGAAATGATTTAATCAATAAATCCCTGGATTCAGGCCGATCCTCCATTGCTTCTAAACTATTGCTGATAAGATTCAAAAGTACCTGTTGCAATTGTACTCGATCACCTAGAATCATGGGAAGATTACTATCCAACTCAAAATGAATAACTTTCTTTTTTGAAGTGATGTGCGTTATAAGAAGGTTACCTGTGTCTTTAATAAGAGTATTAATATCGATAGTCTCGAAAGTGGGCTTATTCTTTTTTAACAATTCCCGTAACCGCCGGATAACCTCAGTGGCCCTCTGGTCATCATTAATAATGTTCTGTATGATTTCTTGAAGCACAGGAAAGTATGCCTGTATTTGTTCAGGCAAGGGATCT
>JADFXX010000031.1 GCA_015233335.1 Candidatus Omnitrophota bacterium | reverse complement strand
TCGGATGATTCTTATGGTATTTATGTGGCGAAGCTCGCCGGGATTCCGGAATCAGTGATCAAACGTTCAAAAGAAATCCTTTGCGAATTAGAGATCGGCACCCCAAACCCCTACGCTCAAAAAGACATACAGGCCGAAGCTGCTCACCCTCGCCGTAGGCTTCCCAAATTTCAATGTTGAAACGGATGCGAAGTATCGTGACTATCTAAAGTTGACTTTAGAATTCAAGTGGAAGGACTACAAGCATTGGGAACCAGCCGACGCCATGACGCAAGACAAGGCTTGGATTGGCGAAGTTACGGAAAAACAATTTGCAGAGATGCAAGCATTTTTGCAGAACTATCGCCATGTCATTCATGAAATAGTGTAGGTGTATTATGAATCCTGAACAAGTTTTGCAAGAAATTGACGACGCAATTCAAGTGTTTTTTAAAGAGGTTCAAGAGCTTAAAAAGCTTGAAAAGCTTACACATTTGCCTAAGGATTTTCAAAAGGCTTATGAACCTCTGGAAAAACTTCTTCATGATATTGATACAAAGGCAAAAGCTGTTTCAGTATTTAATGACAAGTACAACCCTGTTTGCCTCCAAAATGTGGTTATAGCCTGTGCAGTATGCTTTGTTTTGGCATGCAGTTTGATTTTTGGAGCATTTTGGATTGGGAAGTCTGGCTATCTCAATCCAAAAATGGACGCTGCTATTGAACTTTATGATGGGATGAAAGAAATTGGAGTCAATTTTGGAACGCTTGAACCGAGCACTAAAAAGCTTTTTTTCTCAATTGTGAATGACGCGCTGGAAGAAGCAAGAAAACGCGCTAAATCTGCACCCGCCCCAGCCCCCGCGAAGAAGTAGCCCGGCCTGGTCGCTCCGCTGGCCGGGCTGAAAGCCTGGCCAGGAGGGCGCGAGGTCTCCCGGTCGGAGATCGCCGGCGAGGTCGGCGCGGATCGCGGCCACGTTCTATCCCGTTCGCCCACCAAATCCCCGGCGGGGTAGCCCCTCGCTTTAGCCATGGGGAGGAACCGCCGTTCTTTTTTTCTTGACAGTATTTTGAAGTTTGCTGTATATTTGCCTCATGGAAAAATTCGAGGTCGGATATAAATCAAATCGAAACGTCGTTTATTCGTGTAAATACCATGTCATTTGGTGCCCAAAGTATCGCCGAAAAGTCCTGGTCGACGGTGTTGATGCGCGGTTAAAAGAAATTATTTTCGATGCGGTAAACGAACTTGAGGCCGAGGTGATCGAGGTTGAGGTGATGCCCGATCATGTCCACCTGCTTTTCGAGGTCGATCCGCAATATGGGGTCCATAAGCTTGTAAAATATCTCAAGGGATTGTCGTCTAACCTGTTGCGAAAAGAATTTCCTTGGCTAAAAAAGAGATTGCCGACGCTTTGGACCAACTCGTATTTTGTTTCAACCGTGGGCGGCGCGCCGCTCCAAGTGATTAAGCAATATGTCGAACGCCAAAAGCAAGTCTGATTCATTCATCCTTGATCTTCAGCTCAAGGTAAGTCCATCGCAAGAGAAAATTCTTCTCGTGCGCCTGGATTGTGCCCGGCAGTTGTATAATGCTGTTTTAAGCGAGGCTTTGAGCCGCCTGAAGCTTATGCGGGAATCCAAGGCATACCAAGTGGCCCGCATGATGCCTAAAATTTTCGTGTCTTCAAAGCCTTCAGAAAATAATAAAGTTAAAGTCAAGGAAATCAATAATCCGGAGCGTGCCCAGACATTTAAGGATTTAAATAAAAAATTTGAATTCAATGAATATTCGTTGCATGCTTTTGCAGCTATAACTAAAAACGCATGCCATATCGGGGACCATCTAGATATAAATACTTGCCAAAAAATTGCGACAAGAGTTTGGAGCGCTGTACAACAATTCGCGTTTGGCAAACGTGGCAAACCTCGATTCAAAGGTTGGAACCAGTTTGATTCCGTTGAGGGAAAAACCAATACGCAAGGCATCAAATGGCGCGAAAACCAGGTTGTGTGGTCCGGTCTGAAGCTCCCCGCGCTTTTCGACCCGAAGGACAAATACGGCGTACAGGCGCATGGACTGGATTGCCCGACGAAATACGTTAGGATCGTCCGGCGCAAACTGGCCGGACAAAATCGCTTCTACGTTCAACTTGTTCAGGAAGGCCGGCCAAAAAGGAAAGAGAAAAATAAAATCGGCGAAACTGTTGTCGGCCTCGATCTCGGGCCATCGACTATCGCGGCAGTTTCAGTCGACGATGCCTTCCTTGGGGCTTTTTGCGCGCAGCTTGAGCCCATCCAGAAGGAAGTCCGCCGCATTCAGCGTCGGTTAAACCGTTCGCGCCGGGCATTCAACCCGGAGGCATTTAATTCGAACGGAACTATCAAAAAAGGAGTGCGGCTTAAAAAGTCGAATGCATACCGTCAGGATAAGGTGCGGTTGGAGGAAGTAAGCCGCAGACTGGCGGCCTATCGCAAGGCTTTGCAGGGGCAGATGGCCAACCGTGTACTGACCATGGGCAAATTCATCAACTTAGAAAAATTGTCGTACAGGGCATGGCAACGCATGTTTGGTAAGAGCGTCGGTTTTCGTGCGCCTGGGATGTTCGTTTCTATGTTGCGTCGCAAGGCTGAAAGTGCCGGTGGCGTAGTGAACGAATTCCCCGTGCGAAACCGATTGTCTCAAACCTGTCACCAATGTGGAACCGCCGAAAAAAAGGCGTTGTCCAAAAGGTGGCATCATTGCGATTGTGGCATTCATGCCCAGCGCGACTTGTATTCAGCATTCCTCGCCATGAACGTGGTGGGGGATGATCTCGACATGCGCCAGGCCGTCCAGGCCTGGCCGGGTGCGGAACCGCTCCTGTGTCATGCGATGTCGAGATGCGATCAAACCATGATCGGCGAAGTTCGCTTTGCCAGCTTCGGTCTGAACCGAAGCCGGAATGGTTTGCATGGCGAAGAAGGATCAGTGCAGGATAAGGCCGAGGATGTTGTAGCTTGCCTTGGAGCAAGTGAGAGCTTCGGAGAGTCTTGCAGTACAGCCTTCAGAACCC
>JADFXX010000030.1 GCA_015233335.1 Candidatus Omnitrophota bacterium | reverse complement strand
AACGATCTTTAGTCAGAGCTTTCTTAAATTGCTGTGTCGCATCCAACATCATCTCCACAACACCATCCACATGACGGTCAGAAGAAATAAGCCCCGCAAAATTTTCTTAATCCCGAAAGGAGAACTTATGCAAAAAGACATCAACATAAGCATTGCCGCAGGAGAAGCGTTATTATTCTTGGAAAGTTCATTTGGAGGTGTTTCCGTTGAGGACTTTGAACAATTTTTATGTGTCCAAGGAGTCGATGCGTATCAAGTTGTAGACCTTCTCTTATCTAAAGATTTGATTTCGATCTCTAAGAATTATGAAGGAGCCGGCATTGTAAGTTTAACTGGAGTATTTCTTGGACTGGAACTGCATCATGTTTGAGGTGCTTAATCGGAAAATGAATCGAAATTGAAAGAAGGTGATACCTATGATAGTTGCTGAGAAACAAAGGACAACGTCTTTGGGAGGCCATCCTTTAAAACCAGAACAGGTGAGGGCCATTTTGCGTCTAAAATTCTATGAGTATTATTTGAGACATGGAGGCAAAGAGAATGTTGAAGACTTTGAAATTTGGTTATGTCAACAGGACAAACTAATGTACATTTTAAATAGTGTTGACGCAACCGCTCTCCAATAAATAAAGCCATTTGCACGTTGAGTTTCTTGGAATTAATTCCCTTCTTGCATATGCGGTGAATGCATGGTATATTCTACGCAAGGAGTGCGGAGAATAATGCGGTATATACATCAACTTAACAATTGGCCTAAATTCATTTGGGATGACCAACAGATCATGCCTTTGCTTGGGCGGGTGCGCAATACCCAAGGGCGATTGATCGGGCGCATGGAATCTTTAGGATTTTCTTTGCGCTCAGAAGCCATTTTGCAAACCCTTACTCTTGATGTTTTGAAAAGTAGTGAAATTGAAGGGGAGATTCTCAATCCTGCTCAAGTGCGTTCATCTATTGCTAGACGACTGGGGATGGATATTGCGGGGCTTATTTCTTCTGACCGTCATGTGGATGGTGTTGTGGAGATGATGTTGGATGCGACACAGCAATTTAAGAAAGCTCTGACTAAAGATCGTTTGTTTGGTTGGCATGCAAGTCTTTTTCCCACAGGTCGCAGCGGTATGCAAAAAATCGTTGTCGGCTCATGGCGTGATGATAAGCTTGGGCCCATGCAGGTTGTCTCCGGGCCAATAGGTCGTCAGAAAGTCCACTTCGAAGCGCCACAGGCAGCACGACTGAACACAGAAATGAAGAATTTCATGGCTTGGTTCAATCAAGAGGCAGGGATTGACCCTGTGCTCAAGGCTGCTATTGCTCATTTGTGGTTTGTGACGATCCATCCCTTTGATGATGGTAACGGGCGTATCGCGCGGGCCATTACAGATATGCAGTTGGCGCGGGCTGATGGCAGTTCACAAAGGTTTTACAGCATGTCTGTTCAGATCCGTCAGGAAAGAAATGCTTACTATACTGTGCTTGAGCAAACTCAGAAAAGCACGGACATGGATATCACGGTTTGGATTGAATGGTTTTTGTCTTGTCTGGACAGGGCGCTTGATACAACTGAAAAAACCTTGTCATGTGTTTTTAAGAAAGCTCGTTTTTGGGAAACTCATCCTGAGGGTTCTTTAAATAAACGCCAAATAATGATGATCAATAAATTATTTGATGGTTTTGAAGGCAAACTTACATCTTCTAAATGGGCGAAGATGACTAAATGTTCCCAAGACACTGCTTTGCGCGATATCCTCGAGCTTATCGAGAAAAAGATTCTTTCCAAGGATGATGCAGGGGGAAGAAGTACCAGTTATTTGTTGAGGGTTTAGCATAACTTCCTTCACATTTTAGCAATGTCCTGCCTTTGAGCATATGGGTTTAGATAATCCATAGCGTAGGGGATGCCGCTCAGAATAATACAAAGCAACAAGCAAAGAACTAGAGCAACAAAAGTATGAATCGCTATCAGGTGAGTTAATTCAGCCGTTGATTTACCGTCAATGTCTGGACAAAGAGATACAGACAAAGCTATCTTCTAACCTTCCAAAGACTTACGCAATTATCGACGAAGAATGACAGGACAAAACGGACATCTTTTCGGGCTTTTTGTCTGTCACCAGCCCAGAAATTCACCTCTCTAAGTCAGATAATTCTTGCGTTAACGGGTCAGGGCTATATAATTGGTAGGGGCAAATTTAGAGAGGTAGTGTCTCGCCTCATACGTCAGCGACCCCATTTTATAGCCTTTTATAAGGTTTCCCTTTCTTTCGGTTTTGTTTCTTGCTCTATACAATTCCCTATACAATATCTATACGATTACCAGGTATGAGCTCCTGCCCAGCGCCTTCAGCAACAACAATGAGCGCATGATGCCTTTCTAAAATTCTTTTTTTGAGCACGGAAAGAAAGCCTTTATCTCCATCCAGCTTAAACGGCAACTCCGGAATAAAAACAAAATTCACCTGCTGACTGGCCATTGTGGCCCCTGCCGCTATATAACCTGAATCACGCCCCATTAACTTGACCACCGCAATTCCATTAGGATAACTCTTGGCCTCCGTGTGCGCGGCATCAAGCACATCACGCGCGCGTCCAATGGCTGTGGTGACACCAAATGTCCTGTCCACATACATGACATCGTTATCAACTGTTTTAGGGATACCGACAATAGCCATCTTTGATTCTCTGTTTTTGGCTTCCCTGGAAATATCCAAAGCTCCCCGCTGAGTTCCGTCTCCACCAATAGTAAAGAGAATGTCTATTTTTTCTTTAAGCAAAAAGTCAACCATCACTTTGGTTTCAGGACATCCCCGGGAACAGCCCAACAATGATCCTCCCTGACGATCAATCGTATCAACCACTTCCGGAGTAAGATTCATCATTGGTTTTAATGCGCGTTCTCCCATCCCTTGATAACCGTAACAGATGCCTTTAATGTCTGTAACACCATAATTATGGTAAAGTTCCAAAACCAACGACCGAATAACATTATTCAATCCTGGGCAAAGTCCGCCGCAAGTGACAATGGCCGCACGTGTTTTTGTTGGATCAAAGAATACTCTCTCCCTTGGCCCTGCTTTTTCAAAAGCAATATCCTCATCCGCTGATTCATTGTTAATTTCAATGCGATTAAACACATAAGCATTCTCCGGAGTAAACCCCGGCATCTTCTCTTCTTTGATGTGATTAAGAT
Source organism: Candidatus Omnitrophota bacterium (assembly GCA_015233335.1). GTDB lineage: Bacteria > Omnitrophota > Gorgyraeia > Zapsychrales > Fredricksoniimonadaceae > JABDGZ01. The sequence continues at coordinate 78 of JADFXX010000030.1, read as the reverse complement.
GAAGAGGCGAAATGATTTGGCATTGGCCAAGATTTGATATAGGAATATTTCTTGGACTGGAACTGCATCATGTTTGAG
>JADFXX010000002.1 GCA_015233335.1 Candidatus Omnitrophota bacterium | reverse complement strand
TGGGTTCTTTTTGTCAGCGGTGAGCGGGTTGTCCATTTGGGTCAAGAACAGCAGGACATTGCTGGGGATTCTTTTATGCCTGATCGTGGTTTTAGCTGTTGGTGGTTTCCGGAGGAATAAGGTTTGGAAGGATGGTTTTGCTCTGTGGAATGATACCGTTGAAAAGTCTCCTCACAAAGCGAGGCCCTATAATAACCGGGGTATTTTTTATGGACAACAAGGGGATTTTTCTCAAGCTATGAGAGATTTTAATATGGCTATTAGAATAAAACCTAATTATGCGGAGGCTTATTACAACCGAGGTAAAACTTTTCATCAGCAAGGTGATTTTTTTCAAGCCATTGCTGATTATAATATAACTATTGCAATAAATCCTTCCTATGTATTTGCGTATCTCAATCGAGGGGTTCTTTATGAGAAAGAAGGCAAATTGGCTCAGGCCATAGCAGATTATAACAAAGCTATTGCAATCAATCCTAATTCTCAACAAGCTTATGGTAATCGCGGCAATGCGTATTTTGCTTTAGGTAATTTTATTCAAGCTATTTCAGATCAAAGTAAAGCCATTGAAATAGACCCTAATATTGCAGGGAATTATTATAATCGTGGTCTTATTTATGATAAGCAGGGCAATTTTATTCAAGCGGTATCAGATTACAGCAAAGCTCTTAAATTGAACTCTAATAATGCTGAAGCATACAATAACCGCGGTAACGTCGCTGCTAAGAGTAATGATTTGACTCAAGCCATATCGGATTATAATAAAGCCATAGACCTAAACCCTGATTTTGCGCTAGCGTATAATAATCGTGGATTTATTTTCGCAACACAGGGTAATTTTAAACAAGCCATGTTAGATTATGATAAAGCTATTGCTGTTAATCCAAATTTTGCAGAGTTTTATGGAAACCGGGCGGTAGTTTATTACAAGCTTAAAGAATACCATAAAGCTTGGACCGATGTTAACAGAACAGAAGTTTTAAAAGGCAACATTGATCCTGAATTCATCAAGGTCCTTAAGAAAGCAGCAGGCACATAATGACCATTCGTTGTTTTTTGGCCTTTTCCTTAAACGGTCAGTTTCAAGAGAGATTGAAACATACACTCGATGAGCTGCGCCAGACAAATGCTGACGTAAAGTGGGTTAAGCTCGATAATATTCATTTAACGCTCAAATTTTTAGGTGAACTTGAAGTAATCCACATTAATAATATTAAGTCAAGACTTAAAGAACGATGTTCTGGGTTAAGTCCTATTACTTCTTATTTAAACGGGATCGGGGCTTTCCCGGATTTAAGTCATCCTAAGATAGTGTGGGCAGCTTTGGATGATTCAAAGAATGAAATTCGTAAGTTAGTTGAAATTTTGAAAGAAGAATTAATAATATTTGGCGTTGTCAGGGAGGATCATCCATTTAAACCTCACATTACTCTTGGGAGAGTCAGAACATCTGTGAATCTGAAGGACCTGATTCAAACAATCGAGAAGATTACTATTGAAGAGCATATTCAACAAACTTTTGATAAGATTATTCTTTATAAAAGTCAGCTGACTTCGCAGGGGCCAATTTATGAGGTATTGCAGGAGTTTTATTTAGGACGAAAGGAATTGGAAGTTGATCGTTTTTAATTTCATTCTTTTGCTTGTATCTACCTTTGCCGGATTAATTGCCGCTATTTCCGGATTCGGCATAGGCAGTTTGATAACTCCTCTTCTAGCGGTGAAAACCGGGACAGGCATTGCAGTGGCAGGTGTTTCCATAGCTCACTTTTTGGGGACCTCATTGCGTTTTTTGATTTGGAAACGGTATATTAATAAAAGGGTTCTTTTAAGTTTTGGCATTACCAGTGCTATAGGAGGACTTATTGGGGCAGTATTCCATAATATTTTTCAAAACGTGGTCCTTAACATTATATTCGGTTGTTTATTGATTTTTGCCGGATTTTCAGGATTAACGGGAATTTCTGGAAAGTGGCGTTTGAGCGGCTTCATGGCTTGGATTGCAGGGGCATTATCAGGCGTGTTTGGCGGTCTTGTGGGTAATCAAGGAGGTATTCGTTCGGCAGCTATGTTTGGATTTGATCTTAAGGGGAAAGAATTCGTTTCAACGGCAACCGGTATTGCGCTTGCTGTTGATATCGTCCGTATGCCGGTTTATTTAATTGTTCAGTGGAAGGATATTTTAAATATTGGGCCTTTGATTATTTTAGCCTCAATAGGAGTTTTAATGGGTACAGAGATAGGGGTATGGACTGTAGGCAAGATCCCCGAAGCTTCATTTAAAAGGCTTGTTTCCGGAATTATTCTGATGATAGGAATATTTGTATTGGTTCACAGGTAATAGAGGGGGCTGGATTGTGAAATCGTTTTATATGAAAATATTTTCAGTAATGATTATCTCTTGTTTCGGCATATTGATTTATTCAAATTCTTTTATTTGTTCATTTCATTTTGACGATTTTCCCTATATTACTGATAATCCTGCAATAAGAAACATTGACAATCTGCAAAGAATTTGGAATTTTTGGCCCTGCCGGTTTATCACCTTTTTTTCAATCGCGCTTAATTATCATTTTCATCAGCTTGATTTGTTCGGTTACCATTTGTTTAATCTAACTGTCCATTTGGTTACAGCACTCTTGGTGTGGTGGCTGACACTGCTTACTTTATCCACACCGGCTATGAAAGACAACAAGATTTCCGAGCGTGCCAATGATATTGCTTTATTGACAGGGCTGGTTTTTGTCACTCATCCTCTTCAAACAGAATCAGTGACATATATTTGGCAGCGCGCCGCTTCGATGGGAGCCTTGTTTTATTTGGCATCACTATGTCTCTATATTAAATCAAGGTTACTCCTCTGGCCTGTAGGCAGGGCAATGACACGCTTAGGTGCGTTGGTAATAGCAATCGTGGCTATGTTCACAAAAGAGAACACTATAACGCTTCCTTTTATGATCTTGCTCTACGAGACTACATTTTTAGATAATAGAAGTTTTAAATGGAAAGCTATTATCCCTTTTTTGCTCACCTTTATTATCGTTCCTTTAACGATGATATATTCCAAGTCAATCAATTTTCAAGAGATGCACCGGGTAACAGAGTTATCTCCGAATATTTCTCCTGTGTCCTATCTTTTAACTCAATTTAGAGTAATAGTGACCTATATAAGGTTGATATTTCTACCTTTTAATCTGAATCTGGACTACGACTATCCTGTTTTTACAAATATTTTCGCAATTCCTGTGCTGACTAGTTTTTTATTTTTGACAGCTATTATTCTTTTAGCGAAAAGCTTATTCTTAAAATACAGGATACTTTCTTTTTCAATTTTTTGGTTTTTTTTGACCCTTTTGCCTGAATCCAGCTTTATTCCGATTAAAGATATCATTTTTGAACATCGGCTTTATTTGCCATTGGCCGGAGGGAGCATTTTCTTGGTAAGCACTGCGTACTATTTTTTGGAAAAATATTCGTTTAAAACAGTTGCCTTCGTGCTGACAATGATGATCGCTGTGTATTCGGTTTTGACTTATCAAAGAAATAAAGATTGGAAGGATGAGATTATTATGTGGGAGGATATCATTCAAAAATCTCCGCACAAATCAAGGCCATACAATAATCGCGGTATTTTTTATACAATTCACGGGGACATAGCCCATGCTATGGCGAGCTTTACTAAAGCCATTGAGCTCAATCCTCGAGATGATGAGGCTTATAGTAATCTTGGGGTGTGCTATTGGCAAAAAGGCCGTTTTGCTCAGGCATTCTCTTATTATAATAAAGCTATTGAAATCAACCCTAATTGTGCGGATGCTTATGAAAATCGCGGTAATCTTTATAAACAACAAGGCAATCTAAATCAAGCTATATCCGACTATACTAAAGCTATTGTAATAAAACCAAATAAAATGGTTTTGCTTAACATCCGGGGCAATACTTATGCCGCCCAAGGCCGTTTCTCTGAAGCGATAGAAGACTTTACTAAAGCTATTGAAATTAGCCCAAAAAATGTAGATTTATTTAATAACCGCGGCACTGCCTATGCCCAGCAAGGGCGCTTCATTCAAGCTATTATTGACTATAATCGAGCGGCCGATCTAAACCCTTCTGATCGAAGGGCGTATTATAATCTGGCCGTTGTTTTTTATCATTTAAATGAATACGATAAAGCTCGTGCCAATTTGAATAAAGCGGAAAAATTGGGAGCTCCTGTTGATTCCGAACTGAGCAGGGCTTTAAAGAAAGTCAATTTATCAGGGTGGGGGATTGGTAAGATTAAGGTTTCATTATAAGCTATGGTGGGGGGCTGGTGACGTCATTTTTGTTGGAGCTTTTAGTGTACCCGGCAATTTATTACATTTGGAAATCTGATTTTAAATTCAAAGGAAAACTAAAATAGTTACAAGGAGGATTTTTATGAATAAAGCTACAGTGTTAATGTTAGGGGCTATATTATTGACTTCAAGTTTGGGTTTTGCCCAACAAACACCACCTGCGGCAGAAACAGAAAAGAAACTGATCGAAGTAGGAAATAAAATTTGTCCTGTATCGAAGAACCCCGTTGAAGGCAGCGAAATGGGTGACCATCCCGTGAAGTTTGAGTATAACGGAAAGATTTACAATCTTTGCTGTCCTATGTGTATCAAGGATTTTAAAACAGACCCTGAGAAATACTCCAAAATTGCAGAGGATGAAGTAAAATCTGCAAAAAAGTGATTGAGTAATGAAGAATAAAGGTCATCCGCTTTTAGAATTTAATAATATTATAGTTCTAAAGGAAGGACACAAGAAGGTGTTGGACTCCATATCCCTTAAGATTTATGAGGGGGAGAATATTGCTATATTAGGTCCTAACGGAGCAGGCAAGTCTTCATTGATCAAGCTTATCACCAGGGAGTATTATCCTTTAACACAGACAAAGGAGAGTATATTTAAAATCTGGGGACAGGATAGATGGGATGTATTTGATTTGCGGTCTTTATTGGGCATTGTTTCAAATGATCTGCAATACACCTGTGCGCGAAACATAACTGGTATGGAGACAGTCTTATCAGGATTTTTCAGCAGTGTAGGTCTTTTTAAAGAGAATATAACCTCTGAGATGAAAAGAAAAGCCCTAGAAGTTATTGAGTTCCTGGAAATAGAACATTTAAGAGACAGGATGATGATTGAGATGTCATCCGGAGAGGCTAAACGCTTTTTAATCGGCAGGGCTTTAGTTCATGATCCTAAGGCGCTTATTCTTGATGAGCCGGGAAATAGTCTTGATCTGCATGCGCTCTATAAGTTCAGCAATATTTTACGCAAAATATCAAGAACATCTATCAGTATAATTCTTGTTACCCATAATATCTCTGATATAATTCCTGAGATCAAGCGTGTGATCTTAATGAAGGATGGGAGGTTTTACGATGAAGGGCCTAAAGCGTCCATTTTGACAGATCACAATATCAGTAAACTTTTTGGAGCATCTGTAGAAATAAAGGAACAAGACGGTTATTATTATGCATTAAGAAAGGAGCATTGAATATGTTTTTGCGAATGAAATATTTTATAAGCGCTTTAATTTTATTTTTGCTCATCGAGGGATCGTCGTACGCATTTGCTTCAACAGAAGTGTATTTTTCCCCTAACGGAGGCTGTCAGGGGGCGGTTATCTCAGAAATTGGCAAGGCCAAAAAGTCAATTGAAGCGGCCATGTATTCCTTTACCTCCAGAGAAATAGCTCAAGCGTTAATTGAAGCAAAAAAGCGAGGAGTTAAGGTAAGGGTGGTTTTAGATAATGCCCAAATAAAAGATCACTTTTCGAAAAGTAGATATTTGATCAATAAGGGATTAAGCGTTAAGTTTTTGCTGGGGCCCGGACTGATGCACAATAAGTTTGCTGTGATTGATTCTCGGGTTGTGTTAACAGGTTCATTTAATTGGACCACTTCAGCAGACAAAAAGAATGCTGAGAATTTATTGGTTATATCGGATAAAGAATTGGGGCAGAAGTATGCGAAACAATTTAAGCATTTATGGGGTCAGAGCGGTGAGGGGATATTCAAAGAAGACAAATCAGAAGGAAAGGAATAGTTAGATGAAAAAAGAATTACGGGAGAAATTTGCGAGTTATCTTTCAGGAAAAACTTTAAAAGGGACCCAAACACACAAGAATCTGCTCAAGGCCTTTGCCGGAGAGTCACAGGCGCGTAATAGGTATATGATGTATGCTCAGAAGGCCCAAGAAGAAGGCTTGTGTCAGATTGCCTCTATATTCGAGGAGACCGCCCATAATGAACAAGTTCATGCAGAGACATTTTTTGCATTTCTTGAAGGCGGGCCTTTGGAGATAACAGCCGTTTATCCCGCGGGTTCGGTTAAGGAGACTTATGATAATCTGTTGGTATCGGCAGACGGAGAGCATGAAGAGTTTGCAGATTTATACCCATGCTTTGCGGGTGTTGCCGAGAAGGAGGGTTTTCCTAAGATTGCCGCCCAGTTTAAAATGATCGCTAAGATTGAAAAAGAGCATGAAGAGCGTTATCGCAAATTAGCCCAAAATATAGGGAACAATAAAGTGTTCTCTAAAGATGAAGAAACGATATGGATTTGTGCTGAATGCGGGCATGTTCATATCGGCAAGCAAACACCGGCTGTTTGTCCGACTTGCCAGAACAGCAAAGGAGTTTTTCAAATGAAAGCGAATAATTATTAATAAAAAGAGCATGAAATGTTCAAGATCATAAAATTATGGGCTCCTCATTTATTAATTTTGGGGATGTTGGTGGTTTGTCCTATGGTTGGCCGGGCAGAACAAATCACTCAGCTTGAAGTAAGCCTTTTCCATCCCCTTCAGGCATATCCGGATGAGTACAGTGTTGATGGTTTTAGACTAGATCTTATTTACGGGATCAATGAGGATTTGCAGGGAGTTGATCTAGGTGTCGTAAACACTATAAAGGGCAATGCGCATGGCTTTGAGTTAGGAGCTGTAAATCGGGTCCATGAAGATTTTGGAGGCTGGCAGTCTGGTCTCTTTAATGAAGTTGGGCATGATTTTAAAGGTTTTCAGTTAGGACTGTTTGCTAATGTAGCCAGAGGCTCCTGTACAGGCGTTCAGGCTGCCATATTATTTAATGATACCGAAGAAGACTTGCGAGGGATTCAATTTGGGATTATCAATACCACAGGATCTTTATATGGGGTCCAGATCGGATTTTTTAACTTTAATGATGATGATAAATATTTAGGATTTTTTCCCTTTATTCATGCCGCATTTTAAATTATTTAAATCCTTTAATCAGAAGGTTGAGAAGGTATGAGGGTCTGGAAATTTATTTTTTGGATATTTTTAGTGACGGCTGTCAGCCAAAATCATGCATTGGCGGCAAGCGGCTTGCAGAGAATCAATGAGCAGGGGATGGTTTTGAGTTTAAACCTTAAGCAAGCGATTGACATGGCCCGGCATAATAACGTTCTTCTTAAAATTGCCCAAGAGCGGATTAATGAGGCACGCGGGCGCAGATGGCAGAATAATTCTGATCTCCTTCCGCATCTTTCGTTTGGAGCCACCCAAGGCAGGGTTTTTTGGGATAATTTTGCCTCGCAGGGGTTACCGGCTTTTGGGGTCATTGGGCCGTTTAATTCATTTGATGCACGCCTTCAAATTACTCAACGGATTTTTGATTTGAGCGCTGTTTCCAAATTTCAGGCTGCTAACGAAGATGTGATTATTGCAAAATTTGAGGAGAAATTAGCTCAACAACAGGTCATCGCAGCTGCAGTCATGGCGTATTTAGATGTTTTGCGAGCTCAGGAACAGTTACAGGCCGTAGAACAGGATGTGCGTTTGGCCCAAAAGTTAACGAGTTTGGCGCAACACCAGCTTGGGGCAGGGCTTGTGACTAACTTGGATCTTATTCGGGCCCAAACGCGTTTGGCAGTGCAAAAAGCAAAGGAGCAAGGGGATATCCAAGGCGTCAATACTTCTTTCCTTTCATTTAAACGTATTATCGGATTACCTTTGAGTAGTGAAGTTCACCTGATCGACAATCTCCAGTATTTTAATGAAAGAAATTTTGAGGTTTTGGATGCCGTTCATATAGCCATTAAGGATCGATTAGAGATGTCGATTGCTGACGCCAAACTTAAATATGAGCAATATCTTCTATCAGGAGCCAATAGGGAAAGGTATCCCAAGCTGGAATTCTACGGAGACTATGGGCAGTCCGCTGCCCAGCCGAATAAATATGCCCATAGAGCCGCACAGATTTCCGTTAATGTGCACATGCCCATTTTTGAAGGCGGTCAGATTGAAGGGGTAATTAAACAACAGCAGAGTCAAAAAACTCAAGCCCAGATACTGCGTGACGATATTAAGACCCAAGTCGAGGAGGATGTCCGTCTGGCCTTGCAAACGTTGGCGACGGCGAACGAAGAAGTCAGGGCCGCGCAAGATGCGCTGAGGCTATCGGCCCAAGAAGTTGTTTTGGCTCGTGATCAGTACACCAATGGGGTTGGGAATAATATTGCTGTGGTTGATGCTCAGACGACACTGGAGAATTCACGTCAGGTTTATGTGACGGCCTTGGTTGGGTATCATATGGCCCGTATGAATTATTATTCCGCTTTGGGTCAGACAGATTCATTTCATTTAAGTTCATCAGAATAACTAGGGAGCAGATATGGTCAGCAAAATAGTAACGAAAGTTTATGAATTACATCAAAGGTTTTGGAAATTAGCAGCGCCGGCGACATTGATTGTGGTTGTTTTGTTGGGTTGGTGGTTATGGTACGTCTTTACACACGAGTCAACTGACGACGCCTTTATTGAAGGGGATGTCATTGTTATTAGTCCCAAGGTTTCAGGGCATATTGATAAGGTTTATGTGAGAGATAACCAGACAGTTTCAGTCCAAGAGCCTCTTTGTGCTATCGATGGACGGGACTATCAGGCCTTTTTTAATTTGGCTCGCGCTGAGTTAGGGGCAGCGGAGGTTGAAGCAGAACAAGCCCGGCAGGATCTGGGCCGTTATCAGAAATTATTAGCCAGCAAAGACATTTCTCAGCAACAGTATGACAAGGCGCTTCTGCGTTGGAATACGGCCAAGGCTCAGGTGGAGGCGGCCCAAGCACGGCTTGAAGGGGCACAGTTGAAAATGTCTTACACGAATATTGCAGCACCGACCTCTGGTGTGGTGACCCAAAAAGCCGTTGAACCAGGTATGTTTGTACAGGAAGGTCAGGCGTTGCTTGCGATTGTCCCTCCACAGCGTTGGGTGATCGCTAATTTGAAAGAAACTCAGATGACGCATGTCAAACCTGGGCTCAAGGTTATCATTCATGTTGATGCTTATCCGGGTGTGGTTTTCCACGGCCATGTTGAGAGTATTCAACAGGGGACTGGGTCAAGGTTTAGCTTGCTACCTGCTGAGAATGCTACAGGAAATTTTATTAAGGTTGTCCAAAGGGTCCCTGTAAAAATTGTCTTTGACGGCTTACTTGATCCGCAGAAGCCTCTGGAGTTGGGGATGTCAGTCGTTCCTACCATTGAATTATAAAAAACCATGGATGATTTAAAACCCAATAAATGGATGGTGGGCGTCTCGGTTATGATCGGGGCGTTTATGGGAGTGATGGACGTGAGTGTAGTCAATGTCGCGCTCCCGCACATGATGGGTAGCTTTGGCCAGAATTTATCGGCGATCACTTGGGTCGCCACGGCCTATAGCATTGCTGCTGTCATCATGCTGACCATGGCAGGATGGTGGTCAACCTTAGTCGGTAGAAAGAATTTTTATCTGTTTTCGTTCGTGATCTTTACTGTTGGGTCTATCCTGGCGGGCATGTCGCACACCTTTGCACAAATGATCATATGCCGTATCCTGCAAGGTATGGGGGGAGGCAGTTTGGTCCCCCTGGCGCAGGCTATCATTCGTGAGACTTTTTCAAAAAAAGAACAGGGCATGGCCATGGCTCTTTTCTCTATGGGGGTGGTGGTGGCCCCGGCCGTTGGTCCGGTTTTGGGAGGATGGTTGACTGACCATTATGGCTGGGCATGGATTTTTTATATCAATATACCGATCAGTTTAGTCGGGATGCTGATGGTTGCAAGCTTTGTGCATGACCCCCCCTATCTTAGACGGGGGATAAAGAAAATCGATATTGTTGGTATCATTTTGTTGACGGTGGGGTTGACGGGCCTACAGGTTTTCTTGGAACGGGGACAGCAGGAAAACTGGTTTGATTCCCCATGGATTCTATGGACAGCTGTCTTTACGGTAATTAGTTTAGTATCGCTGGTGTTGTGGGAATTGTCGGTTGCAGAACCGGTGGTCAATTTCAGGATCTTTAAGAACATGCAGTTTCGCATGGGGGTCTTGGTTGTTCTGGTTTTCGGCGTTGCGCTTTATGGGACCACGTTTATCTTACCGCAGTTTACTCAGCGGCTTTTAAATTATCCGGCGTATCAGGCGGGTTTAGTACTGATGCCAAGGGCTGTGGCCCTTATGTTTGTTTTGCCTATTGTAGGCAAACTTTACAACTATGTTGATCCCCGCCAGCTCATGATTTATGGCATTGCCGTGGTTTGTGTATCTTATTTCCAGCTGGCCCATTTGGCTACGAGTGCCGGTTATGGCAATATTGTTCCGATCCTTCTATTGATGGGAACAGGGATGCCGTTTATTTTTGTTACTCTATCAACAGTGTCTTTAAGCACTTTGGAGAAGGAAAATACCACCTCGGCTACAGGGTTGTTTAATCTTTTTCAGCAGGTCGGCGGCAATATTGGATATGCTATCGTAGCCACCTTGCTTGAGAGGAACTCTCAGATCCACCACGCTTATCTGGCAGAACATATCAGTCGTTTTAATTACAATTTTGTTAATCTTTTTCATCAAATGGTTGGGGGTATGTACCGCCACGGGATGGCCTTGGGAAGAGCGCGTGAAGCCGCGATGGCCATGGTCAACGGGCTTGTCTCCCAGCAGTCAGAAATGATGGCTTACAATGATATTTCTATGTTTTTGATGATCATCTTTCTTTTTTGTGTCCCGCTCGTATTAATGATTCCCGTCTATAAAGGACAATTCGATTCCGGGGTGGCTGTGGAAATGTGAACAATCCTATGTTTTTTTTGTCACTTTTTATACTGGGATTTACTTCTCTAGTCTCCCAGATCGTCATGACTCGGGAGCTGGTAGTTAGTTTTTATGGGAATGAGTTTTTTATCGGGTGGCTGCTGTTTGGTTGGCTTTTTTGGGTTGGTGTCGGCAGTATTATTATAAAATTCCTGAGCAAGCCTCATCGTGGGCTGTCCCTTGTACTTACCTGTCATTTACTGGCCGCTGTATTAGTTCCCCTTACCATTTTCTGGATACGTTTAAGCAAAAGCTTTTCTGCTAACGCTGCCGGACAAATCCCCGATCTTATGCCGGCATTGATGACCTCTTTTATTGTTATAGCTCCTTTGTGTCTTGTTTTAGGGATGCACTTTGTGGCTGCCTCTGGATATAGGCAGGCATGTCGTGAATCCCAAGACCGTGCAGGGGTTTTGAGAATAGCTTACTTTTATGAGGCTCTGGGGTTTGTTTTGGGCGGCTTGGTGTTCAGTTATGGTTTAGTGTTCTTAAATGAATTTCAGACCAGCGCCATTGTTATTTTCTTGAATCTTGGCATGGTGCTTATGTTCTTGTTCTTGGAAAAGGTGGCGGCAAAGAAGTATTTTCTTATAGCCGCGGTACTAACATTTTGTCTTGGCCATATTTGTTTTTTGTTTTCAGATCAGCTTAACATCCGAACTGCGGGTTTTAGGTTTGCTCAGCAGCCGCTCATTAAGACGCAGAATTCCATATACGGGAATCTTGCGCTGACCCGCACGGGGGACCAGTTTAATTTTTATGAAAGCGGGCTGCCTGTCGGGACAGACCGTGATGAAGCTTTTAATGAATGCCTCATCCACTTTCCCATGCTTTCCAATGCGAACCCTCAAAAAGTGCTTTTGATCGGATCAGGTTTTAACGGTGCTTTACGGGAGATCTTAAAGTATAACCCTAAAGAAATATTTTATGCAGAACTAGATCCATCTATCATCGATTTGGCCCGTGAGTATATTCCCGCGTCGCGCCGGATTTTAGACGGAGGAAGGGTGCAATTAATCAAAAGGGACCCTCGAATTTCTTTAAGGAGTCTGCCAAGGGATTTAGACGTGATCATCATTAATCTGCCTAACCCTTCAACGGGTTTGATCAACCGTTATTTTACTGATGAATTTTTCAAAGAGGTGCGCGGGCATTTAAAATCCAATGGGGTAATGGCAACGCATTTAGTGTTTGCGTCGGACAGCGTATCTGAGCCTTTGGGAAATTTAGGCACATCCATATACAAGACAATACATAGAAATTTTGATTCGGTTGTCATTCTTCCCGAAGATGTGCTTTTTATCTTGGCTTCACCTAGTCCTTTACCCCGTGACCCGCAAGTATTGATCCAAAGGCTTAAATCTAGGAATATTCAAAATTATTTTGTTACACCTCCTTCAATTGTCTACCGCTACACCACAGACCGCGTTTCCAAGACCCTTGATCTTTTTCTCTCCAACACAACGGCACGGATCAATTCTGATCTTTATCCGCAAGGCTATTTTTATAATTCGGTCTATTGGTTGAGCATTTTTCATCAATATTTTGCTGTTCTATATGCCTCGGTTATGCAGACAAATTATTTTCTTATTTTGGTTTTGGCTGTATTATTCATATTGCTGCTGTCAAGGATATCCAGTCAGTTGAATGTTAATAAGACTATTATTATTTTCGCTATGGCTATGGGAGGCTTTTCATTGATGTCGGCCGAGGTGATCGTTATCTATGGGTTTCAGATTTTTTACGGCAATTTGTATTACAAAATCTCTTGGATTATTTCGTCGTTTATGGCTGCAACAGCTGCGGGGGCTTTCTGGGGGAATAGAGATTCAATTGCCAGTTTTATTAAATTATTTAAACTCCATTCGGCTATTGGGGCATATTTTGTTCTTTGGTTTTTGGTTATGTGGTTAGCTGCTGGGGTCAAATGGGCTCCACCACCGGAGGTATGGATCATGCTGGGGGCAGGCATAGGCGTATTGATCGGTCTAGAATTTTCATGTATCAATATTTTATATTTTTTAAAAGAAAAATATGAAGGGCAATTCCGGCTGGGGGCTATTTATGCGGCTGATCTACTGGGCTCCTGCTTGGGAGCTTTAGGGATCAGTGTTTTTATGATTCCGGCCTATGGGATTTACAAAACGCTTCTGTTTTTGATGATTGTTAATGCAGCATTGGCTTTTGTCCTTTTTAAAAAGACCTAATCCCAAACGCCCGGTATTTTTTCCCCGTCACTGCAAGCCCCGTTTTTCAGTCCGTTATAAATGGTAAACATGCCCTGACGCACAATAATCTCTTCGCCTGATGAGGGGCAGCGGGTGATCTCTCCCGGAGGGTAGACGATATTGCCGGTATAGACATATTTTAAACCTTCCTGCATAGCAATTTCACGGGCACGGATGACGGTTTCAGGCGGGGTTGCGGGGACGTTGAGCATTTTATATTGGGGGGCAAAGCGTGAGAAATGTAAAGGGACATTCTCTCCCAGATTATTTTTGACCCAATTGGCTAAATCCCGAATTTGTCTGTCGCTGTCATTTTGATTAGTGACAAGCAAGGTGACAATCTCAAGCCATACTCCATTTTCATGGATCGTTTTCATGGCGTCTAAAACCGGTTGTAGGTGGCCGTGGGTTAACTTTTTGTAAAATTTTTCGTCAAAGCCTTTGAAATCTACTTTATAGGCATCAATGTAAGGAAGGAGTTCTTTGAGGGGTTTTTGCTCAATATAGCCATTGCTGACCATAAGTGTTTTTAATCCCGCGGCATGGGCCAACTTGGCAATATCGAGTACGTATTCGAAAGAAATGGTCGGTTCGCTATAAGTGAACGCAATCGTTCGAGCCCCGCTTTCTAAAGCCTTATCTACTATTTGTTGGGGAGTTGCTGGGACGGTTTGTGAATCAAAAGGAAATGCTTGAGAGATTTCCCAGTTTTGGCAAAACAGGCATTGGATGTTGCAGCCAGTGGTGGCGATAGAAAATGCTGCCGTTGCAGGCAGCACGTGGAAAAAGGGTTTTTTTTCGATGGGATCAAGATGGGCTGTTGCAATTTTACCATAGACCATAGAATAAAGTTTGCCGTTAATGTTCTTGCGCGCCTTGCAGGTGCCGTACTGGCCGGGTGAAAGAATGCATTCGTTAGGGCAAAGGCGGCACTGGACCAAGCTGCCCAAAAGTTTATCGTAGTAGGACGCTTCGTGGAATAGAGAAGGATCCTCTTCCTGGCGCACTATTTTTTCCCGGTGGATGACCACATACACAGATGATCCAAGGATAAGAATTAGAAAAAGACCGGCAAATATTTTTTTAATGATAGGCCCCATAGCTAGCGAAAATTCAACCAGATCAAAATGAAGGTAATGATTAGTACGAGGCTGTATGCATACATGTCCAGGATGCGATCTTCCTTAAAAACACTCCATTTTTTTAATTGGTTGCGCACAGCCTTGATGATATGAATACAAAAGAAAATGAGTAAAGGTAAGGGCAACAGCTCTGTGTGGATATATTTAGCCAGCACAGGGTCCATGATGTGTTTGGTCATGCCGTAGCCGGTCAGGACAAAGGACAAAACCAGAAGCATTAAGATCCATACGCCAAATTTATCTATCTTGTTAAGAAACTTACCGCCAAGCATGGCCCCTCCTATGATGGATGAATAGCCAGTGTATCTAACTACTAATGTTTAATAATAAAAGTATGAATAATCGAATATGCTCCGTAAGCAATGAAAATGCCAGCACAGATAAAACCACTTATGCGGGCCACGAGTTGAAATTCTTTGATGCGGGCCAGCATCCCCACAAAGATCATCGGTAGAAAGAAAATAGAACTGCTTACAAAGAAAATGAGAAAATATAAGACCCCCAGCCATGTGCTATGTAAAGAAAAAACATAAGGGAGTGATAATAAAAAAGGGGGACAGATATTGATTCCCATGAAAAAACCCATCATCATGGCATTTTGATTTTGAAATTTTCGGGAAGGGCAATTGCCTTCTTGTTGTTTTAAAAGGCCGCAGAGGTATAAAATTAAGATGAAGGAAATAAAGATCAGGGACAGGTCTGTGGCAAGAGTTAATAAAGGAGATTGCAGTTTTTCACCCAGAAATCCGAATATAATGCCAAACATTATATAACCGAGCAGACGGCCGAATATAAAACGAACGATCAGTTTAGCATTTTCTTTGACGCTTCTGGGATCACTGGCCACAAAGGTGGATAAAAAAGGGAAGCAATAGGAAAGGCAAAAAGCCCCCAGAGAAAGGCCGACAAGCAAAGGCTGAATGATAAAGGTGGCTAACATAAGGGTGTGGTTATTTTAACAGGATGATGAACCAATGTAAATAAAGCCGATGGTGATTTAGGATAATGTTGGCTGCGGTATTGACAATAAGGGACAGGAGAGTATCATAATTACATATCCAGCTTTGAAAATATTTTTTTAATGGTAGGCCCCTGTCATGCTAAAGGACACATTAGCGGATGGGGGTTAAATTTTCCCTGAAGGGAGAGTCGAAAAATATGGACAATGAAAGCAATTTTTCATCCAATAATAAAGTGACTATTCGTCTGGAGCTTGTAAATCGGCCGGGTGTTTTTGCGTCTGTCGCCGCATTGATCGCCTCTGCTAAAGCGGGACTGGGAGCAGTGGACATCGTCGATGTTACGGCCACCAAAATCATTCGTGATGTAACCTTTGACGTGGCCCGGGAAAAAGATGCCGAAAAGATCCTTAAAGGTCTAGGAAAATTGAAAAATGTCAGGATCATTGCGATATCTGATCGGGTATTACTGCTTCATTTAGGGGGGAAGATACAGGTTCATAATAAAACCCCCCTGCAAACACGTAATCAGCTTTCCATGGCGTATACCCCCGGAGTTGCAAAAGTTTCTCAAGTGATTGCTAAAAACCCAGAAGAGGTTTATAAATTGACTATCAAAGCCAATAGCGTTGCTATCGTGACAGACGGGTCTGCTATTCTGGGATTAGGGAATTTGGGGCCTGAGGCTGCCTTGCCTGTCATGGAAGGCAAGGCCATGATCTTTAAGGAGTTTGCCAATATAGATGCCTGGCCTATTTGTTTGGCCACTCAGAATGTTGACGAAATTGTCAAGACGGTCCAGAATATCGCCCCGGCATTCGGCGGTATTAATTTGGAAGATATCAGCGCTCCGCGTTGTTTTGAAATTGAAGAGAGGCTTAAAAAGATTTTATCTATACCGGTGATGCATGACGACCAGCATGGGACTGCGGTCGTTATATTGGCGGCCTTAAAAAACGCATTGAAAGTTGTTAAAAAAGATATTAAACGGGTTCACGTTGTCGTGAATGGATTGGGGGCGGCGGGAGCGGCTTGTTGCCGGATCCTATTGGCCGCAGGAGTTTCGAATTTGCTGGCTTGTAATCGCAAGGGAGTTGTTCTGATCGCCAATGGCGCTAATTTGGACCGTGCACGTCAGGACTTGTTTTCATGCGCTTCCCCCAATGATCCCGTTTTAACTTTACGGGAAGCTTTGCGGGGAGCGGATGTTTTCATCGGAGTTTCAGCTGGGAACATTTTATCCAAGGAAGATCTCAAGGTGATGAAAAAAGATCGTATTGTATTTGCCATGGCCAATCCTGATCCGGAGATTGATCCTCATCAGGCTTTCAAAGTTTGTCGGGTTTTTGCGACCGGCCGTTCAGATTTTCCTAATCAAATTAACAATGCTTTAGCTTTTCCCGGTATATTCAGAGGGGCCTTGAATGTACGTGCCAAACAAATTAATGAGGCTATGAAAATTGCCGCTTCTGACGCGATAGCCAATCTTATTTTGCCGACCCAGCTGAGCAGTGAATACATTGTTCCCAGTATTTTTGATAAACGTGTGGTTGAAGCTGTGACCAAAGCCGTTGAAGGGGCAGCGCATCAAACAGGGGTTGCTCAAAGCATTGTATGCAGCTGACTTTCCGTGACATAGAAAAGGCGTTTGGGATCCCTGAGGAGAAGCTTTATCAATGGCTTAATAAGCAGGGGATGCCTGCGATCAAGGCCAATGATCAGTATTATTTTAATTCGGTTGAAGTCCTGGAATGGGCTTTAAAAAATCGAATATGTCTTACAGCCGGTGCATTGAAACTTTGCGAAAAAGCCCGTCAGGGGCAGGATCTTATTACTCCGGCACTCATGCGTGGCGGAGTCTATTTTGGCCTCACTGGTCATCATCGAGAAGAAATCTTAGGAAGAGTTTTAGATCTTTTGGTCCTGCCTGATCATATCCGGAAATCATCTTTAAAAGAGATGTTGCTGTCTCGTGAGCAGGCGGGAACGACAGGCATTGGCAATGGGATTGCGATTCCGCATGTTAAACATCCGGTGGTACTGGCGGGAATGGAACCCATTGTCGGGCTTTTTTTCCTAGAAAAGGCCGTTGATTTTTCTTCACCAGACGGTGAAGGCGTGCATACGTTATTTGTTATTTTATCTTCATCATTCAAATGGCATTTATCTTTGCTGTCACGCCTCGCATTTTGTCTGCAGGATCAGGAAGTTAAATCAGCTTTACAGCGCCGGATCCAGAGTGAGGAGATCCTGGCAGCATTTCAAGTAGCGGAATCAAAGGTCGCAAAAATTTCATAATGGAAAAATATTTTCAATCCTCATGGCATGTTCCCTTCGGGGAGTTTTCGCTTAAATTTGACCCGTTGAGTTTTATTTTTTTGGTTGCGGTCATAATTTTAATCTTGTGTGCAGGCATTTACGCTGTCGGTTATATGCGTCCGTACGCCTCCAAGAGGCCTGTGGGGCTTCATATCTTCTTTTATTTGGTTTTGTCACTGGCTCTTATAGTGATTGTTCTGGCTAATAATGTGATTCTTTTTCTAGGCGCATGGGAAATAATGTCGGTTTCAGCATTTTTTTTGGTTGTTTTCAAGGATGAGGAGTCTGACGTACGCCGGGCCGGTTTCCTTTATTTGATCGCTTCCCACTGTGGGACTTTTCTTCTTATCATAATGTTCTTTTTAATGGCCTCTAACAGCGGGTCCATGAATTTTGACATCATCAGTCATGCTCCTTTCCCGCCGGTTCTTGCGGGTGTTATATTTCTTCTAGCTATTTTTGGTTTTGGGGTTAAGGCAGGTTTTATTCCACTCCATATTTGGCTGCCTCATGCGCATCCGGCAGCTCCGAGCCACGTATCGGCAGTTTTATCCGGCGTTATGATCAAAATGGGTATTTACGGTATCTGCCGTGTGTTGTGGATGATCGGTGTCCTTCCGGATTGGTGTGGATATTTGCTATTGATCATAGGCGTTCTGTGCGGAGTGATGGGGGTTTTATATGCCTTAGGACAGCATGAGCTTAAAAGACTTTTAGCGTATCATAGTATCGAGAATATTGGGATTGTTGCGCTTGGATTGGGTGTTGGGTTGCTGGGAGAGAGTCATCGTATGCCTTTTTTAGCTGTGCTTGGGTTTGGTGGTGCACTCTTACATGTTTTTAACCATGCCATTTTTAAAGGACTTTTGTTTTTGGCTGCAGGTGCTGTTATTCAAAAAACACACACAGGTGAGATGGACCGTATGGGAGGGATGGCCAAGGTCATGCCGCTTGTCAGTATTTTATTTCTTATAGGGGCATTGGCCATCTGCGGATTACCGTTATTTAACGGGTTTATTAGTGAGTTTATTATTTATTTTGGCCTTTTTCAGGGTATTTTTCATCTGCCTTTACAGGGGACATTTGTCTGTGCTTTGGGGATTATTGCACTGGCCCTTATGGGAACGCTTGCACTAGCTTGTTTTTCCAAGGTTTACGGTACAGTATTCTTAGGTGAACCTCGCGTGCCAAAAGGATCGCAGCTGGGGGAAAGAATTTCATTATGGATGTGTATCCCTATGATCGTTTTGGCAGGATTTTGTTTATGGATCGGTCTTTTCCCAAGAACAGCGGCAGGCATAGCTTTTTTGGGGGGGGCTTTTTTGTCCCATGCCGATCTTTTAGAGCTTCCCATGGATAATATTTTTTCACCGCTAACCTGTATGATCGGTGGTGTTGTTCTTTTTCTTGCGTTAGTGCTAATTTTGACTTATTTACGCGTATTATTTTTAAAGGCTTTGCCTGCATCTGTCAGTGAAACTTGGCGTTGTGGTTTTTCTTATGTGACACCTCGGATGCAATACACCTCTTCTTCTTTTGCACGGCTTATTCTAGATTTTTTTAAGAGAATTTTATTTTATAAACGGACATTTCCCCAGGTTAAAGGCTTTTTCCCTCAATCGGCATCCATGTCTTCATCGGTCAGCGATTTCTTTGAAGAATTTTTGTTTAAGCCAGTATTCGGCAAATTGACGAATTTATCAAGGAAATTGGATATCAGCCGTATTCGGTATACACAGATGTATCTGATGTACATTTTCTTATATTTGATAATCTTATTGGTTTGGAAATTAAAATAAAAATATGTTAATTTTTTCTCACTGGATCATAGTGTTTTTACTGGCACCTTTGTTTGTGGGTGTTATCGCTAAGGTTAAGGCGTTTTTTGCAGGTAAAAAAGGGCCCTCATTGTTTCAACCTTTTTTTGATCTGCAAAGGCTTTTTCAAAAGGATTCTGTTTATAGCAGGACGACTACATGGGTTTTTCGTGCCGTACCTATTATTTGCCTCGCCGCTGTATTGTTGTTAGCTCTGCTTGTTCCTCTAGGGCCATTTAAAGCGCCCCTTCAATTTACAGGTGACATTTTCTTGGCGGCTTCTATTTTAGGGCTAGCCAGGTTTTTTATGATCATAGCGGCTCTGGATACGGGCTATAGTTTTGAAGGTATGGGGGCCAGCCGTGAGGCTTTCTTTTCGTGTCTTTGTGAAATGATCTTGTTCATGAATTTTATTACGCTTTCTCTTGCCCAGCACAGCATTTCTTTATCCTCCATGATCGGGGGTAATCTTCCTCTGTCTTGGAAGCTTTGGGGGACAGTGCTTATTTTAGTGGTAGGCAGTTTTTTTATTTTAATTCTGGCCGAAAATGCGCGTATTCCCATTGATGATCCTGATACTCATTTGGAGTTGACCATGATCCATGAAGTCAAAATTTTGGACCATAGCGGGGTCGATCTGGGATTCTTGCTTTATGCTTCAGCTATAAAGTTATTTGTTTTTGCCGGAATCCTGATCCCTATTATTCTACCAATTGAGCCGGTCAATAAGGTTATGGATATGCTGATATTTTTAGGGGGGATGCTGGCTGTATCTATAGCTGTTGGCATAGTAGAATCAACCACGGCACGTTTACGGCTTAACAGGGTCAATCATTTGCTTTTGATTGCTTTTGCTTTAGGTTTTTTTGGGTTTGTTGTAAAAATGTGGAAAGGATAAAAAAGATATGACAAGCTGGGTTGATGTCATCTGTATTACGGTGGTATTTTTATCTCTTATTATATTGTCCAATTATCGTGTTGCTGCCATGATTCGGATTTTTGCCATTCAGTCTTTTGTCCTGGGGCTATTGCCGTTTTTCTTGCATGCTTTCTGTATTTCAAACCGTGACGTCATTTTAGGGGTTGTCACAATGGTCCTTAAGGCGGTTCTGGTACCTTCTATTTTATTTTGGGCCATTCGGCATGTGTCCATGCGTTCGGAAGTCAAGCCTATTATAGGATTATCAGCGTCCATTATTTTAGGAGCGATGATCATTGCCGGGGCCTTTTGGGTCTCGTTATCCCTAAAGCTTCCGGGGAAGCCCGCTTCGGATCTTATCTTGCCATGCTCCCTTTCGACGGTGCTTTTAGGGTTTATGATCATGGTTACCCGCACCCGGGCGGTCACCCAAGTGCTGGGGTATTTGATCATGGAAAACGGAATTTTTCTTTTTGCGGTGTCATTATTTGACGTGATGCCGGTCTTGATCGAAATGGGCATTCTTCTGGATATTTTCGTGGCTGTATTTATCATGGCCATTGTGGTCAATCATATTAATGAAGAGTTTGAGAAAAACCCGGCTTCGGTAACGTTCTCGAAGATGGGGGAAACGTTTTAAAAAAGGAAGTTGGATGTTGACTCTTTTGATCTTATTGCCGTTTATAAGCGCTCTGGGCATTTTTTTGCCAGTGAGCAAGAAGTTTATTCTTAAGCTGTTCATAGCTGTTTCTTTTTGTCATGGACTGATTGTTGCTTTATTCTGGATGCAGAGGCCTCCGGTTGAGTTTAACGGCTTTTTAGTGCTTGATCCTTTGGGTTTGATCCTGCTGTCGATAGTCAGTTTCCTCTTTTTGTCAGTATCTGTTTTTATGATTGGTTATTTCAAGCATGAGCCTCGAAGCAATCGTCTTTTAACAGTATGTCTATTATGTTTGCTTTCAACGATGACGCTGGTTGCCGTTAGTTATCATTTTGGCCTTTTGTGGGTGTCGATTGAAGCTACGACCTTGTTTAGCGCGCCTTTGATCAGTTATCACCGCAATCAGCAAAGTCTTCAGGCAACATGGCGGTATTTGCTGGTTTGTTCTGTTGGTATCGCTTTAGGATTGATGGGCACATTTTTTCTTGCTATTGCGGCCCACGATGTGCACACTCTTTTGCTTCCGGCTATTTTAAAAGGATCATCTTCATTATCTTTGAATTGGATGAAGCTTAGCATCATTTTCTTTATCGTTGGTTATGGTTGCAAAATGGGATTGGCTCCAACCCATAGTTGGAAACCTGATGCTTATGGGCAGGCGACAGGAATGGTTGGAGTTATTATGGCTGGGGCATTGACTCAATGTTCTTTTTTGGCTTTGCTTCGTATCGCTCAGGTTTGTAACAAAGCAGGTTTAACAGAATTTTATTCTTCCATTCTGATTGTTTCAGGGATGTTATCACTGCTAGTCCCGGCCTTGTTTATTTTAGGAGAAAAGAGTATTAAAAGGGCATTTGCGTACTCTTCTATCGAAAATATGGGTCTTTTGGTTTTAGGTCTTGGGCTGGGTGCTGTTGGTTTATTTGGGGCGTTGTTTCATATGATCAATAATGCTTTGGCCAAGTCCGTCATGTTCTTGACGGCGGGTTCTATTGCCCAGAAATATGGTTCCAGTAGAGCGGATGAAGTTAAGGGTATTATTCATATTTATCCGTTGACAGGTATTTTACTGGTCGCGGCCTTTTTGGCGGGAACTGGCATGTTTCCTTTTGCGACATTTCATAGTGAACTTTTGATACTTAATGCGGCGATCACGTCAAGGCATTATTGTCTGGCCGCAGGGGGTGTTGTTTGTTTGGGTGTCATGTTTATCGGAGTCGCCAAAATTGTTCTTGGGGTTGTTCATGGCAAGCCCCGTGAACCGCTTCTTGCAAAGAAAGAGAACACGTCTATGAATGCGGCTATTCTACTTGCTGTCGTGCTGTTGGTTGGTCTCGGGTTATGGATGCCGATCGGGCTTGAGAAAATGATCAACAATGCAGTCAAATTAATCGGAGCTGTTTAAAGTTTATGGCACTTTTTAATGGTGGAAAAATATCTTTATCGAATATTCCGGTCTTAGTTGTTGAAAAATTCCGAGCGCAGATCATTGAATCTTGCGGTGAGTCTTCCCGTCTGGTGAATTTGTTCGGGATTTTGGAGACAAACGGATACCTGCGTTTATTGGCTGTTCTTGGGGTAGACGAAGAGGCCAGACTTGACATTTTATCGACTTTTATTAGTTTAGAATCCCCTCAATATGAATCTTTAACAAAAGATCTTACGCAAGCGCATTTATTTGAGCGCGAGATTGCAGAACAGTGGGCCGTCAAACCCGTGGGGCACCCATGGCTTAAGCCATTAAGATACCATTCCAACTATCGTCAGGCAGAGGATATTTGGCAGGGTATTAACGACAAAATAATCCCGGGAGGATATCCATTTTACGCTGTGGAAGGGGAAGAGGTCCATGAAATTGGGGTAGGACCGGTTCATGCGGGGATCATCGAGCCCGGGCATTTCCGTTTTCAATGTCACGGAGAGGAGATCCTGCATTTGGAAATCCAATTAGGCTATCAACATCGGGGTATTGAACCGATGATGCAGGGGCAGGATTTAAGGCGAAGCATGCTTTTAAGCGAATCGATTGTCGGTGACACATCTATCGGACATTCCACGGCTTTTTCTGAAGTGGTTGAATCCTTAACAGGGTGTAGTATTACACCTCGAGCCCAGGCGATCCGGGCCATTGCTTTAGAGCTGGAGAGATTAGCTAATCATGTTGGAGATTTAGGCGCGCTTGGCATGGATGCTGGGTTTTTACCTACGAGTGCTTATTTTGGACGTATGCGGGGGGATTATTTAAATCTGCTTTTGATTTTAACTGGTAATCGTTTCGGTAAGGGGTTATGCCGGCCAGGGGGAGTTTTATTCGATATTGATAACAAAATGGCCAATGATTTTTGTCTTAAGTTAAAAAAATATAGGGATGAATTTAAAGATGTCAGTGATCTTTTATTTACCAGACCGTCAGTATTAGCGCGCTTTGAAGGGGTGGGGATCGTTTCTCCTAAGGATGCTAAAGAGATTGGGCTGGTAGGACCTGCCGGACGTGCCAGTCAGATGGAATGTGATGTCAGGATCAATTATGCTTCAGGGATGTGGCAGTTTCAACATGTGCCGATTTCTTTAGGGGCGACCGGGGATGTCTATGCTAGAGCTTTAGTGCGAAGTCAGGAGGTCCTAAGGTCCTTGGAATTTTTGCTACGGGTTTTACCTTCTTTGCCAGCAGGAGATATTTTTGTGGCTCCGGGGCCAATGAAACCAGATACGGTGGCGGTGTCTATGGTTGAAGGCTGGCGAGGAGAGATCATGCATGTTGGTATTAGCGATAACCAAGGCGGCTTTGGACGTTATAAGATCAAAGATCCCTCATTTCATAACTGGTTTGGGCTGGCCTATGCCATGCGAGGTCAGGAAATTTCTGATTTTCCTTTGTGTAATAAAAGTTTCAATTTGTCCTATTGTGGGCATGATTTATAGTATAGAAAAATAAATTTATGTTAAAAATCCTTAAAGCACGTTTTAAACAAGGTTGCAAGACCATATTTTTTCCTAAGGCTCCTGCGCCGGCGTTGCCTGAGCGCTATCGCGGGCGCCCGATTATTGCAGGACAAAATGACATTGTCGATATGGGAAGAATTTCTTTTGATCCGGATAGCGGTTTTAGTTTTTCTAATGATTATCAAATGTCCACATCTGGTCGAGAAGACTTGATTTTGTCTTCAGGCCGTGAAAAGGTGTTGGCCTCTGCTTTAGAGGATAAAATGCTTAAAATATTTGGCCGCTCGCTTAAGCTGAGACAAGTCTCAGCCGGAGGCTGTAATGCCTGCGAGCTGGATTTAAATGTTTTAAATACTCCGGTTTTTGATCTCTCACGATTTGGTATCCAGTTTGTGGCTTCTCCCCGGCATGCTGATGGCATTGTAGTGACTGGCCCGATCACAAAAAATATGCGCGAGGCGCTCCTTAAAACCTATGAAGCCCTGCCCTCACCTAAGATTGTGATTGCTTTGGGAGGGTGTGCAATTTCAGGTGGGATATTCAGGGATGGCCCGCAAGTTTCTTTAGGACTTGATACTATCCTCCCTGTTGATCTTTTTATACCGGGCTGCCCGCCACATCCTTTGACAACGCTTGACGGTTTATTGCGTTTATTAGATAGAATCTAGTTTTTGAGAAAAAATTTTGATGATTTATTTACAGCTGTTTGTATCATTTCTGGTTTTATTGAATAGCTCTTTGGCCTTAGGCCAGATTGCTTCCTCTGTGCAAGGTTCGGATTCTTATCAAAGTCTGATGTCAAAAGCTGAAATGTTAGAATTCCACAGAGATTATTTCTCAGCAGTTAAAGTCTACAATTATATCTTGAAGCAGTATCCAAATAATCAAGCTGCTTTCAATTTAAAAATGCGTGCATTGATGGAATTGGGTGCTAATTCTTTGGCACTTGAGCTGTCCATTCAAAATCCTTACTCTGATCCTGTTTTATGTCAACGGGCTCGCGGGAATTTGGCTGCGATGTATATTCGTTGGGATGAACCGCAAGAGGCTATTGCTGCGATTCAGTTAAAGAAAGAAAAGCAACAAGAGGATTACGCGCGGGCCCGGGACAACAAGATCAATATTAATTTACAGGCGGCTGGAGTTGAAGAGAATCGTTCGCGTTGGGACAACATTTTGATTTTAAAGGAAAAGAACAGGTTTGATGAAATTGTTGCAGATTATCAAAAAGCGCTTCAGGAGAAGATCGAAATACCCTCTTGGATTAAAGAGGCTGCGGGGGATGCCTATCTTGCAAAATGGCAACCTAAAAAGGCCTTGAGTTTGTATCAATCTGTTTTGAAAAGTGAACCGGATTCTTTTAATGTCAAAATAGCCATTTATTATACCTTCATTGATTTAGGACGTTACCAGCAGGCCGGTGAGCTTTTGGAATCCATGGACCGCCTGGAACCTGTTCAAATCAAAGAACGGGGCATCATGAGGGATAATCCCCACAAGGAAGAGATCTCCTATAATAAAATTTGGCTTCTGATGTATCAGGATCGTTTGAAAAAAGCCCAGAAAATCGGGGATCAGTATTTTAACGCAGCTCCGATGGATACCCAGATTCTTTCCGCTATGGCCCATCTTTATTTATGGCGTGGATGGCCGCGTCGGGCTTTGGAGGAATTTCGTATCATCCACACGATGGACCCTTCCTTGCTTCCGGCAGAACTCGGGTTTGCGCGCGCGCTTTATGACAATATGCACCAGGCCCAAGGGCGCTTGATGCTGAAATCTTTGAGCGGACAATACCCCAGGGATCCCCAAGTGCTTGAAGCCAAACGTCAAATGGATGTGGATGATATGGCCATGTGGACCATGAGCGGCTATTATACACATGAAATTATCGGCGATGACGAATTTTATTTATCTAATCGTCTGGATGAGCGCATCAACGATCATAACCAATTATTTTTCGAGCTTATTCGTCGAAACACCGAATTTATCTCAACTGGGGGAGGACATTATCTGACACAACGTTTTTATCTAGGGGATATTTACCGTCCTGATAATGCCTGGAAATTAACAGAGGCGCTGACCGGAGATTATAACACCGGGCAGAGAATAGGGGGTATTTCTGAGGTTGCATTTACCCCTGATGATCATTGGACACATACCTTTCATTATGATTCACGAACAATCGATATTCCTTTAGTCAGCCGTGCGCCAGGTGAAAATGTTCAGGATTATTCTTTATCCAGTTTATTGCGTCTTAACGAATCGTTTGATACCGGTTTATCAGCAGATTTGAAGAATTTTCAAGATGGCAACGCGAATTGGAATTATCAGTGGACGACAGATTCAGCCATTCGGACTTTTGCGTACTGGAGATGGCGTTTAGGAACAGAGTTTGATGCCAGAACTTTTTCCAAGCAGGCGGTGGATTATTATAGCCCCAAGAAAGTTTATGATTTTTATTTGATCCCTAATGTGGAACATATTTGGTACAAGCTTTATGAAAAGCAGTTTTCTGATCGTTTTTATATAGGATTAGGTCAGCAATGGGAATATAGTATCAGTGATAAAAATGTGGGGTATTTGCGTGAAGAAGTAGAGTATAAGGCTTCAGATACACTAAGTTTCTTGGTAGGGTTGACGTATTCACTTGAGTATTACACCGGCCAGCATATGAATGTGCTTGATACCTACTGGACGGTCCGGCAAAAATTTTAATTAGGGAGTGACTGGTGGGGCATAATTTTAAAATTCTACCTGTGATAATTCTAGGCATGGTCCTGACGTGGTGTCTGCCTGATGTGTCTACTGCAGGGGACAAGCCCAAGAATGATCTGATCGTTTTGTGTTATCACGATATTCCGAAAGATGTAAATTTGGATAATTATGCGGTGGATGAAGGGACTTTTATTCAAACTATTGAATATTTCCGAATGCATAATTTTCATTTTGTCAGCTTGGATGATCTTATTCAGGCTCAGACCGGGATTAAAGCGCTTCCTTCAAAACCTGTTCTTTTAACCTTTGATGACGGTTATGCCACATTTTACGATTTTGTTTTCCCTCTTCTGAAAGAATACAAGATTCCAAGTCTGCTGGCTGTTGTTTCCGGATGGCTTGATAAAAAACCGTTAGTGGTTAGACAAAAGCTCATGACATGGGATCAGCTTAAAGAGGTGGCCCACAGTGGGTTGGTGGAGATAGCCTCGCACACGCATAGTCTCCATCAAGTGATCGTTTATAATCCTCAGGGTAATGCTGATGCTGCAGCGACCGCCCATTCATTTGATATTACAACTCATGCCTATGAAGAGGATAAGATCTATCAGGAGAGGGTTTTCGATGATATTCTGCGGTCCAAAAATGAGCTCGAGGAGAAATTAAATATAAAGGTGCGGTCTATCGCGTGGCCCTATGGCAAGTATAATGCTTTGACCCAGGAAGCAGCGAAGCAGGCGGGGATTAAGCTCACCTTTGCCTTAAACGACCGGCGTGTGGATGTGTCTCATGATAGCATTATTGAGCGGTTCATGCTTTTTAAGAATCCTGATATCGGCTCTTTACTGATTTTTTTAGGGATTAAGCCTGGTGGCCCGGAGCACTTGCGTATCATGCAGTTGGATTTAGACATGATTTTCGATAAGGATCCACAGCAAATAGAGAGAAATTTAAGTGCTGTTTTGGATCGTGTTAAGGACATGAAGGTCACGACCGTTTTTTTGCAGGCATTTGCTGATCCAGAAGGCACCGGTAATGTTAAATCTGTCTATTTCCCTAATCAGGTCTTGCCCATGCGTATGGACTTGTTTAGCCGGGTGGCTCATCAATTGTTTGCCCGTTGTCAGGTTGAAGTTTATGCTTGGATGCCAGTGAGCAGTATTATTTTGCCTGATTTAGCTAAAACTCAAGCACTTAGGGTTAAGAAATATGATCATGGCAAAATAGTTGATAGTGATGAATCTTATCAGCGTCTTTCCCCCTTTAGTCAGGAAGCTTGGGATAAACTTTATCAGTTATACGCTGATCTGGCTTCCAATGCTGCGATTGACGGGGTTCTTTTTCAAGATGACGGTTATTTAACGGATTTCGAAGATTTTCATCCGGACGCCTTAAAAGAATATTTTAAGATAACAGGCAGGGGGATAAAAGATCCACAGCAGTTAACCCAACAACAAGCCCATCAATGGATGCAGAGGAAAACTGATCAATTGATCGACCTGACCGAGTATTTGAAAAAAGCAGTCCGTTACTATCGTCCGGAAGCTTTGTTTTGCCGTAATTTATATTCTCCTGTTTTGTTAGATCCCGACAGTGAGGAATGGTTTGCCCAAAATTATCAGAAGACCCTCGATTCTTATGATTATGCGGTGGTGATGGTCTATCCCTATCTGGAAGAAATCCATGGGGATTTTAAAGTCTGGTTTAAACATTTAGTTGATGCCGCCCGAACCCATCCTCATGGAATAGAAAAAACTATTTTTAAAATTCAGGCATTTGACTGGCACAAAAAAGTCTGGTTGAAACCTGAAATGTTAAATGGTTGGTTAAGAGCGCTGGTGGCTCTTGGGGCCCATCATGTGGGGTACTATCCGGATGATTTTGTTCAAGATCACCCCCGAGCTAGTGTTATCCGTGAGATGATGTCGAGCGAAGATTATCCTTATAGACATTAATTGAGTATATGATGCAGGTAATTTACAATTTTGTTTTCTATTATCCCTTGTTCATGGCTTTTGTTTTTATGATAGGAGGGATCATTTATCATGTTTTAAGGGAGCCTAAGAATCGTGACATGCGGCTTTCCGAATTTCCTTTTGCCTCCATTTTGGTCCCCTGCCATAATGAGGCCCGGTGTATTCGTGACACGATCAGTTATTTAAGAAAACAGGAATATCCTAATTATGAAATTATTGTCATTGACGATGGTTCCAGGGATGAAACCTTAAATATTTTAAGAGAACTTTCGACACAGGACTCCCGTTTACGTATTGTTGAGCTTGCGACCAATCAAGGTAAAGGCATGGCTTTGACCATGGGGGCCTTGGTTGCCCGTGGGGAGTATCTTATTTGTATAGATGCAGACGCTCTTCTTGACCCCTGTGCGATTCAATATTTTATGTGGCATTTCTTGAATTTTCCAAGGGTGGGGGCCGTGACCGGAAACCCGCGTGTGCGTAACCGTACCAGCATTGTGGGAAAAATTCAGGTTGGTGAATTTTCCTCAATCGTCGGTATGATTAAGCGTGCACAGCGTATTTTGGGAAAGGTTTATACGGTATCAGGGGTCATTGCGGCATTCCGTAAGCGTGCTCTTTTTTCCGTGGGGTTTTGGAGTACCGACATGGTCACCGAGGATATCGATATCAGTTGGAAATTACAGCTTAAATTTTGGGATATCCGTTATGAGCCAAGGGCGTTATGCTGGATCCTTATGCCGGAAACGATGAAAGGCTTGTGGAATCAGCGCCTGCGTTGGGCTCAAGGAGGCAGTGAGGTGTTGCGTAAATATTTTCATTCTATGTTCAGTTGGCAGCAGCGACGTATCTGGCTGTTGTATATAGAATATGGCGTGAGTATTTATTGGGCCTATATGCTTTTTATGACTTATGGTATTTATTTAATCGGGCTATTGATAAAATTGCCAACATCGATGATGGTTCGCAGCATCGTCCCAGGATGGACCGGTATTATTTTGGCAATTGCGTGTTTGGTCCAGATGGCGATCGGGCTTATTATTGACAGCCGCTTTGAGCCTAAAATCTATAAAATGTATTTTTGGCTGATATGGTATCCGCTTATTTATTGGATATTGAATGCAGCGGTCACTATTTTTGGATTTCCTTTGGCGATGATGAAAAAACGGGGGACTCCTGCTGTATGGGATAGCCCAGACCGGGGATTTTAAAACTTAAGATATGCATAACCCACAGGATTCAAAGAGTAAT
This sequence comes from Candidatus Omnitrophota bacterium, assembly GCA_015233335.1. Taxonomy (GTDB): domain Bacteria; phylum Omnitrophota; class Gorgyraeia; order Zapsychrales; family Fredricksoniimonadaceae; genus JABDGZ01. The sequence goes on along the minus strand of JADFXX010000002.1, from coordinate 167,774 downwards.
GATGAAGATTTGATCATTTATCATCCACATGCGTTAAATCCGTTGCGTCGGGGTATGGAATGGGGCATGATAGCCATTGGCTGGTTTATCTGGGCTGTTTTATGCCGGCCTTTATTGCTGGCATTATTATGGTTTCTTGGTTTTGAGATCTTTTATGAACACATGATCCGTTTGGGGGGCATTAAGGCTCTGGCAGGATTTAGCTTTATTTATGTTGGCACTGTATTTGTTATGTATTTGTTCATCCGCGGATGGAATTTTTATAACGCCAAGAAATTTAAAAATAAAAATCGACGTAAAAATGTCAGAGATGTTTCTGTGCGTGATCTGGAAAATTATTTTAAATTTACTCCTGGCGTCATTCAACAGGCTCAAGGATGGAAAAATGTGGCTGTGAGTTTTTATGAAAAGAGTCAAATTTTATTAAAAGAATCAAGAACCGCAGGATCGAATTTTTACAAGGGGTATTTTAAATCTGGTTAAAACCAGGTTTTACGTATTTACTTGCTTGAAAGTGGAGAAATTAATATGTATAATTTGGGCAGGCATTATAAATCAGGAGTTTTTAACTTTATTACAGGAGGGATGTATGGCAAACAGATTAAGAATTGGCATTATTGCACTATGCATGGTAGGTATTTTTGCGTTTAGAGCGGATGCGCAGCAGGCCACGGCTGGGGGTAATTCTCATGAAAACGGAGAGGCTCAACAGTTAAGGCAGGAAATACAGACCTTGCGTCAGCAGTTAGAGCCCTTACGCAAACAACATCAACAGCTTATGTCTCAAGCTAAGGCATTAAGAGAACAAATGCGTCCTATACAGGAAAAAATCAAAGCTGATCGTGAGAAACTTGAGCATATGCGTGGCGAACACAGAGGTCATCAGGGGCATGGACAGCAGGGACAGGGACAGCAAGGTGGGGGTCAACCAGGGCACTCACAACAGCCCCAAGCAGCAAGCAATACAGTGAAATAATTGCTGTATTTTCAATGGGATAAGAGATATTCTTAGATTTTCTGAAAGCGCTTACTTGAAAAATGAAAAAAGATAAGCTATACTTCAATTAAGTAAGGCAACTGTTCTTTTGAGAAGTCATTAACGATAAAGGCAAACCTAGGGCAACCTGGGGACCCAGGCATCGCTGAATTATTTTGATATTCAGCGATGCCTGGCTCGTCAAAGACGAGGCAAAGCCGTGGATCCTTGAATCTAAGGACCGCCTGGTTACCGAAAAATGAAGAAACTTTTATCCCCATTCATTACAGTATTCTTAACAGTATTTTTCTTTTCCTCTCTTGAAGCGCAATCACCTATGGGTTTTGATTTTGATCCTTGTCTGCTTGGTTGGGTCAAATCCAATGTAAGTCCTATCACTCAGCTCCCGTATAGTTTTTATATTCCCAAGGAAGCTAAGGCTCGAATTTATCAAGATATGGACTCCAAAGGAGCGATCAATGGGTCGATCGAACGGACTATTACTAAGGAAGGTCTGGATATTTATGATGGGGCCGTTTATCAAATAGTTCTAAGTATGGCAGGCGGAGAGAAAAATTTAGAACAGGCTTTTGTTCCGATCAATTATTATTGGCAGGGGGCAGTTGGGAATTTGGCGACTATTCGAGCGGGCTATCCGGTGAATCTCTTTGTCTACGATGTTAACCATCCTGAGGCGGTCAGTTCGGATAATGATAGTTTGGGGCAGCGAGGATTTATTTTTCGTATTATTAACGCTGATGGGGAGTTTTTGGTTTCTGATCCTAAAGATGGTAACACGACTTTAGCTGGGTTTCCCGAACAAGATCGTCTTCATTGGGTTGACTGGAAGCCAGTTGCCGGTGAGAATGCATGGGTTGTCATGGCAGCCATGCAGCTTTATCATAAGAAATATTGTAATTCAGACAGGGGGGGCTGTCTTTATAAAACAGACAGTATCGAGCTTCGTTTGGCAGAAGAGCTGGCTCGCGCCGCTATCATCCTTCAATCTGACAGTGGCGGTATTCGCATGGCACCTCTGGGTACTTATCGAAGTCTTGAACAGCAGGAAAAGAAATATTTTACAGAAGATAACTGGTGGTATAACCATATTTCGACGGAGAATAATATTTCTTGGTATGCCGCTTTACGTATGTTATTTCAAGTGACAGGTAAAGCAGAATATAAAAAGGCAATGGAGGGAATCGAAAGATATATGCGTTTTGTATGGGATGACCCTCAAGGATTTTTTTATCAGGGAGCTTATGAAATTAATGGGCAATGGAAAATTGCTGGGGAGAATTTTGCTTTGGATGTTCAAACCTGGAGTCTTGATTGTTTTGGGCCAAAGAGGCTTGATGCATGGTTGGGGGACGGTTCAGCCTGGCGTATCTGGCAAACAGCCAAGAAGCGCTCAGGTGTTTATGATCCTCAGGGGCAAATGTTGGGTGTGGGTTATACGGATGAGCATGACAGGGTTTCGGTCGAATGGTCTGCAGGGGCGTTGGTCGCTTTGCAAGAGCTGGGGGAATACTATTTCGAAACAAATCCTGACTTAAGCCAGGAGGCCTTTCGGGATAAATTGAGCATGCGTAGGTCTATAGAAAATTTGAGGTTTCAAGTGTCCCAAGCTCAAGCAGCGTATAGCTATTCTTCTCGCAGGGGATGGATCCCCTTTGGGTGGAACTCTCATGACCCTCAGGTAATGAGTCTGGCTTCAACCGGCTGGATGATGTTCGTTGATGCCGGAGTCAATCCATTTTGGTTTATTACCGGTTGATATAAATTCCCCCTTTTGATATACTTCATCAATGTTTAATATGTCAGAAATTTTTATTCTTTCCGCCATCCAAGGCGCTTGTGAACTATTGCCGGTTTCGAGTTCAGCTCATGTTATTGTCGCAGAAAAATTAATGGGGCTTGACCCCGCCAGTCCGCAAATGACGATGCTTTTGGTTATGCTTCATACGGGGACTATGCTGGCGGTTATTGTATTCTTTGGGAAGGCATGGAAAGCGAATTTTTTCTCATCACAAAAAGTCTTTTTAGAGTCGGTCAAATTCATTGCTGTTGCAACGATAGCTACAGGTTTTGTAGGCCTTTTATTGAAAATCTTAATTGAGAAAATTGTGTTAAAAAATATTTCTCATCCGGAAATTGAGCTGCTTTTTGGCAATTTACCTCTTATTTCAACGGCACTTGCGACAGTCGGCATCCTAATACTTTGGGCAGGTTACAAGGAAGTTCAGTCTTCAAAAAAGAAAATTGTTCTGGGGCTCAAAGCTGCCTTCTTAATCGGAATGGTGCAAGGGATCTGTCTTCCCTTTAGGGGATTTTCGCGCTCGGGAGCAACTATATCGACAGGGCTGATCTTAGGGGTCGATAAAAAACGTCTTGAGGATTTTAGTTTTGCCTTGGCTGTTGTTTTGACACCGCCGGTTATTTTAAAGGAAGGAATGAGATTTTTAAAGGCGCAACATGCGTCTGCACATGACCATCAAGTAAGCGTAATTGGCCTTTTTTTGCCAAGCATGATCGGTATGGTATTAAGTTTTATTTTCGGAATTCTGGCGCTCAGGTGGCTTTCAAATTGGCTGGAGGGCGGCCGGTGGTATCTATTCGGAATCTATTGCTTATTTGTTTCAGCAGTCATTTTCATCCTGCACACTCAAGGTCTTTAGGACCTCAGAACTCTACTCCCAGTTTTAAGCCTATTTCCGTTGAAGTATTGGCAGGTTCATAGCCCTTAACCCATGCATTTTGATTTGAAGCTGTAGCTGTCTTAGATGTTTTGACATTCCAGTAACGGATATACGGAGAGATCAGGAAATTGATCCAGTCATTTTTCTTGATTATATCCAGCGATCCTCGCAAACCAAACCCCCTGTTCTGTATGTTCGTAAGGTTAGGATACTGAATGCCTGGAACGCCGGTCGGGACTTGGCTATAATAAGAAGTCTGCCAGCCGCGAATAAGAGCATCATATTCACCGTTAAGGCCAATCTCCCAGCCTGAAGTGGGGATGATTGAGACCTGGGCCCCTGCCGGCACATACAAATACTGGGAACGGCGGTCATAACCAGCATATCCGGTCGAAGAAATTCTGTCCCCGGTTCGATCGCCCAAGTAGCGGTATCCTACACCTGCATAAGGTGTTAAAAGGCTGTTTTCGGTAACTGCAAAATCCTTACCAAGCCAGGCGCGTGGCTCCACCAGAAAATCATTAATACCGTTAATTTCACCGGAACCTTTATAATCGGCCCTAAGATAATCCACATGAGTATCGATATGATAAACATTAATAAAATCAGCCAAAGGATGCTCTGGGGGCATGCGGAAATTATAGATTCCGTAAACACCGTAAGCCATCCCGTTTTCTGAAATATTTTGTCGGGATTCACGATATTTAAAGTAGGAAACCTCTGTCCCTGCATCCAGCTGGTGTTCTTTGCTTAAGTTGGGATTGCTATAGCTGGTTGTTGTTCTATAAGAAGCTATCAGTGCATTGGTACTTGCTGTATCGTTGATATAACAAACATCATTCCAGTCAATACTGTTTTGCATGTGTTGCTTGATGCAATTCATTTCATTATCCATTAGGTTAAGACGGGCTTGCTCGGGGTTGTCATTTGGACCGGCTAGGGCCATTACAGCCGGAAAAAAACCAAAGAATAGCCCAACGCAAAGGTATAATTTCTTTAAGATAAACATATTTTTTCTCCTCCCGTTTGCCATAGATTAAAATATAACATAAAAGGTGCGCTTTTGCAATCCGAGTGAAAATAAGTTCTTGCATTTTTTTGGCTTATGTTATATACTATACTAAATTGGTGGGAATAATAGGAGTTAGGATGAAATTGACCTATAAAGGGGATTATGCTTTAAAGGCAGTTCTTGATTTAGCGCTTCATTATGGAGAGGAGTTGGTGACCAGCCATGATTTAGCCAGGCGTATTGATGCTCCGGTAAAGTTTTTTGAGCAAGTCCTTATGGAGCTCAAAAGAGGAGGCATTATCCAAAGCAGGCGGGGAAATGTTGGCGGCTACTTATTGTCAAAATCTCCTTCAGAAATAACGGTCGGTGATGTAGTCAGGATCATTGAGGGGCCTATAGAGCCGATTGCATGCGTCAAAGATGGGTACGCCAGTTGTGTGGATATCAATAAATGTGTTTTTAGGAATATTTGGCAAAGGGTTTATGAGGCAACATCAGATATTATTGATCATGTAACTTTTGAAGATCTTGCTTTACAGGTCAAAAATAGTCAGAAAGCTTTAACGTATTCTATTTAACTAGATAATTATTAGAAAGGAATAGGGAAATGAGTAAGATTGACGCAAAGTTAAAAACGGAAACACTCGCTTTGCATGGCGGGCAGGAGGCAGACCCAACAACCGGATCGCGTGCTGTGCCGATCTATCAAACCACGTCCTATCAATTTAAGAGTACGGATCATGCCGCCAATCTTTTTGGGTTACGTGAATTTGGCAATATATACACGCGCCTGATGAATCCTACTACCGATGTCTTTGAGAAAAGAGTTGCGGCTCTTGAAGGCGGCGTCGGGGCATTAGCTACAGCGAGCGGCCAGTCCGCCATTACTTTGGCCCTGTTGAATATCGCCCAAGCCGGGGATGAAATTGTGTCAGCGGATAATCTTTATGGCGGGACGTACAACCTTTTTCATTATACCTTCCCTAAATTAGGCGTGAAGGTCAATTTTGTAAAGTCAAACGACTTAGCAGCTTTAGAGAAGGCGATCACACCAAAAACTAAAGCGGTATATGCGGAGTCGATCGGCAACCCTAAGCTTGATGTGGCTGATCTTGAAGGTATTTCCAAGATTGCCCACAAACACGGGATTCCTTTTGTCCTGGATAACACGGTAACTCCGTATCTGCTAAAACCGTTTGATCACGGCGTTGACATCATTGTTTATTCAGCGACCAAGTTCATCGGCGGTCATGGGACGAGTATTGGTGGGGTTATTGTGGATTCCGGTAAATTCAATTGGGAAAACGGGAAATTTCCGCTGATCGTTGACCCGGACCCGAGTTATCATGGCATTAAGTTTGTCGATGCGTTAAGGCCTTTAGGCAATATTGCCTATATTATCAAGGCACGGGTAACGCTGTTGCGGGATATTGGGCCGGCGTTATCACCGTTTAATTCGTTTTTATTCCTTCAAGGATTAGAAACCCTGCATCTTCGTCTGGTGAGGCATGCCGAAAATGCTTTAGCAGTGGCAAAGTATCTAAAGAAGCATCCAAAGGTCAGCTGGGTGAATTATCCGGGACTTGATGATAGTCCGGAAAAGGAAAGAGCTAAGAGGTATTTACCCAAGGGTGCCGGTGCCATCTTGGGGTTTGGGATCAAAGGCGGGTTAGAGGCAGGGAAGAAATTTATTGATTCGCTCGAGTTGATTTCACATTTAGCTAATGTTGGGGATGCCAAAACTCTTGCGATCCATCCGGCTACAACGACACATCAGCAGCTCTCTTCCCAAGAGCAATTAGCAACAGGGGTAACGCCTGATTTCGTCCGTTTGTCAGTCGGTATTGAGCATATTGATGATATCGTTGCGGATATTGAACAGGCTTTAGCAAAAGTTTAAGGAGGGGTCTATGACTAAAATATTCTCAGACATCACTAAGACCATCGGCAATACGCCATTGGTCAGATTAAACCGTATCACCGAGGGCAGTGAGGCAACAGTATTGGTAAAACTCGAATCCTTTAATCCGCTTTCAAGTGTTAAGGATAGGCTTGGGATTGCGCTTATCGAGGATGCCGAAAAAAAAGGGCATCTTAAAAAAGACACGGTCATTATCGAGCCCACCAGCGGAAATACAGGGATTGCATTAGCCTTTATTGCAGCCGCTAAAGGTTATAAGTTGATTTTGACCATGCCGGACACCATGAGTATCGAGCGCAGGCAATTGCTCAAGATTTTTGGGGCTGAGTTAGTTTTGACTGAAGGGGCAAAAGGGATGAAAGGTGCGATCGAAAAAGCGGATGAGCTTGCTCGCAGCACACCTAACAGCTTTGTGCCGCAGCAGTTTAACAACCCGGCGAATCCCGAGATCCACCGCAAGACCACGGCTGAGGAAATTTGGAATGATACTGACGGCAAGGTTGATATTCTGATTTCCGGTATAGGCACAGGCGGAACTATTACAGGGGTGGCCGAGGTCATAAAAAAAAGAAAGCCTTCTTTTAAGGCGATTGCGGTTGAGCCGGATGCATCTCCAGTTTTATCAGGTGGAGCTCCCGGACCGCATAAGATCCAGGGGATAGGTGCCGGATTTGTGCCGAAGGTTTTAAATCGCGATATCATAGATGAGGTTATCCGGGTAACCAATGAAAATGCCGGAGAAACCGCACGTCGTGCAGCGCGTCTGGAAGGTATACTTGTCGGGATATCAAGCGGGGCGGCCTTATGGGCAGGACTCGAGGTAGCTAAACGGAAAGAAAACAAAGGAAAAACCATTGTCATTGTTTTGCCGGATACGGGCGAACGTTACTTGACAACATGGCTATTTCAAGAGGTTAAGGTATGACGACAAAGCCGGTCATTGTTCAAACGCAGTATTTCACGTTTGATGAGCTCAGGCTTGAGAATGGTGAAAAGCTAGGTCCTGTAACCATTGCTTTTGAAACGTATGGGCAGTTGGATGCTCGCAAGGCCAATGCTGTTCTCATTCTCCATGCTCTCACAGGGGATGCTCATGCCGCGTTTCATCATGAAGGAGAAAAGGCTCCCGGCTGGTGGGATTCCATGATCGGTGAGGGCAAGGCTTTTGATACGAATAAGTATTTTGTCATTTGTTCTAATGTTTTGGGAGGTTGTAAAGGTTCGACCGGGCCTTCTAGTATTAACCCTAAGACAGGAAAGCCATATGCTCTGGACTTTCCTTTGATTACGATTAATGATATGGTCCACTGCCAAAAAAAACTGATCGATCATTTAGGGATTGAACAGTTGCTCACGGTGGTAGGAGGATCCATGGGAGGACAGCAGGCTTTATCATGGCTGGTCAACTACCCTAAAAGTATTCGCAGCGCCATTCCGATAGCTACCACCGCCCGTCATTCACCTCAGCAGATCGCGTTTAATGAAGCGGGACGCCTCGCGATCATGGCCGATCCTTTATGGAATTCCGGTCATTATTATGAGGGCAAACCGCCCGATAAGGGCTTGGCTGTGGCTAGAATGGTAGGGCATATCACTTACATGAGTGATGTGTCTATGGCTGAGAAGTTTGGTCGACAAAAGAAATGGCCTTCCATGGGGGAGAAGTTCACCGCGGATTTTGAGGTGGAGGGCTATTTGCGTTACCGGGGTGACAATTTTGTCAAAAGATTCGATGCTAATTCATATTTGTATATTACCAAGGCCATGGACCATTTTGATGGTTTTGCCGGTAAGTCGGTGCAGGATGCTTTTGGACATGTCGTTGCGAAGGTGCTAGTGATCGCTTTTAAATCTGACTGGCTTTATCCGGCGTATCAGTCCAAAGAGATCGTTAAGGCTTGTAAGATTGCAGGGCTTGAGACAAGTTATTGTGAAGTTGACTCAACCTATGGGCATGATGCCTTTTTGCTGGAAATTGAGGAAGAGACGCATTTAATTCAGCATTTTTTAAAGAAAATTCTTCATGACTGCGAGGTGTCCAATGGACATAAAAAATGAAGCGATTCGTCCTGATCACCGCATCATTCTGGAATGGATCAAGCCCGGTGCGACTGTCCTTGATCTGGGATGCGGTAGCGGGGATCTTCTTTACCTGCTCATTAAGGAAAAGGAGGCGCGCGGCCATGGGATCGATATTAGCAATGAGGAAATTTATAAGTGCGTTGCCAAGGGGTTGAATGTTTTGCACGGGGACATTGAAAACGGTCTGGCCGATTATAAGGACCAGTCTTTTGATTATGTGATCTTAAATCAAAGCATGCAGCAGATCCTTCATGTGGACAGGGTTTTGCAGGATGCTTTGCGGGTTGGGAAAAAGGTGGTCGTGGGGTTTCCTAATTTTACGTATTACCGTTCCCGTTTGCAGATATTATTCCGCGGGAAAACGCCGGTCAATGCCTCTTTGCCATATCAATGGTATGAAACCCCCAATCTTCATTTTTTAAGCATTTTGGATTTTATCGATTATTGCCGCACGAAAAATGTTGCCATCGAGGAAAAATCTTTCTTGGGCACAGCTCAACGGTTACAGTTTTTTCCTAATTTATTTGCTCAAACCGGGATTTTTTTGATCTCCAAGGCCAAATAATAGTCAGATTCCTTGCTTGTCAAACCCTGCCATTCATGTTAATCTATATACGTCAAAATATGAAGTATATGGAGTGAAGAATATGGATATTAGGATCATGGTCCAGAGCACACCTAACCCAAATGCGCTCAAATTTATATTAAATATTCCTGTAAAAACCGATGGCAAGGTGATGTATAAAAATTTGGAGCAATGCGATACTAACCCCATGGCCGCTGCGATCTTTACTGTCGACCATATTTCGGAGGTTTATTTTTTTGACAATTATGTCACAGTGACACAGGATGGCGAGGCGGATTGGGGTAAGATCGAGGGGCAGATTAGGGATATTATTTTAAAATACGCCCAAGATCATGATCCTAATTTTAAGGTTGAAGAAAATAGAAGGTCGACAGTCATGGGGTCTGAGGATCCTGAAATTGTCAAGATCAATGCGATATTAGATAACACCATTCGTCTCGGCCTACAAATGGACGGAGGGGATATACAGATCGTAGGGTTTGATGGACAAAAATTGACGATCAACTATCAAGGGGCTTGTGGCTCCTGTCCCTCTGCAAGCATGGGAACGCTCGGAGCTATTGAGAGTATTTTGCGCGATCAATATAATCCTGAAATCTCGGTTGAGATCGATGGAGCTTTGGGAGGGTTTGACCATGGAGGACTTGACTAAGAAAAAATGCATTCCCTGTGAAGGCATTGGCAAAGCTTATACATCCCTGGAGGCTCAAGAACGTTTGGGAGAAATTCCCTTTTGGGCTTTGGGAGAAGACGATCAAAGCATTGAGCGTAAGTATGTCCTTAAGAATTTCGTTGCCGCGGTGAATTTGATTAACAAGATTAAAGATATTGCTGAAGATGAAATGCATCATCCTGATTTACATTTGACCGGATTTAGAAATTTAAAAGTAGTTTTATATACGCATGCGCTTGGCGGAGTTACTGAGAATGATTTTATCGTTGCAGCGAAAATTAATCAACTAAGGGTGAACGACTATGTTTAAAATCAACCGCAAGTTAGAATATGCGCTGATTTCACTAAGGCACATGAGTACCAAATCGCCGGGTCAGCTGACCTCAGCCAAGGAAATCTGTGATATTTACCATACGCCTTTTGATCCTACTTCCCGTGTGCTGCAGATCATGGCCCAACATGAGATTGTCCGCGCCGAGCAGGGGGCTCATGGGGGCTACCAGATCCTTAAGGACATCTCTAAGATTACACTTCATGAATTAACTCAGATCATCGAGGGCCCCATCCAGATTGTTAATTGTTTCCACGGTAATTATGCACATTGTGATATGACCACAAGTTGTAATGTGATCTCACCTATGCTTAATTTGAACGAAAAAATTTCAGCGCTGTTTAAGACCATTAATGTGCGTGATCTGATCAGTTCGCGAAATCAGGGCGAAAAACAGATCCGTTCTAAAAATTTTCAGGAAGCAAAAGTGGAGGGGTAAGTTTCCTCTTCTTTTTCCTTTCCCCATTGTGGGAGGGCAAGGGATGGAGGCGAATAAGGGAAATATGGCAGACATTGTCCGACAAAAAGAACTGGAAGATAACAAATTAGCCGCAGGTGATTACCGTTATGGTTTTCATACGGATATCGAAGAAGATAAACCGCCAAAAGGCCTTAATGAAGACACCGTACGTCTTATTTCTTTCAAGAAAAAGGAACCTGAGTGGATGCTGGAATGGCGCCTGAAGGCATTTCGTTATTGGCAAACTATGAAGGAGCCAACATGGCCTAATTTTGAATATGGGCCTATTGATTATCAGGATATTTATTATTATTCGGCTCCTAAACCGAAAAAGGCTACTCCTGCAAGTTTAGAAGAGGTGGATCAGGAGCTCCTGAAGACATTTGACCGTTTGGGGATCCCATTGACTGAGCAGAAGCGCCTGACCGGAGTTGCTGTTGATGCGGTCTTTGACAGCATATCGGTCGGTACAACCCATCAATCGGAGTTGGCCAAGTATGGTGTTATTTTTTGCTCTATGTCCGAAGCTGTCATCAAACATCCAGATTTGGTTAAAAAATACTTAGGTTCTGTAGTTCCTTATACGGATAATTTTTTTGCTTCATTGAATGCTGCGGTGTTTTCCGACGGTTCCTTTTGCTTTATTCCAAAAGGGGTTCGCTGTCCGATAGAGCTTTCCACATATTTTCGTATTAATGCCGAAAATACCGGTCAGTTTGAGCGTACCCTGGTTATCGCTGAGGAGAGCAGTTATGTCAGTTATCTGGAGGGCTGCACGGCGCCCATGCGCGATACTAATCAATTGCACGCGGCTGTCGTTGAACTTGTGGCTTTAGACCATGCCGAGATTAAATATTCAACGGTACAGAACTGGTATTCCGGTGACAAGGAAGGACGTGGCGGTATTTATAATTTTGTCACCAAGCGAGGTAAATGTGCGGGCGTTAATTCCCAGATCTCCTGGACTCAGGTGGAGGCGGGGAGTGCGATTACCTGGAAATATCCCAGTGTTATTTTACAGGGGGACAACTCGGTCGGCAAATTTTATTCCGTAGCCCTGACAAATCATTACATGAATGCGGATACGGGCAGTAAGATGATCCATATTGGGAAGAACACCAAGAGTACGATTGTCTCTAAAGGTATTTCTTCGGACCATGCGCATAACAGCTACCGGGGTTTGGTCAAAATTATGCCTTCTGCTGACGGAGCGCGTAATTTTTCTCAATGCGATTCCATGTTAGTCGGAAATAATTGCTCTGCCAATACTTTTCCTTATATCGAAGTCAGAAACAATACGGCTGTGGTTGAGCATGAGGCCTCAACCTCAAAGATCAACGCAGAACAGATGTTTTATTTGCGTTCACGCGGTTTAGATCTGGAAGAGTCTGTTTCTCTGATCATCAACGGCTTTTGTAAAGATGTGTTTAAAGAATTGCCTCTGGAGTTTTCAGTGGAGGCGGTCAAATTATTGGAGATGAAATTAGAAGGGAGTGTGGGCTGATGCTTGAGATTAAAGATTTACATGCCGGTATCGAAGGTAAGGAAATATTAAAAGGGATCAATTTGAACGTCAATGCCGGCGAAGTGCATGCCATCATGGGGCCTAACGGTTCGGGAAAAAGCACCTTATCTAAGGTGATAGCGGGCCATCCCCAATATACAGTTACCAAGGGGAGTATTGATTATGAGGTAAATTTTAAGAAAATTAATCTGGTGGGAATGGATCCGGACTTGCGTGCCCGTGAAGGCGTATTTATGGCGTTCCAATATCCGGTTGAGATTCCCGGGATACCAACTTCTGTATTTTTGCGTGCTGCCTTTAATGCCGTTTGTCGCCATCAGGGAACGGTTGAGATGGATCCTATCGATTTTGACAAATACATGCGGGAGAAAATGAAAATATTGAGCATGGATGAGAAAACTATCGACCGGCCAGTCAATGTTGATTTTTCCGGAGGAGAAAAGAAGCGCAATGAGATTCTGCAAATGGCTGTTTTGAATCCGCGTTTGGCTGTTTTGGATGAAACGGATTCAGGGTTGGATATTGATTCCATGAAAATTGTTTCCGAAGGGGTTAATAAACTGCGTCGTCGGGATAACACGATTATTTTGATCACCCACTATCAGCGTCTGCTTAATTATATCCAGCCTGATTTTGTCCATATCCTTTACAACGGCCGCATTGTTAAATCTGAAGGCAAAGAATTGGCGCAGGAAGTAGAAAACCGCGGATATGATTGGTTAATTCAATGAACATTGAAGGGCTTGATAGCTATCGTTCTAATCTGGAGAATAACTCAGGTTCATGGCTTAAGGCATTTCGTCAGCGAAGCTTTAAGCAGTGGACTGAGGCTGGTCTTCCGACCGTGAAGGATGAGGAGTGGAAGTACACATCCCTTGCGGACACGGTTAACCATTCTTTTAAGATTGCCTCCCATCACAAATTGATCGAAGACAAACAATTTTCGGATTATCGTGACAAGAAAGATATTAATATCGTTTTAGTTAACGGTGTTTTATGGAGAGGTTTATCAGATGTGGATCATCTGCCTCGTGGCCTTTCAGTGTTTTCTTTAAATGATGTCATTGTCCATAATAATATGGAAATTCAGGACAATCTTTCCAAGTTGACTCCCAATGACACCAAAGCATTTTTATGGATGAATCAGGCGCTTTTTTTAGACGGGACTTTTATTCAAGTTGATCAAGATGCCGTCATTGATCCTTTGATACACATCATTCATGTCACCAGCGGCATTGGTGCTGATACGGTAGTTTTTCCTCGTAGTTTTATCACTATCAAGGAGTCGGCGCAGGTAAATATTTTAGAAAGTTATGTTTGTTTTGAGCCTGTGTTCTATTTGTCTAATGCGGTTACGGATATAAGGATTGCCTCCAATGCGCGGGTTGCCTATTGCAAGTCCCAGTCCGAGAGCCACCAGGCCGCGCATATCGGTGCCTCCCGTATTTGGCAGGACGCGGGGAGTTCTCTGGATTCCTTTTCTTTCGCATATGGCGGGCAGTTGGTCCGTAATAATTTTTCTGTTATGCTCAAAGGTGAAGGAGCGCATACAGTCATGAATGGTTTTTATGCCATTGATGGCAATCAGCATGTGGATAATCATACCCTGTTGGATATTCAACAACCTGGCTGCACAAGTTTCCAGCTTTACAAAGGACTTCTATCTGGCAAGTCGCGGGCAGTTTTTAACGGGAAGATTTATGTACATCCCCTTGCCCAGAAAACTGATGCCTATCAGCTTAACAAGCACTTATTATTGGGTCGGGAGGCCCATGTGGACACTAAACCACAACTGGAAATTTTTGCTGATGACGTCAAATGCACGCATGGGGCCACCATCGGCCAGTTGAGCGAAGAGGAAATTTTTTATTTAGAAAGCCGTGGAATCAACCGAAAGTTGGCTGTTCAATTATTATCAAAAGGCTTTATTGACGATATTATTAATACAATCAAGAATGAGTCTATCCGAGAAAAATTAAGCCGTCTATTGCTTAAGAAATTTCCGGAAGTCAAATTATAAGAATATGACCTTCGATGTGCAAAAATTTCGAAAAGATTTTCCTAACCTTAGTCTTAAGGTTTACGGAAAGCCTTTAGTTTATCTGGACAATGCGGCCACGACATTTAAGCCTCAATGTGTGATTGATGCTGTCAGTGATCATTACGCTCAGGGGACGTCTAATGTGCACCGAGGTGTGCACTATTTAAGCGAACGGGCGACCATTGCCTTTGAACATTCCCGTCAGATAGTCCAACAGTTCCTCAATGCCAAAACCACCCAGGAAATTATTTTTACCCGGGGAGCAACTGAATCGATCAATCTTGTGGCTCAATCATTTGGTCGGCCATCGTTTAAAGCAGGTGATGAAATTGTTATCTCTCATATGGAGCATCATTCTAATATTGTCCCCTGGCAGATGTTGTGCCAGCAAACAGGTTGTATTTTGAAAATAGCGCCTATTAATGAAAAGGGAGAGTTGATCTTGGATGAGTTTATCCGTTTATTGACGTCTCGAACACGTTTAGTGTCCATGGTGTATGTGTCTAATTCTTTGGGGACTGTCAATCCTATAAACCTCATCATCAAAGAGGCACATGAGCGCGGCATTCCGGTCTTAGTCGACGGTGCTCAGGCTGTGGCCCATCAGGCTGTGGATGTGCAGGCTTTGGATTGTGATTTTTTTGTATTCTCCGGACACAAGATTTTTGGGCCCACCGGTATAGGTGTTCTTTATGGCAAACAGAAATTGTTAGAATCCATGCCGCCTTATCAGGGGGGTGGGGACATGATCGCTTCTGTCAGTTTTGTTAAAACAGCTTATAACGTTCTACCTTATAAATTTGAAGCAGGAACGCCGGCTATTGCTGAGGCTATTGGGCTGGGGGCCGCTTTGAATTATGTTCAGAAAGTAGGCTTAGAGTTTATAATTGATTATAAAAAGGAATTGCTTGCTCATGGCACAAAAATTCTCTCTTCCATTCCCGGTGTGCGGTTGATTGGTACTGCCCCTGAAAAGGCAGCTATTTTATCTTTTGTGCTAGAGGGCATTCATCCCCATGATTTGGGCACTATTGTAGATCAAGAGGGGGTGGCTATTCGTACAGGGCATCATTGCACTCAGCCTGTGATGGATTTTTTTAAGGTACCTGCGACTGCCAGAGCATCGCTGTCCTTTTACAACACTAAAGAAGAGCTTAATATTTTGGCTAAATCTATTTACAGGGCAAAGGAAATTTTTCATGCGTGATGAACTTTACCAGCAAACGATCCTAGAGCACAACCGTAATCCGCGTAATTTTAGAAAAATCGAAGGAGCAACGCATGCGGCTGAGGGGTATAATCCTTTATGCGGGGACCATTTGTGGGTCTATATGAAGGTCGATTCCTGCGGTGTCATTGAGGATGCGTCTTTTGAGGGTTCTGGATGCGCCATCTCCAAAGCATCAGCTTCGATGATGACCACAAGTCTCAAGGGCAAAGGTGTGCAGGAGGCTCAAATTTTATTTGAAGAATTTCATAAGCTCGTTATCGGAGAGCTTAAACCTGATGAGAAGCCTAACCACTTGGAAAAATTAACTGTTTTCTCCGGCATCTGGCAGTATCCCGCGCGAGTCAAATGCGCTTCCTTAAGCTGGCACGCCATGCACGGAGCGCTTGAAAAAGCCAAGACAGTATCAACAGAGTAGGTTTGAATCGATCTTGGATGGCGGGTGGCTCAGCAGGGATCTTAGTCCGTTTCTAACTGGGCCTTAGAAAAATATAGACTTATGATAGAAGTGTCCCCATATTCAATAAAATAGAAAGGGGACAGTTCTGTTGTAACTTGATGAAGTTCTAAGGCTTCAGTAGAAACGGTCTAATAAGGGGATATGATTATTTTAGATGCTTTTAACAGGCCTCTGCATGATTTGCGTATTTCATTGATTGACCGCTGTAATTTCCGCTGTCCTTACTGCATGCCGTCGGAAAAATATCATCATGCTTACCAATTTTTGGATAAAAAAGAATGGTTAAGTTTTGAAGAAATTGTGCGTCTTGTTAAGATTTTTGTCCAACTCGGTGTCATTAAATTGCGTCTGACCGGAGGGGAGCCCTTGCTTCGTCCTGATCTTGATGTCCTTATCCGTCTCTTATCGGCTATCAAAGGCGTAGATGATTTAGCTTTGACAACCAATGGCTTCCTGCTAGCAGAATGGGCGCCTCGCCTTAAAGCTGCCGGGCTTGGCCGTTTAACGGTCAGCCTTGACACTTTAGATGAAGCAATTTTTTACCGCATGAGCGGGGAGAAAGGTTCTGTTAAAGAAGTGCTGGAAGGTATTCGAGCCGCAGAGAAGGCTGGATTTGACTCTATCAGGATCAATGCTGTTATTCAGCGCGGTATCAATGACCATACGATCTTGGATCTTGTTAAATATTTTCGCGGCACTCGGCATAGCGTACGTTTTATCGAATATATGGATGTTGGCAATCAAAATCATTGGGACTACAGTCAAGTGGTGCAGTCTAGCGAGATTATAACATTAATTGACAGCTATTTCCCATTAGAACAATTAAAAAATATAAAAAGTGGAGAGACTTCTGAAATTTATCGCTTTAAAGATGGACAAGGTGAGGTCGGTTTTATATCCTCAGTAACTAAGGCTTTTTGCAATACTTGTAGCCGTTTGCGGCTATCTGCAGACGGTCGAATGTATACTTGTCTTTTTGCCACTCATGGTGCGAATTTAGGCGGATATTTAAGAACCTCTGCCAGCGATGAATTCATAACTAATTTTATCCGTGAGACTTGGCTCAAACGTGATGACCACTACTCTGAAATCCGCTCTAAACTGCGACACACCCCCCAAGCACTACCTAAAATCGAAATGTTTCAGATCGGCGGGTAACATCCGGGGTAATCAATAAAACGTTTTCCTAAAAGCGCCCTCAGTATCTTGTTTTTAATACTTTAATATTGCATACTTATAATATGAGGTCCCCATGTGTTCACATAATTATTTTAACAGCTTTTTTAGTCAATATATTTGGAGCTCTTCCACCGGCCCAAGCCCGGGATTCTTATTTGCCAGCACCGGGCGTTAGGGTCCATTTAAGCCCTGAATTTAATCCTCCGGTTCTTAAGGGCATCAAAGTTCATACTGACGATCCATTCCGGTTTGATTTCATTCTTGACCATGGGGATAGCGTATTAAACAGTGATCAGTTAAAGGATGAATCTGTTCAATTGATCAAATATTTTCTAGCTACATTGACAATTCCCGATAAGGATTTATGGGTTAATTTGTCCCCCTATGAAAAAGACCGTATTATTCCGCAATCCTTTGGTTTGACAGAAACAGGACGGGATGTCTTGGCAGAGGATTATATGCTTAAGCAGATCACTGCATCCTTGATTTATCCTGAAGATAATGTGGGTAAGAAGTTTTGGAAACGTATCTATGAAGAAGCATACAAGAAGTATGGGACAACGGATATTCCTGTTAACACATTTAATAAAGTGTGGATCGTGCCGGAGAAGGCGGTTATTTATGAGAATGCCGAGGCTGGAACAGCGTATGTTATTGAAAGTAAATTAAAGGTCATGCTTGAGCAAGACTATTTGGCATTAGAAAAACACGCCCCTACTGATTTGCCTGCTGCAAATCAAAATGTTGGGGCAAGTGGGTTACCAACCACTAAAGGGTTGCAACTGAAAGTTCCCCAGGTAAAAAATGATACGATAAATGGCATAAGCGCTTTGGGCTCAGGGATTATCCGTGAAATCGTCATTCCCGAATTGACTACAGAGGTCAACGAAAACAAGAATTTTGCCAAACTGCGTCAAGTTTATAGCTCACTTATTTTAGCCACATGGTACAAGAAGAAGGTCAAGGACAGTATTTTAGCTCAAGTGTATGCCGATCAAAACAAGCTTGCCGGGGTAAACATCGATGACCCGCAGGAAAAACAGCGGATTTATGAGCGGTATTTAAAAGCGTTTAAGAAGGGGGTATTCAATTATATTAAAGAAGAAAACGATATTTTATCGCAAGAGGCCATGCCAAGAAAATATTTTTCAGGAGGGGTTAAATTTGGAGACGTAGCGATGCTTGTCGTTAATAAAAGTTCTCCACCCGGCATTTTGAAGAGAGCAATGAGTGCTTTAGCAGGTATTGTATTGTCAGGCGCAGCTGTATTTTCATTGGTAGGATGTAATTTACAGCCGTCCTTACGCCCTTACGATCAGATAGAGGTAACTACGATCAAATCAGATGTGGGTCTTCCAGCAGCTGTTAAAGTTATTCCTCAAGGGATTTACATAGAAGGGGTTGATAATCCCCATAATTTTTACCTTTCCACAGTAAGTTCACAACACTATCCAATGCTGCTGAAAGCAGGTATTGCAGAAGCTTCCAGAATGGTTTTAGAAAAAGTTAAAACTTTCCCTGATGGCGACAAAAAAATATCTGAATTAAACGCTCTTAAGGCCAGATTGCGGGAACTACAAGCAGGTCATATTCAAATATCCAGCGGGCTAAACAATAAATCAAAGAAAGACAAAACACCGATAGAGATTTTTGGAAAAGAAGGGATTTATGTCGATGAAGAGGACCTTCGTTCTGGGGCAGCGGGACTGGCTATTATTGAGAAATTGTTGTTTCAAATAAGAATTGAAAATGGTGTTGAGCCTCACGCCGCCGCACAAGGTGCTATTAGTATCACAAGTGAAACTTTTGGACCAAGAGTAAAAGTTGATATAGCTAATTTTCCAAATCGTGGGAATGTTGCCAATATATGGTTTAGTTCTTTAGCCAAGCCGTCTAAACAAATTCAAGAAAATGCCCTAAGAGTTGCGGCCATGCAAGAATTAATTGCGGATGAGCACAATAATCCAGAGCGTATAGAGTTTTTGAAAGGCCTTTTGCCAGATATATCGGACAGGTTACAATGGACCCAAGAAGTTGGAGGGCTGGATGGCAGATTTGACGCACTATCGACAGTTGACCCTTTCTTACCTTTGCAGAAGCAAGAGTCGATTAAGAGTGAGAGAGAACGGTATAAAAAAATGGCTCTTGCTGAAATTGCGGCTGAAATACCTGAAACGCCGTATGGGGGGCTGGATAGAAATGCATTTTTAACAAAGATTGATAATATTATAAAATTCGGACTTGTGAGGACTCTGAATATGCCTAAGGTTATTCGGGATTCAATCTACAAAGAAAGGCTGCAATTTGAAATGGGCTTTGATGATGACCGTCCCATAGCTATTGTCATTACGGATACTTACGATTGGAACGGGGCTATGTTTGAAGGTAGTTTTGAAGGTTTGACTTTTCAATTGCAAAGTCAGGGATACAGAGTCTTGTGGGCTGAGCAAAGTACTCTTGAGGGCGTTGTTTCTCAAATTGAGAAATTTACCCGAAATGGGAAAAAAGCCCGTCTTTTTTTACATCAGCATGCAGCCCCGAATGAGCTTGGAGGTTTTTTACATTTTAGTGGTGTCACATATCCAATAGGAGGCGGGGCATCGGTCGAAATTAAAAGCTTGGAAGATGAAACAGTATTGAATATATCCAAGCGGCTAAATGGCCTTATCCTTGAAAGCTATGTTTTTGGCTGTTCGAGCGGAGCAGAACGTGTGGGAGGGAATGTTGCGGATTTAATAGCTATTTTTACAAATGCTCCGGTTTATGCGCCTAAAACCCCACCCACAGGGTTGAAACTACCGGATAAAGATCATCCGGTTGTGGAATTTTATAATGAGATGACCGGAGCAAGAGAAAAAGTTGAGACCTATGTCGCACATCCCCCTAAAACACCGACGACTATTCCAACAAAGAAACCAACAGAGAAAAAGGTAGGGGGCAATGAAAGTCTTCAATCACCTGAAAACGGAGGTATTGATTTGACCCCTACTAACATGAGTTTGCAGACAAAAAATACCAGTGGGGCAATTGTTTTTCATTTGGATGCGGGCATGTTACGACAATTGCAAAATATTGGGGGTTTTGTGCCGGTCGTTATTAGTATTTCACCCTTGCCTGCCGGACAAGCAGGAATGAGTGATCTTAAAATGTTTTTGGGGTTAAAAGACGGGTAGACTGTTTTAATTACCAAAATCCTTCGGGGTCAGCCTGCGGGGCGTCATCAAATTTTCCAGCAAAACGAACCTCGCGAGTTAATTGTAAGCCAAATTTTGATTTGACCAGATCCATCATCTTCAAGTGCAGGTCATGGACATCCTGGGCGCGGGCGCCCGGACCTTTGACGATGATATTGGCGTGCTTTTCAAAAACATACGCACCGCCGATTTTCAGATCTTTTCCCCCCGCCTGTTCCAAAAACCATCCCGCGGCCTGACGGCGTTCTGCCTTTGACGTCGGTTCAATATTCCGGAAAAAAGAACCAGCACAGGGATGGGTTGTTAGACAGGGATGTTTTTCGGCCCTTTGTTTAAGGATTTCGGCCCGTTCTTGGGCCAAACGCACAGGATCACCATGCTTTCCAATAAAGGTGACGGACACAATTATTTCATTCGTTTCTTTAAGCCGTGAATGCCGGTAGGAAAAGGCAAAATGATCAGGCCCGACGTTTTGGGGTTTACCCTGATGGTCAATAATAACGGCGGATTTTAATACATCTCCCACTTGTTTGCCCCAAGCACCGGCATTACCCGCCACAGCTCCGCCGACAGTTCCCGGTATGCCCGTCGTAAAATTTAGACCTTCCAATCCGCAATCAACACAAAAGAGGGCTAGATCATCTAAGATAGTGCTGGCCGATACCACTATATCTTGACCGTAGTTTTCGATCAGGGGTGTTTTCGACAGGTAGCGGATGATTGTTATATCAAGGCCATGGTCTGAGATTACTAAATTTGATCCGCTGCCAATTAAAAGAAAAGGCGTATTTTCTTTTTTTAATTTTTGGATTGTTTGAATGAGCTCATCAGGAGTTGTGCATTCGACTAGACAGGGGCAGGCTCCGCCTAATTGAAATGTGGTGTAATGGGCAAGCAGGGCATTAGAGAATATTTTCATGTTAAAAGATAGACAGTGTTTGGGGCCTTTGGAGCCACTTACTGCTGCCATCGGTGTAAAATTCTTTTTTCCAGATGAGCAACCTTTTTTTGATTTCCTCTATGAGGTAGCGGCAAGATTTAAAAGCTTCATCTCTATGGGGCGCCCAAACGCCAATCCATACAGCAGTCTCAGAGGTTTTTAATTGGCCGATTCTTTGAATGCATACTGCTTCTGTAATAGAGAATGAAGAAAGAGCTTCTTGAATTATTTTTTCACCTTCCTGAAGAACAAGTTTGGTATCAGCAATATATAAAAGCTCGCTGACGATACCTCCATTGTGCTTATCTGCTCTGACTATTCCCTCAAAACTGACTAAGGCACCATTGGCAGGGTTGTTGCACATGTTTTTAGCTTGAGAGATATCAATAGGGCTTTCTTGAAGGATAAACATTTAATAGGTTGCTTTTACTGTCCCGCCTAAGATCTTGCACTGGCATCCTAAGCGGTGATCACGGTCAAGGTTTAAATCTATTTCTTCTTTGTTTAATTCATTTAAGTTTTCTGCACCATCTAGTATTTCAATTTGGCAGCTGCCGCACACACCGGAATTACAGGAAAAGGGAATACCCGCAGCTTCACAGGATTGGGCAATAGTATCTCCGTCAGGGACTTCGTAAGTGACATTATCGATGATTAATTTTGCCATAAAAAGCTCTGCTTAATCCTTAAATTGTAAAACAGGGAACACGATATTCTTTTCCGGGTTATTAAATTCGTGGACCTGGGAGTCTGGATCATGGCTTTTTATCTTGTCAATGATTTCGTCTACCAGATAACGGGGGACGGAAGCCCCAGAGCTTAGTCCGACCTTATTTTTATTGTGTATCATGGAATAATCTAATTGGGCGGCTGTATCTATGATATAGCTTGAGACACCCATATGGGCTGCTGTTTCTCGTAGACGGTTGCTGTTAGAGGAGTGTGCGGAACCGCAAATGATAATAACGTCACAAAATTGGGCAAGTTCTTTGACTGCATCCTGGCGGTTTTGGGTTGCATAACAGATGTCCGAACGCAAAGGGTCGATCAGTTTGAGAAACCTTTTTCTTAGGGTGTTAATAATATTTTTTGTGTCATCAACAGATAGTGTTGTTTGGGTGATATAGGCGACGGGTTTTTGTGGATCAATATTTAACCTTTGAACATCTTCTTCATTCTCGATGATATGCAACAGATTCCCGCGCACATAACCTGAGGTGCCGATTAATTCCTGATGTCCTACATGTCCGATAAGTATGGTATCTATCCCTTGATTAGAATACTTAATGGCTTCTTTGTGGACTTTTGTCACCAGGGGGCAGGTGGCATCGACATACTTTAATTGACGGTCTTGTGCTTCCTTGATTAAATTTGGCGGAATACCATGAGCGCTAAAAATGATACGTGAGCCCTGCGGCACTTCATTAAGACATTCAACAAAAACCACCCCGCGGTTCTTCATCCCCTCAACCACGGAGGTATTGTGAACGATATCATGATAGACATACAAAGGTGCCCCGTAGTTCTTTAGAGCAAGCTCGACGATGTCTATAGCGCTGGCAACGCCAGCACAAAAACCTTGAGTTTTGGCTAGAAATATTTCCATAACTTGCTTTTTATCAATACATTTCTTATAATATCCGTCAATTATATCATTTTTGCTTAAGGTGTAAATTCAAATGTTATCTCGTCGAAAAACTTCAACTGTCACGATCGGTTCTCTCAAGCTGGGGACGAGCTGTCCCATTCGCATTCAGTCTATGACTGATACGCCTACAAGCGATGTAGTCAAGACCCTGTCTCAAACTAAAGAATTAATTACAGCTGGCTCTGAGCTTGTACGTTGGACGATCAATGACCATCAAGCGGCTCAAGGTGCCTCTGAGGTCATCACTCGCCTGCGTTCTGAAGGAATTCAGACTCCTATTATAGGTGACTTTCATTTTAACGGACATACTCTTTTGACTAAAAATCAGAAGTTGGCTCAATTGCTGGATAAATACCGTATCAATCCCGGTAATGTAGGCCGTGGTAGCCAGCATGATGATAACTTTGCCCAGATTGTCAAAATTGCCGTTGAATATGGTAAGGCGGTGCGCATAGGTGTCAATTGGGGTTCTTTGGACCAGGAGTTGCTGACTGAATTGATGGAGCATAATGCTAAATCATCTGCACCTAAAGATTTTAAAGAGATCACCCGTGAAGCAATGGTACAAAGTGCCCTGCGTTCTGCGGAATATGCTTTAAAGTTAGGGTTATCTCGGGAAAAATTAGTTTTAAGCGTTAAGATGTCAGGGTTGCAGGATATGGTTGCAGTTTATCAGCGTCTTGCTGCCGCTTGCGATTTTGCTTTACATCTAGGGCTGACAGAAGCTGGGGCAGACATTAAAGGGACCGTGTCATCTGCTGCGGCACTATCGATCTTGTTACAGCAGGGGATAGGGGACACGATCCGTGTTTCATTAACGCCGCAACCGAATGTCCCACGCGCCAAAGAAGTGGAAGTTTGTAAGGAGCTGTTGCAGTCCATGGGGTTTCGATATTTCTTGCCGTCTGTGACCAGCTGTCCGGGCTGCGGACGCACCAGTTCTAATTTTTTTCAATACTTGGCTCAAGACATCAACAACCACATCAAATTAAAAATGCCTTTATGGCAAAAGCAGTATCCTGGGATTGAAGAAATGAAAATTGCGGTCATGGGCTGTGTTGTCAATGGCCCAGGGGAGAGCCGCCATGCAGACATTGGTATCAGTTTGCCCGGGACATCCGAAAATCCGATTGCGCCGGTGTATATAGACGGTAAAGAATTCAAAATGTTAAAAGGTGAATGTATCAAGGAAGAATTCATAGATATTTTGGAAACATACATAGAACAACGTTACGGGAAAGAGGGCGTATGAACACTGAATCTAAGAAGTTTTTATGTAATTTCTTAAGTCAATGCGGTCCTTCAGGTTTTGAAGAGGCCAGTCAAAATGTGTGGGCCAAGAGGACGGGGCTTTATGCACAGGCTATTAAGCGGGATGTGCACGGCAATGCTATTGCTGTGTTAAATCCTAAAGCAGAATATAAGATCATGCTAGCTGGGCATTGTGATGAGATCGGTTTTATTGTCAGTCACATTACGACGGAAGGTTTTTTATGTGTGGTTCCTGTCGGAGGCATTGACTCCGGTGTATTGCCAGGTTCCCAGGTGAAAGTCCAGAGTGATAAAGGATTGGTTGATGGAGTCATCGGTAAGAAACCCATACACCTAATGGAAGATTGCGACCGTAATAAAAGTGTGCCTATCAAGGATTTGTGGATTGATATCGGAGCTAAAGACCGAGAGGACGCCTTGAAAGTCGTGGCTTTGGGCGATGCTGTTTCCTTTGCGCCTAATTATTTGGAATTGCGTAATAATTTATTTTCTTCCAAAGGTTGCGATGATAAAGTGGGGGCTTTTGTGGTCTCTGAGGCCATCAAAATTTTAAGCGGAAAGAAATTGCGAAAAGACGTCGGGGTCTATGGGGTCTCCACCGTTCAGGAAGAAGTGGGGTTGCGGGGCGCGCGAACCAGCGCCTGGGGTATTAACCCTCGAGTTGGTATTGCGGTAGATGTAGGCTTTGCTTCGGATACACCGGGTATTGATAAACGTATGGTCGGTGAGGTAGCTTTGGGAAAAGGACCGGTCCTGCATGCAGGACCGGCGATCAATCGCGCTCTTGGGAAAATGTTTATTGAAATCGCCAAACGTAAGAAAATTCCGTATCAATTTTCATCTCTTGGGCGGCCCGATGGAACGGATACCGGAGCCATGCAGTTAAACCGTGAGGGAGTAGCTACGGTTTTGATCAGCGTGCCTAATCGTTACATGCACACGAGAGTAGAAACTTGCTCCCTGGATGATTTGGATTCCTGCTCCCAATTGATTGCGGAAACCATTTTAGAGATTACACCTAAAATGGATTTTATTCCAGGGAGCTAGATCGATCTTCCAAGGGCCAAGCGGTAGCTTCTAATTTATTGCCATCGGGGTCATAAAAATAAATTGACCAGGATTTCGGGCGTTTTTTAGAAAATTCGATTTTGACCTGGTGGGCTTGCAAATGAATGATCATGGCGTCAAAGTCACTGCTGTGAATACGGAAGGAAAAATGATTGGCTCCCAATCCCTCGTTAGCAAAATAATGGCTGTGACTGAAAGTTTTGGCTTGGATAATTCCTAAGAGCGAAGTTCCGCAATCCAGAAAATATTCAATGCCGGGTTTGGAAAATTCACGCGCGGTGATTTCAAGGCCAAGCACCTTGGTATAGAATTCCAAGGATTTATCCAAATCACGCACGTTAAATGCTACATGGTCAAGGCCTTGAATGGGGATCATATCTTAATTCTTTTTTCAATTTGACATTTATTGAAGAGAAGATATTCGCTATAACCTGCCAATTTAACTAAGTCTAAGGCGAGATCAAAATTTCTGCCTACATTCAAGGGGTCGTGTGCATCGGAACCGAAGACCAAAGGCACGCCCGCTTCACGATAAATTTTTAAACAGTCCAGAGAAGGAAACATTTCACCGATAGGCTTGAGCAGTCCTGAGGTGTTGATCTCAATGGCGACTCCTGTTTCCTTGAATACTTTTGCGGTCGCTTTAATATCGTCTGTCAAGTCGACCGTTGGCCTGGAGCCAAATTTTTTAGGCAGATCGCAATGAGCTATAATTTGATAGAATCCGGTATTAGCAGACCGTCTTAAAAGCGCGTAGTACTTATGATAGACGACATCAACATCGTGTATTTTCCAATATTCACGGGTCGCCGGATCATCAAAGGCCCAGTCATCAATGAAATGCACGGAACCGATCACATAATCATAAGGGTAGCTTTGGATAATAGATTTGGTTTTGTCTTCATACCCGGGAAGAAAATCTGCCTCTATGCCGATCTTAATTCTGATTTGGGAAGCGTAGCGTTTTTGCACATCTTCGATCATGGCGTGATACTCAGGTAATTGCTCAAAAGACATGGTCACCTTGGGCATCGGTTTGTTGACCATGGGAGCATGATCAGAGAATCCGATTTCCTTGAGTCCCATTTTAAGGGCCTGTTTAACGTACTCTTCAGGGTTACCTGTGGCGTGCCCGCAAAGCGGAGTGTGCATATGGTAGTCGGCATAAGGAATCATAACCTGAGATTATAACATAGACAGGAAATATTCAATATGGTAATATTTCAAATCATAATGTGTGAAAGGGAAAACCATGGACTTATATTTTCGTAAGATGATCGAGTTTATTGGAGAAGATCCTAAACGTGAAGGGCTTGTGAAGACGCCGGTCCGGGCAGCCGAGGCCTTTGCATTTATGACTCAGGGTTATAGAAAAAATATCAATGACGTTGTTAACGGAGCTATTTTTACGTCAGACAATGATGAAATGGTCGTTGTTAAGAATATTGAGTTATATTCATTGTGTGAACATCATCTCTTGCCATTTTTCGGTAAAGCGCATGTGGGGTACATCCCTAAGGGCAAAATTATCGGTTTATCCAAAATCGCCCGTATCGTGGATATGTATGCCCGCCGTCTGCAAGTGCAGGAGAATTTGACCAAGGAGATCGCTCGGACCTTGATGGATGTTACCGGTGCTTTGGGGGTTGGGGTTGTGATCGAGGCTCAGCATTTGTGCATGATGATGCGCGGGGTTGAAAAACAAAATTCAGTCATGAAAACCTCCTGCCTTTTGGGTGTTTTTCGCAAGGAAGACGCGACCCGCAAGGAATTTTTGTCGCTTATCGCATAAAATTATGCCTTCCAAAATCAAAGGAACAGCCTTGGTAACCGGTGGGGCCAAACGCCTTGGCCGGCAGGTCGCTTTGCATTTGGCAAAGCAGGGGTATCATATAGCATTGCATTATCATCATTCTAAGGCCGATGCGATGGCGACAGCCGCATGCATATATAAAAAAAGGATGCGCTGTGAACTTTTTTGTTGTGATTTGGCGGATGAAGCTCAGGTCCTTAAGCTTATCCCTGAAGTCGTGCAATCTTTCCCCAATTTAAATGTTTTGGTTAACAGTGCCTCGATCTTTATGCCTAACCGTTTTGATGACCGTGATCTGACTCTTTTTAATACTCATTGGAATATTAATTTTAAGGCTCCTTATATTTTAACTTGCGCTTTCGCAAGACTGGTCAAACATGGGCAGGTAATCAACTTTATTGATGCTAATGTTGTCAAGAATAAGACCTGTTATTCGGATTATCTGATGACTAAAAAAGCTTTGAAGGAATTCACAAAAATGGCTGCGGTGCAATGGGGGCCGCATATCAGGGTTAATGGGGTAGCTCCGGGGATGATCTTAGCTCCAGTCAATAATCAACCGGATGATCGTCTTAAGCGTTCGCGTCAGATCCCTTTGCAAAAAATCGGGAATCCCTGTAATATCCTCCAGAGCATTCAGTTTTTGATAGAAAATGACTATATGACCGGACAAATTATTACAAATGACGGTGGGGAAAGTTTAATATAATTCATCGCCAGATTGTTAGCGCGCAACGGGGCCGGTTGGGGGGAGTAAGCGCATGGCTGTTATCCGAATCAATGATTTGAAGGTCAGGACGATTATAGGCGCTCATTCTTGGGAGAGGGTCAATCAACAGGAGCTGGTGATCAACATCACCATTGAATACGATGGCTCCAAACCTTGCCGTACTGACAGACTTGATGACGCGCTTAATTATGAAGCTGTAGTTGCTCGCGTTATTAACACCGTTAAGCGATCCAGGTGCAATTTATTAGAAAAACTGGCTGGCAGGATTTTGGCGGGGATCATGTCTGACCTTAGAGTGCAAGGCGCGTATGTGCGCTTGGACAAACCCCATGCCATCCCTGAAGCTCGTTCGGTTTCTTTTGAGCTTTCAGCCCGGAGTTAAATACTTGAAGTTTTTACTTGCAGCAATGTTTTTCATTGATAATATACTAATCGCAGTGATACCAATCTTACAAAAATGAAGGGATAGGGTCTTTTGTTATTTAAGGATGAAGTGGTTTTGGTTACAGGGTCTACCCGTGGGATAGGCTTGAGTGTTGCCCAAGCTTTTGCCAAAGAAGGAGCTTTGGTCATCATTATAGGCCGTAATCAACAACAGGCAAAAACCGTTGCAGATGAAATCAAAGCTCAGGGTTTCTTGGCCGATGGGTTTGGCTGTGATGTGACCGTTTTAGCTCAAGTGCAAGAAACGGTTAATAAAATTCTTGACATTCATAAACGCATTGATATATTAGTCAACAACGCTGGCATCACGCGGGATAATTTACTCTTAAGGCTTGAGGAAAGTGACTGGGATGAAGTCATTAAGGTCAATCTTAAGGGGGTTTTTAATGTTACCAAGGTTGTAACCAAGGCGATGTTAAAAGCCAAAAAGGGCAAGGTTATCAGCATTTCTTCTGTGATAGGAATAACAGGAAATGCGGGCCAAGCCAATTATGCGGCCAGCAAAGCAGGAGTAATTGCTTTTTCAAAATCAGTGGCTCGTGAGTTTGCCCAAAGGAATATCACAGCTAATGTGGTCGCGCCCGGATATATCCGTACGGATATGACAGCAAAAATATCCGAGGTCATGCAGCAGAAGCTCTTGGAACATATTCCTTTAGCTCGTTTTGGTGAAACTTCAGATGTTGCAGGTGTTTGTTTGTTTTTAGCTTCTCCATCGGCAAATTATATTACCGGACAGACAATCGTTGTCGATGGCGGTTTGACGATATAATAGTTAAGACAAATCAAGGAGGAACACATGGCAGTAGAAAGCAAAATCAAGACAATTATCGCGGAACAATTGGGAGTCAAACCCGAAGAAGTGACGCCAAATGCCTCTTTTGTGGATGATTTAGGTGCGGATTCTTTGGACACCGTTGAGCTTATCATGGCTTTGGAAGAGGAATTTAATGTTGAAATTCCTGATGAAGACGCTGAAAAAATGAAAACGGTCGGCGACGCCATCAAATACATCGAAGAGAAATCTAACGCTTAGTTTTATTTTTAAGCGTTTTTAATTTTTTGCCTTGCCCCTGCAGCTGTTTTAACACAGCAAAATGCAGGGGCAAATCTTTAATAAGGGGTGTTTAACCAATGCATACAAAACGGGTTGTTATAACCGGTATGGGAGTCCTTTCACCGGTTGGATGCGGGGTTGAAAAGTTTTGGCAGGCTTTGCTCAAAGGCCAGAGCGGCATTCGTCCTGTCAGTCATTTTGATCCAGCGGCTTTTGATTCGCGTATCAACGGTGATGTCATAGATTATGATCCCTTGCAGCACTTTAATTCCAAAGATGCGCGTAACATATCACGTTTTATACAGTTTGGCGTAGTGGCGGCCAATGAAGCTCTTGCCCAGGCCCAATTAGACATCCGTCAGATGGATACTTCTCGTGCCGCGGTGATCATAGGATCAGGTATTGGCAGTATTTTTTCTGCTGAAGAAGAATATGACAAATATATAGAGAAGGGGCCGGGGCGTATTTCTCCGTTTTTTATTACCCGAATGATCATTAATGAGGCTGCGGGCCAGGTGTCTATCAATACAGGGGCTACCGGTCCTTGTTTTGCTATTGCGACAGCCTGTGCAACGGCGAATAATTGTATCGGTGAAGGGATGAGGATGATACAACACGGTGAGGCTGATGTGGTAATTGCCGGGGGGGCTGAAAGTGCCACCTCCAAGCTTGGATTAGGAGGATTCTGTGCTTTGAAGGCTTTAAGCAAAAGAAATGATGTTCCTCACAAAGCCAGCCGGCCCTTTGATCTAAACCGTGATGGATTCGTGATGGGTGAAGGAGCTGGGATTGTGATTTTAGAAAGTCTCGAGTTTGCCCGTAGCCGTGGAGCCAAAATTTTGGGGGAACTAGCCGGTTATGGCCGGACTTCGGATGCCTATCACATTACAGCGCCTCATTCGGAGGGTTTGGGAGCGATCAAGTCTATGGATATGGCGATCCGAGATGCTGGCTTAAAGATCACAGATATCAGCTATATTAATGCGCACGGCACCTCAACTAAACTCAATGACCAAATTGAGACATTAGCGATTAAGAAAATATTTGGTGAGCATGCAAAGAAGATTCCCGTTTCATCGACTAAATCTATGACAGGCCATTTGCTTGGCGCGGCGGGTGGCATTGAGCTAGTCGCATGTGTGTTGTCTATTCGGGATAACATCGTGCACCCTACGATTAATTATGAAACTCCGGACCCTGATTGTGATCTGGACTATGTTCCCAATGCTGCCCGCAAGGTGCAGGTGGATGTAGCACTATCTAATTCGCTTGGATTTGGCGGACATAATGCCACTTTAGTTGTTAAGAGGTATAAAGAATGAAAACATACAATCTTGCCATTATTCCTGGTGACGGAACAGGGCCTGAAGTGATCAGGGAAGGTCTTAAAGTCATGGAGGCGGCCTCGTCAAAGTATGGTTTTAAATATGAAGCGAATACCTATGATTTTGGCGGAGAAAGATATTTACGGACTCAAGAGGTTTTGCCGGATTCTGCGATTTCGGAATTGAAAAAATTTGATGCCATCTATCTGGGTGCTATCGGTCATCCTGATGTGAAGCCCGGGATATTGGAAAAGGGGATATTATTACGCTTACGTTTTGATCTGGATCAATATATTAATTTGCGGCCGGTTACGCTATTTGATGAACGTTTTTGCCCTTTGAAGGACAAAAAGCCGCAGGACATTGATTTTGTCGTTGTTCGCGAAAATTCCGAAGGTCTCTACAAGGGGCTTGGCGAATTTCAAAATAAAGGGACAGCGGATGAGGTTGCGATCCAGATTTCTCACAATACTAGACGCGGGATCGAACGTTGTGTTCGTTATGCTTTTGAATATACCCGTGGGCATGGGAAAAAGAAAAAGCTGACCCTTTGCGGTAAGACTAATGTTTTGACGTTTGCTTTTGATCTTTGGGAACGCACATTTTATGAGGTTGCGAAGGAATATCCCGATATAAAAACAGAATATACTCATGTGGATGCAACCACGATGTGGTTTGTGAAGAATCCGGAATGGTTTGATGTGATTGTGACCGATAATATGTTTGGGGATATCATCACTGATCTAGGGGCCATGATCCAAGGTGGTATGGGAATTGCTGCGGGAGGCAACATCAACCCTCACGGCGTTTCTATGTTTGAACCGATCGGTGGCTCCGCACCCAAATATACGGGCAAGAATATCATCAATCCTCTGGCTGCGATTTGTGCCGGTGCTATGCTTTTAAGGCAGATTGGGGAAGATAAGGCGGCATCTTCTATTGAGGATGCGGTTAAACATGTGGTGGTAACAAAGATCAAAGATTTAGCTGCCGGGAAAATGGGATATTCAACTACCGAAGTAGGGGATTTGGTTGTAAATAATCTCTTAAAAAATTAACTTTTTAAAAAACGGAATATGAGTATGAAGAAATACAATGTTGCCATTTTAGGCATTCGGGGCGCGGTTGGTCAGTGCATGTACCGCATTGTCAAAGAGCGCAAATTTCCTATCAACAAATTGGTGTTAATTTCACCCAGCGGTGCGGGTGGCCAACTGGATGGGCATAACTATGTGCCTTTAACCCGGGATGTATTTAATGGGGTGGATATTGTCTTATCTTCTCCGGGTGCTGAAATTTCTAAAAAATGGGCGCCGATCGCGGCCAAGGCGGGGGCAGTTGTGATCGATAATACTTCACAATTCCGTATGGATCCTAACGTGCCGTTGGTTGTTCCGGAAGTCAACCCTGAAGACATTAAAAAACATAAGGGCATTATTGCCAACCCCAATTGTTCGACTATACAAATGCTGGTGGCTTTAAAGCCTTTGCATGACTTCGGTCGGATCAAGCGCATTGTGGTTTCTACTTATCAAGCTGTTTCTGGGGCTGGTGCTGAGGCTGTGTCTGAACTGGAAGATCAGCTGAAGGGTAAAAAGACGGTTAAAAAGTTTCCGCATCCGATTGCCCATAATCTGATTCCTCAGATCGATGTGTTTGTGGATAATTTTTATACTAAAGAAGAAATGAAGATGGTCAATGAGACCCGCAAAATGTTCCATGATCAAAAGATACAGGTGTGTCCGACCTGTGTCCGGGTGCCGGTTAAAAACAGCCATTCTGAGTCTATCAATATTGAGACCAAGAAAAAAATCACTCGCGCTCAGGCGATCAGGATTTTAAGTAAGGCTCCCGGGGTCAAGGTCGTTGATGATGTTAAGTCTTCTGTCTATCCGCTGCCAATTTTGGCCGATGGCCGTGATGAGACCTTTGTCGGTCGTATCCGTGAAGATATTTCCATTCCCAATGGGTTAAATCTCTGGGTGGTCTCAGACAATCTGCGCAAAGGTGCCGCGCTCAACGCCGTTCAAATCGCAGAAATTTTGATCAAAAGCAGATAAGTTTGTTCTAACTCGCTGGGCGTGATGGACAGCTATAAATACTATGTATTCGGTACAATAGGGAATTTTTTGCCAAATGTCTGCGAGGCTTTACAATAAAAATGTTCCAAATGAAGAGAATCTATAGAACATTTTTATTGTAAACCGAAGCAGACGGCAAAAATATTCCCTGCCGAATACATAGTATTTATAGCTGTTCATCTTTAGCGCATTAGAACATAAATAATTTTATTTATATGCGTAATTTTAAGATTACTATTGAATACGACGGCAGTGGGTTTTGCGGATGGCAGGCTCAGGCTCAGGGTGAGCGTACGGTTCAAGGAGAGCTGGAAGCTGTTTTTTCAAAGGTTTTTAAACAGCCGGCCCATGCGATCGCTTCAGGCCGGACTGATAGCGGTGTTCATGCCCATGGTCAGGTGGTGTCTTTTAAGGCCGAGACTCGCATGAAACCTTTGGAAATTCAAAAAGCTCTTAACAGCCTTTTACCGTCGGACATTGTTGTGCTTGAAGTCAAAGAAGTAAAAAGTGATTTTCATGCTCAGTACAGTGTCAAAGAAAAAACTTATCGCTATACAGTCTTAAATCGGAAATACCGATCGGTTTTTTTAAGGGACCGGGTTTATTTTTATCCTTATCCCTTGAACATTTCTTGTATGCGCCGAGCATCACGAGATTTGATTGGAAAGCACGACTTTAAATCTTTTCAGGCGTATGACCCTCTGCGTCGCGAACGCCAGACCGTGCGTACGATTAAAAAGATCGTTATTAGGAAAGTAGGGGATCTAATATATATAGACGTTACGGCTGACGGTTTTCTTTATAAGATGGTGCGCAATATCGCCGGAACGCTTTTGGCCATAGGGTCAGGCCAACTGCCGCTGGGCTGTCTATCTAAAATTTTAAAGGCTCGCAACCGTAAAGAAGCTTGGGATACCGCTCCCGCCGAAGGTTTGGGTCTTATGTCAGTAAAATATTAAACGGTGAATTGTAATTCAAAGTCGGACAATTTTAAAGCCCCTTAATTCTGTTAATTTGTAAGTTTTCCTGAGCTACTTGGTTTGCTGTTTTATATCCCAATCGTTTTCTAGGATAATTATTCATCCAAGATTCAATGGTTTTAATTTCTTTGTCGCTGACTTGATGAATATCTGTTCCTTTTGGAATAAACCGTCTAATTATCTTGTTTTGATTCTCGTTTGAACCTCTTTCCCAAGCGCTATAAGCATGAGCAAAATACAATGTGGTTCTTTTATTTTTTGGGTTAAGAGAACTTAACTCCAAGGAACGCCAATCCAAGAACTCAACACCGTTATCAAAGGTGATCGATTTAAATTTCAATTTAAATTCAGAGCCATACCTAACTTCCAGTTGGTCTAAAGCGTCTTTGATCTCTTGCTGAGAACCACGCTCGATCTTAATAATAATTTGTTCTAAGCTTTTTCTTTCAGTCAATGTAAAGAGGCTTGTAGTTAGTCCTTGAGGGCCTCTGATGCAATCGCCTTCCCAATGCCCGTATTGACTGCGATCATTAACGTGTAATGGCCTTTGCTCAATGCTTTTGCCTGTGCGATTATTAAGGCTGATACGACGGACAGGCTGATAGCTTCGTTTCTTGCGCTTGCGTTTCTCCCAGAGGCTTTCATTGCTAATCCCTGCAAATATTCCGGCCTCGATGTAGTTGTATAAAGTTTTAGTACTGATCATTCCTTCAAATTTTAATCCTTTCATTTTTATCTCTCCAATAATCGCATCAGGGGAGTAGCGATATTTAAGAATCTTTTCTCGAATATAGGCCTCAAGTTTTGTGTCTTTGCCTATTTTTAAACCTCGCTGTTTGTTCTTGCCTTTGTCTAGGTAGTCTTTCTGTCCTACATTCGCCCGGTAGACTTTCTTGTAAGCTAAATGTTGATCGATATGCATCCTTATGCCACGGGTTATTTCCGCATAGATTGTTGACCTGGAACGCTTGAGTATCAGGGCAATTTCATCAGGCTTCTTTTTGCCTGCCCACAGGGCCTCTATTTTGTAACGTTCCCATTCTTTTAAATGCGTGTATTTACGTTTCTTAATGTTACAATTCTTTTGCTCCATATGATCTCCTGTCTTTTGTTTTGTTCGCAAACTTACAAATTAACAGGTGTTTTTGATCTATGGAGCTTTTTTCCTTATTTTGTCCTACTTTGAGTTACAATCTTTAAGTAAAATATTAAACATTAAATAAATTTGACATTCGGCGAAAAAGTGGTATATTTTAGAATCTTGCAGAAACATTATCTAAGGTTGTGTCTATGAAAACGTATTTACCAAAAGTTGATGAAATTGAACATAAGTGCTATGTGATCGATGCCAAAGATAAAATCTTGGGCAAGGTCGCAGCTCGTGCCGCTTCTGTCTTGCGCGGTAAGCACAAACGTATTTATACGCCTTTTCTGGATACCGGAGACACTGTGATCATTATCAATGCTGATAAAGTCAAGGTGACCGGTAAGAAATTAACAGATAAGGTGTATAGCCGTTATACCGGTTATCCCAGCGGATTCAGGGAAATGACATTAGAAAATATGTTAGCCAAACGACCGGTGAAAGTCCTGGAGTTGGCGGTATCGCGTATGTTCCCAAGAGGTCCGTTAGCGTATAAACAGACAAGTAAGTTAAAAGTTTACGCGGGTGAAGTTCATCCGCATGCAGCACAAAAACCAATTGTTCTAGAAGTTTAATCGTAAAGGTGAGATTATTTTATGGTTGAAGTCGTTAAATATGCAGGGACAGGTCGTCGTAAAAGCTCAGTGGCCCGTGTTGTATTAACTCCCGGGGCCGGTAAAATTTTGGTTAATAAACGTGAATTCTTAAATTATTTTCCTCGTGAAACGGATCGTATTTCGATCATGCAGCCTTTAAAGCTGGTTAATTTGGAAAATAAATTTGATATCGCTGTGCGTGTCACCGGAGGGGGTTCCACAGGACAGGCGGGTGCTTTTAAATTGGGGTTGTCCCGTGCTATTATTTCCTGTGATCCTTTGACCCGCGGGATTTTGAAAAAAGCCAGCTGTTTGACTCGTGATGACAGAATGAAAGAAAGAAAAAAACCTGGTCAAAAGGGAGCGCGCCGTAAATTCCAGTGGGTTAAACGTTAACCCCTATTAAAATATAAAAATAAAATAGCCCATCTCCCTTCGAAATACGTTGACGAGATGGGCTTTTTTATTTATTATAAAACAATTCATTGAAGGGGCTTTTGCCGACGGAAAGAATATATGAATAACAAATATCATGAATACCCGTTGAAAACCATACGTGCCGGCGTTCTCGGTGTAAGTGGCTATACCGGACAGCAAGCCTTAGCTTTGCTCTTAGGGCATCCCGGAGTACGCCTGACCTATGTGGCAGCTAATAATACTCAAGGGCCGGTAGCTTCTATTTTTCCGGAATTCATAAACCGTACGACCCTCGTTTGTCATAAGCTTGATATTGAGGAAGCGGTTCAAAAATGCGATATCGTGTTTTTAGCTCTGCCGCATACGGAATCCATGAAAGTTGCCGGAAAATTATTAAAGGCCGGGCTCAGGGTGATAGACCTCAGTGCGGATTATCGTTTTAAAAAGAGCAAGGTTTATGAAACCTGGTATGGGCATAAACATTCAGATAAGAAGAATTTGAGCAAAGCTATCTATGGGCTGCCGGAGCTGTTTCGTCAGAAAATTAAGAATGCCGAGTTTATTGCCAATCCCGGCTGTTATCCAACGGCGGCTATTTTAGGTTTGGCGCCTTTAGCCTGTACCCATAAGGATATTTTGTCGATCGTGATAGATGCTAAATCAGGGGTTTCAGGGGCTGGGCGCAAGGCTTCTGTAGCTTTACATTTTTGTGAAGTAAATGAAAATTTTAAAGCTTATAAAGTTTTAAGTCATCAGCATGCTCCTGAAATTGAACAGTATTTATATGGGTTGGCAGGTCGATCTATACCCATACATTTTGTGGCCCATTTGCTGCCTATCACAAGGGGGATTCTCAATACCATGTACGTGCAACTTAAGGAAAGCACCACTTTAAATCAATTGCATGCATTATATAAGAAGTTTTATAAGATTGAACCGTTTGTACGCTTGCATCCGGCCGGTGAACAGCCGGAGATTAAAAATGTTACTAATACTAATTTTTGTGATTTAGGTTTAGCTTTAAGCCGGGATAAGAGAATGGTGGTTATCACATCAACAATTGATAATTTAATTAAAGGGGCAGCTGGGCAGGCTGTGCAGAATATGAATATCATGTATGGTTTTAATGAGATCGAGGGGCTGTTATGAAAATAATCCAAGGGGGCATAACAGCACCTAAAGGCTTTTTGGCTAATGGTATTTCAGCGGGTATTAAACGTTCCGGGAAGCCGGATTTGGGGTTAATACTTTCAGAAGTTAAGGCGAATACGGCTGCGGTGTTTACCAAGAATTCGATCAAAGCGGCACCCTTGGTTGTGAGCATGAAACATATTAAAAGCGGTCTCGGACGTGCTGTCTTGGTCAATTCAGGGAATGCCAACTGTTATACCGGTCGATTGGGTTTGCAATATGCTTATAAATCGACTGAGCTTGCCGCCCAGCTTCTTGGGATAGATCCTTCAGAAGTTTTAGTGACATCAACAGGTATTATCGGCAAACAGCTGCCCTTTAATAAAATTGTTGATGGTCTCCCCGCCCTGATCAAGGGGTTAAGTCCTAAGAGCGGCCGCAAATTCGCCCGGGCTATTATGACAACGGATCTCAAACTTAAAGAAATGGCGGTTGAGGTAGTGATAGCAGGTCAAAAAGTGACTATCGGGGCCTGTGCCAAAGGATCCGGGATGATAGAGCCTAATATGGCGACCATGCTTGGCTTTGTCACCACCGATGCGGCCATTTCCTTGAGGATGTTAAAGCTTGCTTTAAAAGAGGCGGTGGACCGGTCATTTAATAGTATCACGGTTGACGGATGCATGAGCACTAATGATATGGTGACCATTCAGGCTAATGGAGAGGCGCATAATAAAACGATATCGCGTAAGGATCAGGATTTTAAGAAATTTGTCCAGGCTCTGGAATGGGCCTGCATTGATTTAGCGAAAAAGATCGTCCATGACGGCGAAGGCGCTACCAAGTTTTTGACGATTGATGTTAAAGGAGCCCGTAATGAAGCTCAGGCCAAGCAGATTGCCAAAGCAATCGCAAATTCTGCCCTTGTTAAGACCGCAGCTTTTGGCAGTAATCCTAATTGGGGGAGGGTTGGTGCGGCGGTGGGTTCTTTGGGGTATGGTCAGATTAATGAGCATAATATGAAGATCACTTTTTCTCCGTTTGATAAAAAAGAGATAGCCATTAAGGTTCGATTGAATCTGGGTTCAGCTCATGCCACGGTCTATACCTGTGATTTTTCTTATGAATATGTGCGCATTAACGGGGAGTACAATTAATGGAACAAATCGTTAAAAAAGCGTCTATTTTGATCGAGGCTATTCCTTACATTCATGCTTTTCGCCGCAAGATTTTTGTAATTAAATACGGAGGCAGTATTTTAGATGATCCTAAGATCCGGCATAATGTTTTGCAGGACATTGTGTTTTTAAGTTTTGTCGGAATACGTGTCATCATTGTCCATGGCGGCGGTCCGCATATTTCGGCGCGAATGAAGGAAAAGGGGCTGAAGAATGAGTTTGTTGATGGGATTCGGGTGACAGACAAAGAAACGCTGGGAATAGTTGGGGAAGAGTTAGAAAAATTAAATAATCAGATCGTACAGGAAATAAAAATGTTTAAAGGAGATGTTACCGGTCTTCGGGGGCAGGAGAATATTATTTTTGTAAAAAAGAAAAAGGCCGATAGGGATTTGGGGTTTGTAGGCACGATCACGTCAGTTAATCGGGAACATTTGGAGGCGCATTTAGCACAGGGACAGATTACGGTGGTTTCTCCGATGGGGATGACAATGGAAAAGCAGCCGCATAATGTCAATGCCGATGAGGTGGCCAGTGCCATTGCCAATTCCATGAAGGCAGAGAAATTGGTTCTCTTGACTGATGTGCCCGGTGTCATGCGTGATTTAAAAGATATCAGCACTTTGTTTTCAACGTTAACTTTGGCTGAAGTTGATGAGCTGATCAAAAGCGAAGTCATTGCCGGAGGCATGATACCTAAAGTTAATTCCTGTGTTGAAGCCTTAAAGGGCGGGGGTGTGAATAAAACTCACATCGTTGATGCTCGCCTGCCGCACGCTTTACTGTTGGAGTTTTTTACGGATCAAGGGGTTGGGACCCAGATTATAAAAAAATGAAAGCTGACGAAATTTTCAAAGCCTATGATGATTGTGTCCTTTCGACATATACGCGGACATCCGCGATTTTTGTCAAGGGCAAGGGCTCTGTGCTGACAGATATTCATGGCAAAAAATATTTAGATTTTTTCCCCGGCTGGGGAGTCAGCAATTTAGGTCATTGTCATCCTAAGGTCATGGGGGCGGTTCGGGAACAAATCGGAAAATTGATCCATGTGCCTAATAATTTATACAACCCTCATCAGGCTAAGCTTGCCCGTGAACTGATCCGTATTGCCTTCGACGGAAAAATCTTTTTTTGTAACAGCGGTGCCGAATCCGTTGAGGCGGCTATTAAATTTTCTAGGGCCTGGGGTGAGGGCAGGAAATACGAGATTGTAACGACCATTAATTCTTTTCATGGCCGTACTATGGGTGCTTTAGCCGCCACAGGCCAGGAAAAACATCAAAAGGGTTTTGCTCCTATTTTAGGAGGGTTTAAGTATGTGCCCTTTAATGATATTACATCCCTGCAAGCCGCGGTCAGCGACAGGACTGCTGCTATCATGATCGAGTTGGTCCAAGGTGAAGGGGGGATTCACGTAGCCAGTCAGGAGTATGTGCGTGCGATTCGTCAGATTTGTGATGAAAAAAAGATTTTGCTAGTCCTTGATGAAGTGCAGACCGGCATGGCGCGTTGCGGCGAAATTTTTGCCTATAAGCATTATGGTATTACACCGGATATTATGTGTATAGCCAAGGCTCTCGGAGGAGGTTTGCCGATCGGGGCCATGATCGTTAAAAAAGAGTTAGCGGGTGTGTTTAAACCCGGCATGCATGGATCTACTTTTGCCGGCAGTCCTTTGGTATGTAAGGCTGCCTTAGGAGTGATCAAAGCCATCTACGCCGATAAGATATTGAAGAATGTCAAGGTTCAAGGCCAGTATTTGATGGGATTGCTGGAAGAACTAAAATCTAAATATGACATTATTAAGGAAGTGCGCGGACTAGGACTTATGATCGGGGTAGAATTAACTATAGATGGCGCCCTCATTTTTAAAGAATGTTTTAATCGAGGGTTAATTATTAATTGCACTCAGGGAAATGTGCTTCGTATCATGCCGGCTCTTAATGTAACTCGTCGTCAAATTAACAAGGCTGTTCACCTTTTAGATGGGGCCTTGACATCGAGTGTGGGTCAGACACAGAAAGTAGACTTATGAAACGTGATTTGATCAGGTTGCTTGATTATACAAGCGCAGAAATTTTGAGTTTGATAGGTTCGGCTGACATGTTAAAAAAACAGAAAGGAATGCTGCGTTCTGACCTAAAGGGTAAGACGGTCGCTTTGGTATTTCAAAAACCATCCAACCGAACGCGTGTGTCTTTTGAAGTAGGGGTTTATGAATTAGGTGGGAACTGTCTTTATTTAGGACCGGAGGAAATAAACTTAGGTAAACGAGAGTCGACATATGATGTGGCCAAGACATTGTCGCGTTATGTTCATTGTATTGTCGCCCGGGTGTACCATCATAAGGATATTGCCGAACTTGCCCAATATGCAGATGTCCCGGTCATCAATGCGTTGTGTGATCTTTATCATCCCTGTCAGGCACTGGCGGACATTCAAACAATTCGCGAGCAATTCAAGGGTTTTAAGGCTTTGACCTTGGCTTATGTGGGAGACGGCAACAATGTGTTCCATTCGCTCATGATGGCATGTGTCAAGGTCGGGATCAATGTGCGGTTTGCCGGGCCCAAAGGCTATGGCCCTGACATTAAGATTGTCAATGCTGCGAAGGATATTGCTAGGGGGAATGGCTGCAAAATTGAATTTGGAAAGAATCCAAAGGAAGCTGTCAAAGGTGCGAATGTGGTCTATTCCGATGTTTGGGTCAGCATGGGACAAGAAAAAGAGACAGCCAAACGTATTCGGGAATTTAAAGGTTATCAAATCAATAAGGACTTGGTAAAATTGGCCGATCGTAACTATATTTTTATGCACTGCCTGCCCGCGCATCGCGGCATGGAAGTAACGGCAGATATTATTGACGGAGATCATTCCGTGATCTTTGATCAGGCCGAAAATCGTTTGCACGCGCAGAAGGCGGTTCTTTTAAAGTTGCTCTCAAAGAAAGGTTAGTATGAAAAAAGTGATTTTAGCTTATTCTGGCGGTTTAGATACCAGCTGTCTTATCCGTTGGCTGAAAGATAAAGGTTTTGAGGTCATTGCTTTTATGGCGGATGTGGGGCAGGGCAGTGATTTTAAAGCTATAGAAAAACGCGCTTTGGCGACAGGCGCATCTAAGGTTTATATTTTGGATCTAAAACAAGAGTTCGTCAAAGATTATGTGTTTCCGGCGATTCGTGCCAATGCTGTCTATGAGGGAAAGTATTTCTTGGCGACCGCCCTTTCGCGCCCTTTGATCGCAAAACATCAGGTGCTTGTGGCTAAAAAAGAAAAGGCCCAAGCGATCGCCCATGGTTGTACAGGCAAGGGTAATGATCAGGTCCGGTTTGAAGTCACGGCGAAGATTTTAGCGCCCCATTTGGAACTCTTGGCGCCTTTGCGTACTTGGGAATTTAAAACACGCGAGCAGGAGATAGAATACGCTCATAAGTATAAGATCCCCATCGATGTGACTAAAAAGAGTCCCTACTCGACGGATATAAATCTTTATGGACGTTCCATTGAATGTGGAGTGCTCGAAGATCCTTGGATTGAGCCTCCCGAAGAAATTTATACGATGACCAAAAATCCTTTAAAGTGTTCCAATCGGCCAGAATATGTCGAGGTGGAGTTCATACGTGGGGTGCCGGTCAGGGTCAATGGCAAGGCGTATGGCCCTGTTGAGCTTATCATCAAGCTCAATGAGATCGGAGGACGTAATGGGGTGGGGCGCGTTGATATGGTGGAAAATCGTCTAGTGGGGATTAAGTCCCGCGAGATCTATGAAAATCCCGCAGGCAGTATTTTGATCACAGCTCATAAAGAGCTGGAGGCTTTGGTGTTGGATCGTGAAACGTTGCATTATAAAGAATTGATCTCTTTGCGTTATGCCGAACTGGCCTATTATGGTTTGTGGGAGACACCGCTTAAGTTTCAATTAGATGCGTTCATCAATAAGACCCAGGAACGTGTCAGCGGGGTTGTGAAATTGAAACTATATAAGGGGAGTTGTCAGGTAGCCGGGCGTAAATCACCGTATTCCCGTTATAAGGAAGAACTGGCGACTTACGGAGCCAAAGATATTTTTGATCCCAAACTCTCCGAGGGCTTTATTCGGATTTGGGGGATGCCTTATTAACCTTAGGAAAATCTATGTCTAAACTCTGGGGAGCGCGATTTAGCAAAAAATCTGACCCGCTGGCTGATTTATTTACCTTCAGCATTAGCTATGACCATCGTTTGGCTAAATATGATGTTGTGGGGTCGATAGCTCATGCTCAAATGTTAGGCAAACAGGGGATTATCCCTAAATCTGATGCCGTCAAAATTGTTACGGGACTAAAAAAAATTTTGGGGTCTATCGAGAAGGGCAAATTTAAGTATGATCCTAAAGCAGAGGACATTCATACGGATATCCAAAGTCGTCTGAAGAGTTTGATCGGCAAACCTGCAGATAAATTGCATACCGCCCGCTCACGCAATGACCAGATTGTTCTGGACATGAAACTTTATTGTCGTGATGAAATTGCACAACTTACTGCCGCTGTTATTGGTTTGCAAAAGGCCATCGTTGTTTTTTCCAAGAAGAACGCGGATGTCATTATTCCGGCATACACTCACATGCAGGCAGCCCAAGTGGTGTTATTGGCACACCATATGTTGGCTTATGTCCAAATGTTGGAGCGTGATAAAACGCGGTTATTTGATTGTGCGAAGCGAGGGGACTTTATGCCTTTAGGCAGCTGTGCTTTATCAGGCACTTCGCTGAAAATTGACCGGCTTTACATCGCTAAACTTTTGGGTTTTTCAAAAGTTGCGGCTAATAGCATGGATGCTGTATCAGACAGGGATTTTATCGTTGAACTGATCAGCACTTGCGCTTTGGCTACGATCCATCTGTCACGGATGGCAGAAGACCTGATCTTTTGGGTAACTCAAGAGTTTGATCTGATAGATATTGATGAGAGTTTCTGTACGGGGTCATCGATCATGCCTCACAAGAAAAATCCCGATGTCTTGGAATTGATTCGGGGTAGCAGTGCAAAAGTCGTGGGGTATTTGACCCAGATCCATGTTCTGTTAAAAGGGCTGCCTTTGACATATAATCGGGACTTGCAACTAGACAAACCGGCTTTATTTGATAGTGTCGATACAACAAAAAACATGCTTTTGGTAATGACTAAAATATTTGCATCATTGAAAGTTAAGACGGCCAATGCCGCTCAACGAGTCAAAGACGAAAGTTTTTTCACCGTTGATGTGATGGATCATTTAGTCAAGAAGGGTGTTTCTTACAGGGATGCGCATGACATCTTGGGGAAGATGGTTTCTGACTGCCTTAAGAGGGGACGGGCCTTATCCTCCTTGAGCTTGGGGCAGTTAAAGCAATATTCGCCGGCTTTGGATGGGAGCGTCAAAAAACTTCTTAATCCTTTGATGTCTGTTAAAATGAAGGCTTCTTTAGGTTCAACGAATCCCGATTTGGTGCACAAACAGTTAGACCTATGGGCTAAGGCATTGGGACAATAAAAATATGCATGATTTTCGTTTTAAAGCCGGAGAGCTTTTTTGTGAGAATGTTAAAGTGTCCGCAATAGCAGGCCGGGTGGGAACGCCCTTTTATCTTTACAGCTACAAGACGCTCACAGATCACTTTTTAAAGATCCAGAAGGCTTTTGCTCGGGTCAACCCACTTATTTGTTTTGCCATGAAGTCTAACGGAAATTTAAGTTTGATCAAAAGTCT
Source organism: Candidatus Omnitrophota bacterium (assembly GCA_015233335.1). Taxonomy (GTDB): domain Bacteria; phylum Omnitrophota; class Gorgyraeia; order Zapsychrales; family Fredricksoniimonadaceae; genus JABDGZ01. The sequence continues at coordinate 123,853 of JADFXX010000002.1, read as the reverse complement.
GGTAGATTTAGGCGCAGGTATAGATGTTGTATCGGTTGGGGAATTACGTAAAGCTTTATTGGCCCAGGCTGACCCCAAGAAAATAGTGTTTGCCTCTGTTGGAAAAACACAGGAAGAAATTGCTTTTGCCATTAAAACAGGTATCCTTTTATTTAATGTTGAGTCTGAGCCGGAGTTAAAGGAAATTAACCGTATCGCAGGTCAAATGGGCAGGCAGGTGCAGGCGGCCATCCGTATCAATCCGGATGTCCCGGCTCCGACGCATGAATATATTACTACCGGGTCTTTAAAGAAGAAATTCGGTATTGATTTAAGAACCACCCGTCAAATTTTTATGAACCGGAAAAAATATGGTCATGTGAATATTAACGGTGTCCATATTCATATCGGCTCTCAAATTATTTCGGGAATGCCTTTTGTCGGGGCCATTAAGAAAGTGGTTTCCTTCATTGATGAATTGCGTTCTTTTGGCGTGCATATCGAATATTTGGATATCGGCGGAGGTTTGGGTATTATTTATAAGAATGAGGTTCCGCAAACAGCACAAAACTTTGCCGATCGTGTGTTGCCCATATTAGAGAAGACGGGTTTGAAGATTATTATGGAGCCGGGGCGTTTTATCGTAGGGAATGCAGGGATTTTCGTTACAAAGGTTCTTTACGTTAAGGACAACGGTTACAAGAAGTTTGTGATTGTAGACGGAGGCATGAACGATTTGATCCGTCCGATGCTTTATGATGCGTATCATGAGATTGTGCCTATTAAAAAAAGCAGAGTTGCTAGGAACAAGGTCGATGTGGTGGGGCCTATTTGCGAAAGCGGGGATTTTTTTGCACTAGACCGACCTTTGCCTGTAGTCAATCGCGGCGATTTGCTGGCGGTGATGAGTGCCGGTGCCTATGGGTTTGCGATGTCCAGTAACTACAATGTCCGGCCGCGTGTAGCTGAGGTTATGGTCAAGGGTAATAAATTTAAGATCGTTAAACAACGGGAAACATTTGAAGATTTAATGCGAGGGGAGATCGTCGTCAGATGGTAAGCATTCCTTTTGTAAAAATGGCTGGCGCAGGTAATGATTTTATTATAATTGCATCCAGGCGAAACTTTGATTATGCAGAGTTTGCCGTTGCAGTTTGTGCCCGTCAAACCGGCATTGGAGCAGACGGAGTTTTAGTGCTGGATAGATCTGCGACCTCAGATTACCGGATGCGCATAATCAATGCCGATGGTACGGAAGCGGAGATGTGCGGCAATGGGGCCCGGTGCATGGCCGCCTATATCGCAGCTAATTTAAAACCGGCTAAATCCTTATTTGGAATGGAAACCATGGCTGGTGAAATTTTGGCACAGGCCCATGGGGAGGTGGCTCGAGTTCGTTTATCCAACCCTAAAGACTACAGGCCGCATTTGAATATCACCGTAGCCAATCAAAAATTGGAAGTGCATTATATCGATACGGGTGTCCCCCATACAGTGGTTTTTGTTGATGGATTGCAGGAGGTGGATGCTAACAGCCTGGGGGCATTGATCCGTCATCATCCCCGGTTTGCGCCAAGGGGCACCAATGTTAACTTTGTTGAACATACCCGTGAAGGCATGGTATCGGTACGCACCTTCGAGCGTGGGGTAGAAAAAGAAACATTGGCCTGCGGTACTGGGGCTGTTGCCTCGGCTTTGATTGCTTACCTTCATGCTCATCCTAATCTTAAAAAACAAAAGGGAGCTTCCATGAAGGTGTCAACAGCCGGAAAAGAAATTTTGGAAATTACTTTTGATTTGGATGAAGGCTGTAAAATTGATAATGTGTGGCTTAAGGGCTCAGCGAAGCTGATCGCTAAAGGAGAATATTTTTATGTTTAACGGTTCTATCGTGGCGTTGGTGACACCTTTTAAAGGCGATCGTGTTGATGAAGCTGTATTCAAAAAAATGATCGATTGGCAGATCCAGGAAGGCACCCGCGGCATTGTTCCCTGCGGGACAACAGGAGAGGCCCCGACACTGTCCGAGAGAGAACAGGAAGATGTCATAGGCTTGTGCGTCCAAACTGTAGCTAAAAGAATACCTGTTATCGCCGGTACCGGTTCTAATTCTACGTTAGAGGCGGTCCATATGACCAAGCATGCCGCCAGGGTAGGTGCCGACGCGGTTCTGGTAGTCACTCCTTACTATAATAGGCCGACCAATAAAGGTATTTATTTGCATTATAAGGCTGTCAGTGAATCAGCGCAGATTCCTATTATTCTTTATAATATTGCCGGGAGGACAGGAAGGAACATTGAGCCTGATTTGATGGCCCGCCTAGCTTCTGATTTTAAGAATATTGTCGGGGTCAAGGAAGCGTCCGGCTCTTTGGATCAGATGTTGCGTATTAAAGAGCTTTGTCCCAAAGATTTTTTCATCACATCAGGAGATGATGCTTTGACCCTGCCTATTTTGGCCATCGGTGGGGTGGGAGTGGTTTCTGTGGCGGCCAATATTGCCCCCCGTGATGTGGCGTTACTGATCAGTGCTTTTAATCAAGGAGATATAAAGAAAGCACAGGAGATCAATTTGAAACTTCTGCCTTTGGTTAGAGCCTTATTTATTGAGACAAATCCTATTCCTGTAAAAAAAGCATGTGAGATGATGGGATTATGTAATGGGGTTTTACGTCTTCCTATGTGTGATATGGAAGAAGCCAATTTAGCTAAACTCAGAGAAGCCTTAAGGAATTATGGCTTGATTAAAGGGTGAAAATCAAATGATTAAACTTGCTATTTCCGGTTGTCAGGGCAGGATGGGCCAGCGCATAACTGCATTAGCCCTTATGGATAGAGCTTTTAAGATTTCAGCGCTTTTAGAGAGCAAGAACCGGCCTGGTGTTCCTTTGCTGTCTTTTAATATTCCGGTCAATTTTGAAGATGCTGCTTTAAAGGGAACTGATGTGCTTATTGAATTCACAACTCCTGAGGCTACGATAGCCCATTTAAAATCTTGTCAGAAGTATGGTGTAAATATGGTCATCGGCACAACAGGATTGACACAGTCCCAAATAGGGCTTATTAAAAAAGCATCTGCCAAAATTGCTGTTGTATTTTCTTCTAATATGTCTGTCGGGGTCAATCTGGTATTTGGCCTGATCCGTCAAGCCGCACAAGTTACCGGAAAAGATTATTTAATTTCTTTAAGCGAGACGCATCATGTGCATAAGAAAGATGCTCCTTCGGGGACTGCCAAGACTATGGCCCAGATAGCGCAAGTTTATTCCAAAAATAAGGTTCATGATATCGCTTCTATTCGGGAAGGAGAAGTCGTCGGAGACCACACCATTTCTTTTGAAAGTCCCGTCGATTTGATTTCTATCCATCACCATGCCAAGACCCGCGACATTTTTGCCGAAGGGTCTTTGGTTGCGGCAAAATTTTTGTCCAAAAAGAAAAAGGGCCTGTTCGATATGCAGGATGTATTGGGACTTAAATAAAAATATAACGGATCAAGGGAGCTTAAAATTATGTCGACCGATGGTGAGTTTAAGATCGAATTTTCCGAACGATTGCAATCATTGCCGCCATACCTTTTTGTTGAAATCGACCGTGCCCGCCGAGCGGCCATAGCAGCAGGCCGTGACGTCATTAATTTAGGCGTTGGTGACCCAGATCAACGCACGCATCAGGTGATTATCGATGCCCTTAAAAGTGCTGTCGATGATGTCGGTAATCATCATTATCCTTTTGATGCAGGGGTGCCGCAGTTGCGTCTAGAGATCGCTAAATGGTTCAATAATCGCTTCGGGGTCCCCTTAGAACCCCAAACAGAGATTTATCCCTTAATTGGCTCTAAAGAAGGCATCGCCCACCTCCCATTGGGGATTATTAATCCCGGAGATAAGGTGGTTTTAACCGAGCCAGCTTATCCGGCTTATCAGGCGGCTGTGACTTTTGCCGGCGGAAAAATCCAGTATTTGCCGCTTAAAGCTTCGCATGATTTTTTACCTAAAATCGAAGATATTGAAAATATCAAAAAAGCTAAAGCCATTTTTATCTGCTATCCCAATAATCCCACAGCGGCCATTGCAGATAAGAAGTTCTATCAGGATCTTGTGGCGGTATGCAAATCAAAAGGGATTATCATTGTTTCCGACCTTGCTTATTCAGAAGTTTATTATGATGGCATTAAGCCGCCTAGTATTTTAGAAGTGGATGGGGCCCGTGAAATTGCGATTGAATTTCATTCTTTTTCTAAGACCTACTATATGACCGGATGGCGCTTAGGATGGGCTTGCGGTAATCCGACGCTGGTATCTGCTTTGGCCCGTGTTAAATCCAATTGTGATTCCGGGGTATTTAATGCCATTCAGTACGCAGGGATAGCTGCTTTAAATATGGATCCGCGTGAAATTGATGATATGCGTGCTGAATATCAGACCCGCAGGGACGCCTTGATCAATGGGTTGCGTTCCATCGGCTGGAAGATCGAGCCTCCTAAAGGTGCGTTCTATGTTTGGGCTAAACTGCCTTCAAAGTTTACTGATTCGATGAGCTGTGCAAAAGCATTCTTAGATGAGGCAGACATTGTTGTGACGCCGGGGATTGGTTTTGGTCGTGCCGGAGAGGGCTATGTACGTATGGCTCTGACCCTGTCTACGGAGCGCATTCACGAAGCTGTTGGGCGGTTGGCTAAAATTCTATAGCAAGCAGTCACTGTCCGCTCTTTAACATCAATTTTAAGTCACCCGTCCGCAATATAAATTTTAAAGCATTCTATGTCTATTGTATATTTAGCATTAGGTTCTAATTTAGGTAATCGCCTTCAATATATTCAAAAGGCTATCCAAGAGCTTAAAGCTTGCGGTTTGACAATCTTAAAAGTTTCTTCCGTTATAGAAACCGATCCTGTAGGTCCTTTTGCCGGTGACAAATATCTTAATGCGGTTCTCAAGGCTAGAACTGTTTATTCTCCTGAAGATCTCCTGGTGATGACCCAAGCCATTGAGCGCCAACTTGGGCGTATTAAGAAGGTTGTCCATGGGCCGAGGGTCATTGATATTGATATTTTATTGTATGATGATGTTAAATTAATCACTCCCAAACTATTGATCCCTCATCCAAAGATGCTGGAACGTTCCTTTGTGATGGGGCCTTTAAAGGAAATAAATCCTGCTTTATGCGCATTGTTAGAACCATAGAACATTTACGTCAATTGTTAAGAGAGCCTCGCCGTAAAGGGCAGAAGATCGGCTTTGTTCCGACGATGGGCTATTTGCATGAGGGGCATTTGTCGTTGATACGGCGTGCTGTTAAAGAGTGCAGCGTGTGTGTAGTGAGCATATATGTCAACCCCAAACAGTTTGGGGTCCGTGAAGATTTAAGTCGGTATCCACGGGACATTAAACACGATGCGACGATGATTGAAAAAGAAAATGTTGACATTCTTTTTATTCCGTCGGATAATGTCATCTATCCTAATGGCTATTTGACATACATCGACGTAGAAAAAATTTCGGATTTGCTTTGCGGAAAATATAGGCCCGGGCATTTCAGGGGTGTTGCGACGATCGTAGCTAAGCTTCTGAATATAGTTCTTCCGGATGTTATGTACCTTGGGCAAAAAGACGCGCAGCAGGCGGTTATCCTTAAGCAAATGGCCCTGGATTTAAATTTTTCTGTTTGTGTTCATGTTTTGCCGACAGTGCGCGAAAAAGACGGATTGGCCGCCAGTTCTCGCAACGTTTATTTGTCAAAAGACCAACGTGCTCAGGCTCCTGTATTATACCGGGCTCTTAAGAGTGCCGCTAATCATATTAAAGCAGGGGAACGACGGGCTTCTTATTTGAACGGTTTGATTAGTCGGATGATCAGACAATATTCAGACGGAAATATTCAGTACGTCGCATGTGTGGATGCAGGTACATTAAAGCCTTTAAAGACGCTCAAAGGTCAAGTTTTAATTGCCTTGAGTGTTTTATTCGGCAAAATACGGCTTATTGATAATGTCATTGTCTCCATCAAGAACCAAGGGAAGTTCTAAAATCAAAGTAGGTGTTTTAGGCTGCGGTGCCATCGGCTCTCGTATTGCACGGAGCATCAAGACTGAATGCGCAGATGAAGCGGTGGTTTCGGCACTCTTTGACATTAATCCTTCAAAATCCCTTAATTTGTACAAGCACATTCCTTACAAAAATATCGTAAAAAAATCCTATTTCGATCTTTTAGCTGATTGCGACCTGGTGGTTGAAGCCGTTAATGCCCCGGACACACATCACCTGGTTCGTCAGGCTTTATTGGCGCGTAAGGATGTTTTGATTATGAGTGTTGGCAAATTTATCGAGGGAGAGTCTGTTTTTAAATTGGCCCAAAAACAGGGAGTAAGGGTCCTTATTCCTTCGGGCGCTATTGCCGGAATTGATGCTATTAAGGCTGCGGCCTTGCAGCGAATCGATTCGATTCGCTTAACAACGCGCAAGCCGACTTACGGTTTTGCAGATAATGCCTATGTGCAGGAGCATCGGATCAATTTATCTGCGATAAAAAAGGAAACCATCCTATTTGAAGGTAATGTCCGAGAAGCGGTCAAGTGTTTTCCCCAGAATATTAATGTGGCTGCGACGATTGCCCTGGCGTCTAACTCAAAAGATAAGTTGCGCATCCGTATTGCCACCTCCCCTGAATTTAAAGTTAACTCACATGAGATCGAGGTGGTCGGCACATTCGGACGTCTGGTGACAAAAACTGAGAACGTGGTCTGTCCGGACAACCCTAAAACGAGTTTTTTGGCTGTTTTATCGGCGGTACGCACTTTAAAAGAATATTTTCAGGGAGTTAAAATCGGGACCTGAAATTTCAAATCAATCCACAACCAAGGAGGAAAAAGCATGGCTACTAAAAAAGTTGCTAAGGTAGGTGTCAAGAAAGAAAAGGGGTTCCTTTATTTCGTTGACAAACAAGGGGACATTTCTTCGGCCAAGATGGCTCGCGGAGACAAAAAAGGCGGCGCCCCTAAGAAAGTGGCGAAGGTAGGCATCAAAAGAGAAGTCGGGTATCTTTATTTTATCGATAAGCAAGGTGATATTTCCTGCGCTAAAATGGTCCGCGGCGGAACAAAGAAGAAAAAAACTGCTAAGAAGACCACCAAGAAACGCAAATAAGGCCTTGTTTTTTTAGGTTGCTGTTCTTATAAGAAAAGTAGGGATAGATACTAGTTTCTGTATAAAAGGTATTTACAGAAAGTAGTATCTATCCCTACTTTTCTTGTTTTTTATGGGTCGATCTAATTATGAACGAAAATGAAATGAATTATGTGAAATTATTATCGACATGATATAATTTTAGAATGTCATATTCGATAAATCCTCAACAAAGACCTTCGGTTTTCCTCTCCATTGTGTTTTCTTTTAGAAACGAGGCGGACGTTCTTTCAGAATTGGTCCAGCGTACCCGTACAGTTATGAATGAGGCCGCTTTGAAACATCTTATTAGCGGTTATCAAATGATTTTTGTTAATGATGCCTCCAGTGATGACTCATTGCCTGTATTGCTCAGGCTATCTGCCGGTTATAAGGATATTTGTATCATCAATATGTCCCGTGTTTTTGGAGTTGCTCCCTGTGTGATGGCAGGCTTGGCGCATGCTCGAGGCGACGCTATTGTTTATATGGATGCTGACCTGCAGGATCCTCCAGAACTTATCATAAAAATGTTAGAAAATTACCTGAACAATCCTCAGATTGATGTTGTACATACCGTACGGACGAGTCGCAAGGGCGAATCAGCATTTAAATTATTTATTACAAAGATTGGTTACTACATACTTAACCGCTATTCCAGTGTGCCAATCCCATCCGAGGCGGGTGATTTTAAATTGCTTTCCCGCAGGGCTGTGGATTACATTTTGCAGTTTAAAGAGATCAATCCTTTCATGCGCGGGATAGTTGCTTGGGTGGGCTTTAAACAAAGCTTTATTTCTTATAATCGCGATGCCCGTTTTGCCGGCAAAAGCAAATTCTTTGTTTTAGGCAGAAAGGTAATAAGTAATTTTTTAAATGCGGCTGTCATTAATTTTTCATCTGTCCCTTTACAGATTGCATCGTATTGCGGTTTGTGTTCCATATTAGGAGATTTTCTTTTTGTTCTCTATATTCTTTATCAGAAGTGGTTGGGTCACACCATTTCAGAGGGGACAGTATTGATGGTGGTGATTCTCTTTATTGGTGGAGTACAATTATTTTGTCTGGGAATGATCGGGTTGTATTTGAATTCAGCTCATGAACAGACTAAAATGCGTCCAAGCTATATTATTGATTCAATCTATGGGTTTGATGATGAACAAAGTTCCCCCTCCTCCCAAGCATAATCGTTATATTTTTTTGAAGATTAAACTTTTTTTAACCGCTGTCTCTTGCGGAAAGATCAATGTCCGCAAACTATGGAATGTGTTCGTATGTTCTTGGGCGTATTTTTTTAAAACAAAGATTTCGGCAACCTCTCCGCTGGTTCTTAGTTTAGAACTTGGGAATGAATGTAATGCGGGCTGCCTTTTTTGTCGGGATGCTAAGGGAAGAATTTATAACATTAACCCCCAGCATCCTTATATTGATAGCATTTCTAAGGGGAGAATGCCTGTCGATATGGCCCTAGATATCATAGGACAGTTGAAAGACGATGTTCTTATTGCGGTGCTATATACGAATGGAGAGCCGCTCTTGTATAAGGGCCTGACTGAGTTGGTCAGGTTTTCAACAGAACATAAAGTAATGACCATGATTTCGACCAACGGTCTTTTGTTAACGGAGGATAATACGCGTGCTTTTCTCAATGCGGGTATTGATTTAATCAAGATACAATTAGGAGGCATGACCCAGGACGTTTACAGTGTTCAAATTCGCTATGGTGATGTGGAAAAACTTAAGAATAATATACGTATGTTGGCGCGTTTAAAAAAAGAACTAAAATCACACACGGTCATTCTGATTGATTGGATAACCTATAATTATAATCGCCATCAAATTCCATTGATTCGTCAGTTTTGCCGTGAATGTGGCCTTATGCTTAGTTTTCGACAGGGGAATCCCCGGGGCGGTTTGGAAGACAAGGAAACGCCCCTCCCGACAGAAACATTGCCTATGTCCTGTGATTGGTTATGGAAGGGCATGCAGGTTAATTTTGACGGTGAAGTTTTACAGTGTTGTGAAGGCGTGATCTGGAGCGGTTGTAAGCCTTATGCTGTTTGGAAGACAGGAGCTTCTCAGCTAAAAGATATTTGGAATGGTCCTGCTGCACAGGCTACAAGAGAATTGATGAAGACCAAAGGACGAAGAAGCATGTCTATTTGTAAGCAATGCCAGCGTACCGGCATAGCTTTTAAATGGTGATAAAACTCCAATGACTGAAAAAATGCTCTTTATATTTAATTTTTTTAAAAAAAGACCGGCGTTTTTAGTTTTCTTTGTAACTTTTTTAATATATAGCCCGGTGCTTTTTAATCAGTACATTGGAGATGATCAGTCTGTTTTTGAGAGAAATACTTTTTATCATACATGGAAGAATATTCCGCGGCTATTTGGGAAGGACTATATTTCTAATATTAGGGAAATGGAGCTTCATTTTGACTCTCCAGCTGATTTGGGGCCTGGGAGAAATACGTATAGACCGATTTCAAATTTGACCTATTTTCTCGATTATTATTTGTTCCAAGCAAAACCATACGGCTCTCATCTTATCAACATTTTGATTCATTGCGTCAATTCTATCTTAGTTTTCTTGGTTGTGAATCGAATTTTTCTGTCCTCGATTTTAGGGCTGTTTGCAGCTCTCCTTTTTTCTTTACATCCAATTCAATCAGAAGCGGTTGCTGTCATGAGTTATCGAGCGGACATTTTTACAGCGATGCTTGTTTTAAGTTCTTTCTATTTCTGGATAAAATTTAAACAAGGGGGATATGTCAGTAAGAAGCATTATGTGGGGTCTCTGGTCATGTGTTTCTTTGCATTATTTAGTAAGGAATCAGCTTTTATCTTACCGTTTGTGATTTTGATGTCTGACCGACTTCTACGTGGACCGGTCTTGGAGCTAAAGAAGAGAGCAATGGTTTATACCGGCTTTATTTTGATCCTTTTCTTTTATTTGTATCTATACCTTTTTGTCTTTCCCAGTCCCCTTGTTTCTTTTCATTGGATCGGAGGATCTTGGATCAATCACTGCCTTGAAATAGGGTATATTTGGTACAGCTATTTAATTAATGTATTAATGCCTTGGACCGTGAAAACGATCCCGGGACAATATAAGCCGCCAATCCCCCAGGTCTTAAGTCTGGCAACGGCAGGTATGGGGATCGTATTGATTGTATTTATAATAGGCATGTATCGGCTGTGGAGTAATTATAAAAAGTGCTTTTTTTTTCTATTATGGCATGTTGTTTTTTATCTTCCTGTATCCAATTTGATTCCCATAGCGAATCCTATGGCGTATCGTTTCATGTATTTGCCATCGATCGGATTGTTGATCGTTTTAGCGTTTTTTTTACATGAAACATTTCAGAATCACTTGTTCAGGGCATATTCTCGGTCTTTATCAAACATTCTTCATGGCGGGGTAATCTTGATTTGTATCACGAGGACACTGTTTTTAAACAATGACTTCAGAAGTGATTATGATGTGGGCTCGGCATGGGTCAGGGACTATCCGGCATTTGGTCAAGGGTATGCTTTGTTAGGAAGCGTTTATTTTAATGCAGGGCTTTTAAAAGAGGCCGAAAGTAATTTTGAAAAAAGCGTGCTATTAGGGGATCATCTACCCAGAGAACTCTTGTTTTTGGCAGAGTGTTATATTAGACTTGGGGAAATTAAAAGAGCTCAAGCACTGCTAGGGCAGATTATTCTAAATTTTCCTTATTATGATGAGCCCTATTTTGATTTAGGGCAGATATATCATTCTCAGAACAATAATATGAAGGCAAAAGAAGCGTTAGAAAAGGCATTGGAATTAAACCCAAATTTTGAAGCGGCAAAGAATCTTTTAGGGAAATTAAAGAGCAATGGATAAGAAAACTGTTGTTTTTTTTAAAAAGAATTTTCCTGGGCTGTTTGCTTGGGTCGTCAGATCGCCTTGGTTGGCAGAAATAGTCTCTGAATTAGATCGTGTCCGGTACATATATTGCTTAATGAGCCAAAAGCCTTATTTTGGAACCGTGGCATTGGCTGGTCAAACATGGGAAGAAAGAAAGCCGTATATGAGACGGCTTCTCCAAAAGGAGATTAAGGACAAGGAATATTTTTATTTACTAGAAATTGGGTCCTGGGCAGGTGATTCTGCGGTGCTATGGGCGGATACTATCAAATTCGCCGGGAAAAAAGGGATGGTTTTATGTGTTGATCCATGGGAACCCTACATTGATGAACAGCAGGAAAAAGTAAATTCAGCAACGATTATTATGAACAAGGCTTTAAAAAGGGGCAGTGTTTTCAAGCTATTCTTACATAACATTCAGACATCCCATCATTCAGATGTGATTTGTCCTCTCAAGGGATACAGTGAACGTGTGTTGCCTTTATTGAGGAGGGGAATTTTTAATATGGTTTATATTGATGGGGACCACAGTTACTCAGGAATAAAAAAAGATTTATATAATGCCGCAAAGCTTATAGGCGAAGGTGGCATCATAGCCGGTGATGATTTTGATGGCTCACTTGTAAATATCGACAGGGACTATGCCGAAGAACACAAAGAAGTCAATATGGTGGTCGACCCAAAGACGAAGCAGACTTATCATCCGGGCGTGTGTCTGGCGGTCTCGGAGTTTTTTGGGACGGATATTTCCAGCTACTGTGGTTTTTGGGCTATGCGTAAAGTGGGGGATCAATGGCATAAGGTCAAAATTGATCCCTGATGTTGGCCAATCACTGTCCCTGTAGGACATCCATGATAATCAACCCATAGTGTCAATATGCGCGTTATTTTCGTTACAGATCTATTTTCAATTATCGAGCCGATGGGGGCTATGCAGCTTTCCGCAATATTGAAAGCTCATGGCCATGAAACCGATATTTGTGCCCTCCAAGAGGGCAAGACCATAGATATGATTAAGACGTATGGCCCCCAGGTCATTGCCTGCTCTTTTATGACGACAGAAGCAGAAAGATTTAGATTATTTGTGGAAAAAGCCCGCCAACTTTTTCCATATACAGTCATTATAGCGGGAGGTCCTCACCCAACCTATTATCCGCAAATTGTCGATACATGGGCCTTAGATGCCGTGGTCGTGGGTGAGGGAGATATGATTATTGTGCCTTTGTTGGAGGGATTGATACAAAGGAAGAGTGTTCGGATGCTTATGAATGTACATACTAAGGAATTTAAAAATCCACAAGGTGATTTGGTCGCCGATCTAGATTCTCTGCCGTTTGCGGACCGGGAATTAGTCGCGCATAAAGAACCGTTTAACTATATTCCAATGAAAACTTTTTTTGCCACACGCGGATGCCCCTATAGCTGTTCTTATTGTTTTAACAGCGCTTTTAATCTCATGCATAAAGGTAAGGGGGATATCCTTCGCCGGCGTTCTGTTGAGAATCTTGTGACAGAGTTAGGCCGGGTCAAGGCCCAATACCGTCCGGATTTCATGCGTTTTGGTGATGATACTTTTGTGATTAAATATGATGCTTGGGTCGAAGAGTTCGTAGAAAAATATCGTTCACGGATTGGGGTCCCGTTTTATTGTCTTATTAATCCTAACCTTGTGGAGGAAAAACTTATTAAGGCGTTAAAGACAGCCGGCTGTTATTCAGTGATGATGGGTATCGAATCAGGAGATGAAACGATCCGTAGACGGGTACTTGAGCGTCCAGTGTCGGACCAGTCTATTAAAAAGGCTTTTAAAATTTTTCATGAACTTGATATTCGGGTCTTTAGTAACACTATTCTTGCCTTACCGGAAACGACACTTCAAGATGATCTTGAGTCACTGGAATTTACTTTGGATTGTCGGCCGGCTTATTCGGGGTTTACTGTTTTTACTCCTTTTGCTGGCACTTCGCTGGGGGATTATGTTAGCCAAAAGGGTTATATGAACCTATCCGATACGATGTTAAAAACAATCCCTGTTAGCATGCAGGCAGGTTCTGTTCTTAACACGGTGACCGATCGCGAGCGTCAGATCCATAGAAACATACTTATATTAGCACCGATCGCTAATTTGTTCCCTTGGATGCGCCGTTTGATTACCCGTCATTGGATTTATCAAAAGCCCAATATTTTGTTTGATTTGATGGGTTTTTGTGTGCGTAACTACTGCAACTGGAGGGTCTTTCCCTTTGGAATCAGTGTTGTTGGTTTTTTTAGTTTGTTGAAGAAAGTTTTTTACATTGATAAAGCGAACTATCAGGATATCGGGTAACAATCGATTTTATGAAAATGAATTTTGTGTCAATTGATGGAGGCATTATAGCTTGTGGTTTTAGGAAAATGTGCTCCTTGGCCCGGTCTATTCATCCAGACACCGGAGTCTATTATATTGTTCCGACAAACCATATGTCGATCGCATCTTTATTACTAGGTCGATGTACTTCAGATATCGCGCAAGATGACTTAGACCGCATTTCTCGTCATTTGGCAACAGCTGATTTGGTTTGTTTTTCTTCAATGACTCCATATGCCGATTTAACGAAAGTGATCGTTAACAGAATTAAAGCAATCAATCCTTATGTGTATTTAGTTTGGGGCGGGATCCATCCTATTGTTAATCCCGATGATGCTATTAATTATGTGGATGCTATTTGTGTAGGGGAAGGAGAGCTGGCATTTAAAGAGTTTTTCAGCTTATATCAACAGGAGGCTGATTATACCAGGACAAAGAATTTTTGGTTTAATCAGGAGGGAAGGATTATTAAGAATGATTTTTCTTCCCTTCAGACCCAAGAAGATATGGATCAGTTACCGTTGCCGGTCCATGCTGGTGATTTCGAATTTATTTATAAAAGAAATATTGGTTTTGTCCTATTGGATGCTCGTGAATATCTAAAATTGAACGGTGTTTCTTACCATACGGTCTGGTCTATCGGATGCCCGTATAATTGTGCGTATTGCAGTAATTCAAAGTTTATTGATAATGACGGAAACTATCGAAAAGTCCGTTATACATCAGTCAATCGTATAATTAGTGAGATCAAAGAGGTGCAAAGGAAATACCCCTTTATTTCTTCAGTGACATTTCACGATGACAGTTTTATTGGTCTTCCTATGTCCGTTTTAGAAGAATTTTCGGAAAAATGGAAAAAAGAGATTAATATAAGTTTTAGTGTTGTCGGGGCTTTGCCGAGTTTAGTTAAAAAAGAAAAGTTAAAATTGCTAGTCAAAGCCGGCATGTACCGTATAAAGATGGGTATTCAAAGCGGAAGCGATCGAATCCTCAAATTTTACAAGCGTCCTGCAACAGCAGAAATGACAAGACAGGCGATTGTGACTATCAATGAATTCGTTCCCTATATGATTCCGCCGACTTACGATATTATTCTGGATAATCCTATTGAAACGCGGCAAGATGTTATAGATACGTTAGAATTTATTTACCATATGCCTCGCCCTTTTACTTTAAATATTTTTTCCTTAAGAGTCATGCCTAACACCGAGCTGGAAAGAAATTTTAAGCAGATGAATATCAGCCATCCCGCCATAAATGATAAAAATTATACACTGGTTAAACCTTCCTTGGCGAATATTGCGGTTTTTATAATGGACATATTTAAACCGCCAAGAGCTATTTTTGATTTTTTTCTAAAGCACGCCAAACCATATGGAGAAAAGCAGCATGAATTTCCGGGGATATTATTTATTGTCAGATCTATTTATTTATTTAAAAGAGGATTTAATCATTTAAGATTCTTAGAGTTTTCATATTTTCCGGGCTTGATGGGGCAATTCGGTTATCTTCTGGTTAAATGGGGCGTCATTAAGTGCTGGCATAAATGGATGCTTCAAAAAAGCAATGCCAGTATTAAGTAAAGGTTTGGACAATTTTTATGAAAATAGATGAAGATCAAGGGGTGTCCCCGATGAGCTCTATCATGATCCGCGGGGCCCGTGAACATAATCTTAAAAACATTGATTTGATCATTCCCCGCAATCAATTTGTGGTGATCACAGGTGTCAGCGGATGCGGCAAGTCGTCTTTGGCTTTTGATACCATTTATGCCGAAGGCCAGCGTCGTTACGTGGAAAGTCTTTCGGCCTATGCCCGCCAGTTTTTAGATCAGCTGCAAAAGCCGGCGGTGGACCATATCGAAGGGCTTTCCCCGACGATTTCAATCGAACAAAAAACAGTCAGCCGCAATCCGCGCTCTACCGTTGCAACCCAGACAGAAATTTATGATTATTTGCGTCTTTTGTTTGCACGTGTCGGAACTCCCCATTGTCCCTCCTGTGGCAAGAAAATTGAAATGCAAAGTGCTCAGCAGATCGTAGATATTGTTTTAGAGCTACCCCTGGGGACTCAAATTAATATTTTAAGTCCTTTGGTACGCGGACGTAAAGGCGAGTATCGTAATATTGGAAAGCAGGTCGCTCAGTCCGGTTTCGCCCGTATGCGTATTGACGGGAAAATCTATGAAACGGGGGATTCTTTTAAACTCGATAAATATAAAATCCACCACATTGAAGTGGTGGTTGACCGTCTGACTATCCGCGAGGGGCTGCGTAAGCGTTTGTCCGACTCTGTTGAAACAGCATTAAAGACAGGCGAAGGGGGGATGATTCTTGATTTTAATAATGTAAAACCTCAGCAGATCTTCAGTGAAAAATATGCCTGTGGGGACTGCGGCATTTCTTTAAGTGAGATTGAGCCGCGTATTTTTTCTTTTAATTTGCCATATGGCGCCTGTTCCGATTGCAATGGGCTGGGGACCAAGATGGAAATTGATCCGCAGGCTTTGGTGCCGGACGATGCTAAGCCGTGGATATCCGCCATCGCTCCCTGGAAGCGCGGCCAGCGTGGGTACATGATGTATTACCGAGCCGTATTGAGGGAAATCGCCCGCATGTATAGGATAGACCCGCATAAGCCGTTTAAAGACCTCGATAAGAAATTCAAACATATGGTTTTTTATGGCTCGGAGGTTGAAATTTGGGGAAGGACTTTTGAAGGGGTGGTCAAATATCTGCAGCGATTATTTAGGGAAACGGACAGCGATTGGCTTAAAGAAGAGATCGCTTCCTTTATGTATGAGTCCCCTTGTCCTGAATGTCAGGGACGGCGTCTTAAAAAGGAATCACTAGCAGTCAAAGTCGCCGATCGGGATATTACCCAGCTGACAGCGTTTTCTATCAAAGAGGCCAAACAATTTTTCAGTCAGCTAAAGCTTCCTCAAGATAAGAAAATCATCAGTGAAGAGATTATCAAAGAGATTAACCGCCGGTTGGATTTTTGTATTAATGTGGGCCTTGAGTACTTGCAGTTAGACAGACGCAGCAGCAGCCTTTCCGGCGGTGAGGCAGAACGCATACGCCTGGCGACTCAGGTCGGTTCCGGGTTGGTGGGTGTTATTTATGTATTAGACGAACCCAGCATCGGACTTCATCAAAAGGACAATGACCGTCTTTTATCTACCCTTCATGCGCTGCGAGATCTAGGCAATACCCTGATCGTTGTTGAGCATGATGAAGATACCATTCGAAGAGCAGATTATGTGATCGATCTAGGTCCCGGCGCCGGCGAGCAGGGCGGACGTGTGATTTATGCCGGAGGAGTCAAGGGGTTGACCCAATGTCCGGATTCTTTGACCGGACGGTATCTCACGGGAGAGTATCAAATCAAACGTCCGGATAAACACAGAGACATTATTGCAACTGATTTTCTGAAAATCATCGGTGCCGCAGAGCATAATTTAAAAGATATTAACATCAGCCTTCCCTTAGGGGCATTTATTTGTGTGACGGGTGTTTCGGGTTCGGGTAAATCGACCCTTGTTACGGACATTTTATATAAAGCCTTGGTTCATAAAATTTATGGCAGCAGGGAGAAACCGGGCAGGTATAAGAAAATCGAAGGCATACAGCATATTGATAAAGTCATTGTGGTAGACCAATCACCTATTGGCCGTACGCCGCGCTCTAATCCGGCCACCTATACGGGTGTTTTTGCCCCCATTCGCGATCTATTCGCACTGTTGCCTGAATCCAAAATACGGGGATATAAGCCGGGGCGTTTCAGTTTTAACGTTAAAGGCGGGCGTTGCGAATCCTGTGGAGGGGATGGGATCAAGAAAATTGAAATGCATTTTTTGCCGGATGTCTATGTTGAGTGCGCCATATGCCACGGGCGGCGTTTTACGGACCAGACCTTGGAGGTGCAATTTAAAGGCAAGAACATTGCGGATGTGCTCAACCTGTCAGTGTCTCAAGCCCTTGAAATATTTGAAAATATCCCAAGAGTCCAGAATATATTGCGAACTTTAAATGACGTGGGTTTAGGATATATTCGTCTGGGACAGGCGGCCACGACCTTGTCCGGCGGTGAAGCGCAGAGGGTCAAATTGGCCAGTGAATTGTGCAAAGCGGCCACGGGGCGTACTTTTTATATTTTGGATGAACCTACAACCGGCTTGCATTTTGCCGATGTGGATAAACTATTGGGAGTCCTGCAGCGTTTGGTCGACAGAGGTAATACGGTGCTCGTTATCGAGCACAATTTGGATGTGGTCAAGACTGCGGATTATATCATTGATCTTGGGCCCGACGGAGGTGACAAAGGAGGAGAGGTTGTTTTTGCAGGATCGCCTCAGGACCTGGTGCGTCATCCCACCTCGTACACCGGTCAATACCTGAAACATTTCTTAAACAAAGTCAGATAACCTTGGTATAATATTTCAAGATTCTTTTTAATTAACAGTAAAGGAAGTTATGAAGCCATTTGCCAGAGTTTTTTTGTTGGTTGTTTTAATATGTTCTTGTCACATTGCGTTTGCTCAGACTACGGAAACGGAGCTTTTGTCTGCGGCCGAGCAGGCTTTTAATGACGGCTTTAGCGATGTGGCCTCGCGTTATCTTGAGGAATTTTTACAAAATTATCCCCAAAGCCTTAAGCTTGATACAGCCAAATTATTGCTGGGTCAGTGTGATTTTCTGCGTGGACTATATCCTCAAGCCTTGGACTTGTTTGAAGAGTTAAGCCAAAAGCCGGATAAAAAGGATGAAGTCCTTTTTTGGCGGGCAGAGACCTACTTAAAGCAGAACCGCCTCAGAGAAGCCCAAAATGATTATAATGCCGTGATCCATGATTTTCCGGATTCTTCTTTTGTGCCTCAAGCCTATTATTCTTTAGGATGGTCTTTTTTTGAAGAGAAGAGATTCACTGAAGCGAAAGCCGTTTTTTCCCGTTTGACGGAGCAGTTTCCGTCCAATCAATTTAGTGAAGACGCGGCTTTAAAGATTGCCGAATGTGATTATAATTCCGGTCATTTGAAGGAAGCTTTATCAGATTTTAAACTTTTAGCAGATCGTTTTCCAAAATCTTCCCATTTATGTGAAATTAATTTTTACTCCGCGGAAAGTCTTTATTATTTGGAACAATTCGATTCAGCAGTCAGCTTTTATCAAAAAATCCTGGATTCTTCCTGTGAGGATGCTTTAAAACTTTCGGCTTATATGGGGGAAGGGTGGAGTTACATTAAGTTAAAAAGTTTTGATGAATCAGGCGATATATTAAAAACAGCGGAAGAGTTTTGTAAAACTCGCGGGTTATCCCTCCAGGAGGTGGTCCTGGCCCGTGCCAATCTTGCTTTTGAACGTGGTTTTTATGCTAATGCGTTAACTCTTTTTTCGGATTTTATTAAAAGTTATCCGCAAAACGGGCACTGGGTGCAGGGCTATTTAGGACGGGCGAATGTTTATTATCTATTAAGACGATATGATGAAGCTCTGGGGGATTACCGTCATTTATTAAATCAAACAGATCCAGAAATTTTTCAAAAGGTGCGCTTTGGCATGGGATGGTGTGAGCTTAAGATGGGCCACTTGCAGGAATCCGTCAGCCATTTTCAGGAAGTTTATGATAAGAGTACGCAGGCGGATATTCGTGTGAGCGCCCTTATTCAAATGGCAGATGTTTATCAGGAAAGCGGTGATTGGTCAAACGCCGCACAGTTGTATCAAAAAGTGGAAAAAGATTTTTCTAATAACGGCATGATGGACTATGTCCTATATCGTCAGGCCATTGTTTTTCTCAAGCTTGGTAAAATTGATGCCAGCCTCAGAAACTTTAAGGACTTGGAGACTGATTTTCCCGATAGTCAGTATTTGCAGGACATGGATTACTATAGGGGGATCATCAGTTTTAAGAAAAATGATTGGAAGCAGAGTGCTTTGACTATGGATCGTTTTCTTAAAAAATTGACACATCCAAGCGAGTTTACGCCTGAGGCTAGCTATATCCTAGCTTTATCTCGTTTAAATCTTAAGGAGCCGGAAGAGGCCCTCAAGGTCTTTCAAAAGATCCTCAGGCTTTATCCGAATGAAACCAAAATTGCCCAAAATGCCGACATCGGGATCGCCAAGTGTCAGTCCCAACTCGGGCAGTATAAAGAGGCGGTTAAGCGCTTCAAGCTGGTTGTGTACAAATATCCTAAAACCGATGTGGCGCTTGAGGCTCTATTGTGGCTGGCCCAATTTTATTTGAAAAATGCTGATGTGGATGCCGCTACCGATTTTTATAGATCTATTATTGAAGAATTCCCCGATTCTCCGCAGATTGACCAGATCCATTATGAATTAGGTCAGGCTTATGAGATCCAGGGGCTTTTGGAAAAAGCCCTTGAGGAGTATAAAGCGATTTCATCCAAAGATGAACATCTTACAGCAAAAACAAGGCTGGCCATCGCCGGGGTTTTATCGAAGGAATTGGATCCCCATATGGCCATTGCGGCCTATGAGAGCATCATTAAGACAAGTCCTGAATATGCCGGTGAGGCTTATTTAAAGCTGGGGCAGCTTTACCGTAATGCGCAGAACTATGAGAAAGAAATGGATGTTTATCAAAGAGCTCTTTCGATGACTAAGGGTTCCGTCAATCGTGCCCAGCTGCAGTTTAATCTGGCTGATACCTTAGAGTTGATGAGCCGTACAGAGGATGCCATAGCGGAATATTTGAAAATACCCGTTTTGTATACCAACGAACAAGTATGGGCGGTTAAAGCTTATTTGCGTGTGGCCAAAATTTATGAGGAAGGTCAAGACTGGCAGGGTTCTAAGGTCACTTACCAAAAAATCATCCAGTTAAAAACACCAGAGGCCGCTTATGCGCAGGAAAGGCTGGACTGGATTAAAAACAACGCTTGGAAGATGAGGAAATTATGACCATTTCTTTTATTAATGCTTGGGGGATATTGCTTAAGGGCGGTCCCATGATGTGGCCGATACTTTTACTGTCGGTAGCAACGATTGCGGTAGGTATTGAAAAGTTGATGTTGTTTAGTGCGGTTGAACAGAATATGAAAAAATTAAAACCGGTTTTTTTTAAAGCCATACAGGAAAATCGCATGAAAGATGCTCTGATTGCCTGTGAAGAAAATTCTGATGCTCTGGGCCGTATTTGTAAGGCGGGGCTTATGAAATATGGAGCTACTGCAGATCTCATCAAAGTCTCTATGGAACAGGCTGCCGGCTTTGAGATCCACGCTTTGAAGAGACGTTTGAACTTATTGGCTTTTATTCCCAATGCGGCTGTGTTACTGGGATTGTTGGGTACGAGCAATGCTTTATGTGTGGTATTTCATGCGGTATTGATGCGTTCCAATGCTCTCAATCCTTTGAGCCTGGGGGATATGTCTTCGGGCATTTGGCAGGCTTTATTAACAACTTCGGCGGGCCTTTCAGTAGGGATCATTGGCTATGCCATCTACAGTTTTACAGCCAGCCGGATAAACGATATAGTATCGGCTTTTGAGCAAACGATCGGTGAGTCAGCAGAACTGTTGCAGGGGAGGGGCTCTTCATGAGTCTTGAACGTTTTGAGCTTAAGAAAAATATTATCCATCCGCTATTAGCGATCAGCTTTATCAATTTTATTTTAATGATCGTGGTTTTAGTTATGTCAACAACGGTTTTTGCTGTCCCTTCCGGCGTTGCGATCAATTTTCCAACTTTTAGAGAAGACACGAGCCCATCTGGACAGCAGGTCGAAATTGTTATTACCAGTGAGAATGTTCTTTATATTGACGGCAAGGTCGTGACCTTAAACGAACTCAGGCGTTTTTTAGCCCGTAGGGATTTGAGGTCCCATGCAATAATGGTCAAAGCGGACCGCCATTCTTCTATGGGACGATTAGCGGATATTCTTGATTTATGTAAGGGAATTTCGAACGCAACAGTCCATGTCAGCACGATTCTTTAATTTATTATGAATGTAAAATTAGGGGTTAGGATATTTATAGCCGTAATATTGGTACACTTTGGGTTATTAAGTGTCATTTGGGTTGGGTTTCCTGTGCCTCAAGCGAGAAGTGCTGCGACATTTATTTATGAGGGGGCACTTCCCCTATCCCAAGGCAGCAACAATGGTATCTCCAGTGTGGGAGAAGATTTAAAGACTTTGGATCAGGTTTTATTTGATCACTTTGAGGCCTCTTATTTTAACCGCTGGATTGAGTTAAGAAACCCTTCAAAATCATAATGTTATGATTATTTGGGATTTTAATGTCATTGTGGCATTTGGAATATCTTTAAGTCTAGGGCTTGTGATTGGGGCCTGGATGTTTTATACTATGAACAGAGGCCAGGAGGGGACTCCAAGCAGCCGGGAATCCTTCAGGCAATGTGCTTTTTGCGGACTGTTGTATTTTGATTATTTTAAAAAGACGCCGTGTTGCTGTCCGCGCTGTGGCAGTTACCAGAATTGAGCTAAAGGAGCACTATGTTCCGACCATTAAAGAAACTCAATAATGAATCCGGTGTGGTGCTTTTTACTGTACTAATGACTTCTATTATCATTATGATCATCAGTGCCAGTATTTTGTCCCAAAGCATGAATGAGATCAATTTTGCACAGCAGCAGATCGATGAAATTTCCTCCCAAGAGCTGGCTGATGGTATGTTTTGGAACGGATATTCTTCTACGGCTGGTTTGCAGGCTGCCGCTATCAGTCAAACCGAGCAGTTTCGGACCTATCAGGCAGCGGTGGCCCAAGGCGGTGCCGTTCCTGCAGGTCATCTTTATACGATGACCTCAACCTACGATTCTTTCCAGTAATTTCTTTAAAACACGTTGACAATCCTCCATCTGTGTTGTCTAATAAAAATACTTTATTAAATTATATCATTTAAAGCGTACTCTTTCATAAGAACAGCTATTTATGTCCCAGTCAAAAAAAATAGGTTTTTATTGTGGTGAAGAAAAGTTAACAATCATTGAGTTAGAAAAGAATACGTCTGTTCAAGTTGTTTCTGCGTTATTAGGCGCAAAAGGCGATACCAATTCCCCATTTAGTTCCGGTCTGACCGAAGAAATACAAATAACCGCACTTCTTCAAAAAATATTAAAGGATTATGGGATAAAAAGTTCTGATTTTTGTGTTTCTTTGCCCATGAAGGACATCATTTTACGTTCTTTTAGCATTCCCTGGGTTAATCCCCGTGAACTTCAAAACGTGATCAAATTTGAAGCTAAAAAATATGTGCCTTTTGAAATTCAGGACATTTCTTTTGTTACTTCTACCTTTCCTTTCACGGAAAATCAAGTCAAGCGTATCCGGGTCATCTTTTTTGCCGTTCGCAAAGAGGTTTTGGCGCGCTATGAAAGAATTTTTCAGCAGCAGAATGTGAAGGTCCTTTTCTGCGGTCCCTGCCAGGTGAGCCTGGTCCGTGCTTTGTTGTATAAGAAAGAGATCAAGCTGACCGATCGTTTTGTATTTTTATATTTGGACAAGAGCTCAAGTTACATTTGTTTTGTAGATCGAGGGATCCCTCAGTTTGTCCGTGAGTTTCAGATCACAACCTCCGGGGCTTCCGGGCAGACGAACGATAGCATTGAATCTTTAAATGCGAAGATCCTCAACGAAGTTGGGATTTCTTTTGATTTTTATGCCAGGCAATTTAACGGGGAAAGAATGGAGCAGATGATTGTTTCATCTTTCTTTGATTTACAGGAATTATTGGATACGATGGCAGGGGAGTTTAAGGTGAAGATCAAGAAATTTTCTCCTTTAGTCACTACAGTCGGGACAGATCAGATCAATCATATTGATGCCGTTTATGCCCTTGGTGCGGGGGTTGATGTGCCTGCTCATTCTCTTTCCGCCTTTAATTTTCTTGCAGAAAAATCATCTGATTCGGAGATTAAGAAGATTTTCGATTTAGTGGTTAACGAATATAAGGACATTTTATTGACATTGTTCGTTAGTGCGATTTTCTTAGTCGGCGTATTTTTTTACTTTCAGACAGAATTAAACAATATGCAGAAGAAATATGATGGATTGGCTCACCAGCAGGGGATATTTTTGGGGACTCCCGTGGATACCATACAATCTCAAACCCAGGACTATACGGATAAACTTTCAAATTATAAGAGTATCCCAGTCAAAAGTGATGCGGCTCTTATTTTGCTCAAAGCCGCTTCCCTTTTGCCGCAAGGCGCATGGTTGAGGAATGTAGAAATAAAATATGAAGGAAGTGATTTAAAAAGCATTCATGCGACCATCGACCTAGAAGGGTACGTTTTTAAGGATGATATCAGTGAGCAAATAACAGCAGTCTACGGCATAGTGTCGAGCTTTAAGAGTGACAAAGTGTTGTCAGGGATTTTTAGCAATGTGAAGCTTGGCCCTTTAACGCGCAATAAGGTTAACGATCGGGACGTAACTTCATTTATTATCAACGGTTCATGAGATTATGAGCGATCCTAAGAAGTCAAATTTACCGGCTGATCTTAAAAGCATGGACACTGATCAGATTATCCAGGCCCTGACTGAGAATCTTCATGTCGTTTTAAAGTCAGCCGTGATTGTCGTCGCACTGGTTGTTGCGGGAATTATGTTTAACGATAACCATTCCAAGGAGCAGGGTTTACGCTCCCGGATCTCTCAAATGCAACAGAAGCTTGATGCTATTACCGCCCAGCAGAAGATAACGAAGGAGCTGGAGGATTTTAAGGCTTCTTTTCCCAAAGGTATTGATGAAGATAAAATTATTACCCAAATCACGGTTTATGCGACAGCGCATAATTTGTCTATCAGTTCTTTTTCTCCGACAGACACCCAGGACATGGGGTTGTATGATGTTATTAATGTCGATTTTAAGGGTACAGCGCCCGACTATAAAGCGTTGGTCCTTTTTATAAGAGATATAGAAAAATCCCCCTATCTTTTTAGGGTAAATTCATGTTCGGCCCAAGGGGATACAGAATTAAGCTTTTCGATGAAAATTAGCGTGGCTCATCTTCATTCATGAAAAAAATATTTTTTTTGATTATTTTATTTTTTGTAGGTATAGTTTCTATAAAGGCCCAAGAGACCGCTTTAAGCGATGGGGAGTTTAATACGGCATTGGATCAGCTAAAAAATCCGTTTGTGGCTGATTTGCCCAAGCCCCCGGCACCTGCTCAACCGGTTGTAAAACCGCCTGAGCCGTCTCAAGAGGTGCCCCAGCCGGTAGCCGAACCCGTTGCGGTTCAACCGGAAGAGGAGATTATAACCCTTCCTGATCTCAAGCTGCAGGGTGTCGTTGTGGGGGAAGAAATGGGCCAGGCGATTATTGATGATCAGCTAGTCCCTCTGCAAGGGACGATCAAGGGGGCCCGAGTTGTTTCCGTTTCTAAAGAAGGAGTCGGACTCCTTTTTAAGGGGAAAAAGTTTTTCTTAAAAACAGAGTAGATTTTTAAGCCCGGTTCATATGCGACGATTAATGGAGACAAGCATGTTTAAACTTTTGAGGACAATAGGGATTTGTGGGGCCCTTTTTTTCTTAGTGAACATGGGGGCTTGGTCCGGCCAGAACATTGAAGATCATTTTATTTCTCCTGAATATTCTGACAAGCTTATTTCCATGGATTTTAAGGAAGCTTCATTGACCAACGTCTTAAAAGTTTTTTCCAAGCAAGCGTCCTTGAATTTTCTAGCGTCCTCGGACGTTGCGGACCGCAAGGTCACTCTTTTTCTTAACAGTGTTCCGGTCAATGAAGCTCTAAAAGAGATATTGGATGCTAACGACCTGACTTATGAAATGCAGAAGGACAGCAATGTTTTTGTGGTCAAGGCTAAAACTAAAGAGGGAGAGGTTTATAGAATCACAAGAGTTTATCAGCTTAAATACGCGACTGTTTCTTCCTCAAAATTAAAGTCCACTTTTTCTATTGCGACCCAATCATCATCGGGTTCGGGTTCGTCAGGATCATCAGGCTCGTCAGGATCATCAGGTTCGTCAGGCTCAGCAGGTTCAGCGTCGGGTTCATCGACCGGAGGTGCTTCAACGCCATCTTCGGGGGGGCTGGAGGATGCGGTCACAGATTCTTTATCCAAACAGGGCAAACTGATGGAGGATCCCCGTACGAACAGTTTGATCATAACGGATGTGCCCCAGCAATTTGAGATCATTGAAAATACAATCGCCAAGCTTGATGTGCCTGTGCCGCAAATTCTTATTGAGGTGGAAATGCTTGATATTTCTAAGACTACCGCGGATCAGTTGGGGATAAAGTTTGGCAGTACACCTTTGACTTTTACGGGCGCCTCGAAAAATACCCTTTACCCTTTAAGTAAGGCCAATCCATTAGATTTACCCTCATCAAGTTCTTCTAGCTCTAGCAGTAGTAGTAGCTCCAGCAGTTCCGGCGGTTCCAGCACAGCGACTGCTGAGTATCTCCCTGGCGTTATCAGCGCTGCGGGGATGACAGCGCAACTACAATTTTTAAGGACCCAAAGCGATACACACAATTTGGCGCGTCCAAGACTTTTGACTTTAAATAACGAGACGGCGCAAATTGAAATAGCTACTCAACAGGCCATCAGCGTTGATGTGACTTCATCGACAGCAAATGGCATAACTACAACAACCTATGCCCCGGAACGGTATCAAACAGGCGTGGTTTTAACCGTTACTCCTCAGGCCAATCTTTCGACAGAGGAAATAACTATGGCTGTTTATCCTAAGATCGTTGATGTAGGCTTGTCTTTGGTCCAGCCGCCGGCAACCGGAGCCACGACCGGGGCTGGAACACAGATCTATGACCCGGAGGAGCGCGGTTCTCTTTCCATATTGAAGCTTAAAGATGGCCAGACCATGGTGATGGGAGGATTATTGCGGGTTCAGGATACCAAGACCATAACAAAGGTCCCTTTTTTAGGAGATTTGCCTATAGTCGGGACGGCGTTCCGTAATAAGAACAGCACAAAAAATGAACGAGAACTGATTATTTTTATTACTCCTCATATTCTCAGTGACCACAATCAGGATATTCTGAAAGCGGACAATTTAAAGCAAGAGGCTCCCCTTAGCATGACAGACACCGTCGGGCGCATTGAAGAGGTGGATCAAACCTTGAATTCTTATGAATTGAAAAGACATTGACCTATGGCACGTGTCAGAATCGGTGAAATTTTAATCAAGCAGGGACTCATTAGTGAGAGTCAATTACAAGAAGCGATCAATCTTCAAAAGCAGCAAAAGGGAAAACGTATCGGTGAAATTTTAATTGAAAAAGGAATGGTCACTGAAGCGGATTTTTCCATTGCTTTAGGTTCCCAGCTGTCGATCCCTTATGCGTCCTACGCCTCAGGCCTCCTTAATCCTAAAACAGACCAGAGCTTAGAAAAATTAGTAGATTATGAATTTGCCAAAAAGAATTTAGTCCTTCCGCTATCTAAAAATCATCACTCCTTAACTTGCGCCATATTTGATCCTCTGGATTTTTTTGTTTTTGATAATTTAAAAATTTTAACGGGATGCGATTTAAACCTGATCCTTGCCACAAAAACAGATCTGCTTAAGGCGATTACTGAGTTTTATGTGACAGGTCTTAACGCCGCAGAAAGGGAAGGCGGCACACTTTTGGACCAGGCCTTGCAGAAAAGTTATGCAGACGGGAACCTTGGTCCTAAAGTGGAAGACAAAGGAGTGACTGCTGATTCGGAATTAAGCATAGACCGCTTAATTGCCAAGGCCGAGGAAGCGCCTGTTGTCAAGCTTGTTGATCTGGTTATCCGTCAGGCCATTGATGAGAGGGCCAGTGATATCCATATAGAGCCTTTTAAAGACAGGCTGGAGATCCGTTACCGTATTGACGGGGTTTTATATCAAATACCTCCTCCGGCGGCGCATTTGCATCTTCCTATTGTTTCTCGCATCAAGATTCTTTCTAAAATGGATATCGCGGAAAAGCGTCTACCGCAGGATGGAGCGATTTCTGCCAAACTGGAGGACCGTGTGGTGGATTTACGTGTGTCCACTATACCGACGGTGTGGGGAGAAAAGGTCGTCATGCGTCTTTTGGATAAGGGCTCGGTCAAGCTAGAGTTGGCCAATTTGGGTTATGAGCCCAAACAGCTTGAGGCCATCCGCAAGGCCCTTGACAGTTCGTTTGGTTTATTTTTTGTCACAGGTCCGACCGGAAGCGGTAAATCAACGACTTTATATTCCTGTTTGAATGAGGTGTTTGATCCGAGCCTCAACGTCATGACCTGTGAAGATCCGGTAGAATTTAAACTTGATGGGGTCAATCAGGTTGCTGTGCGTACGGATATTGGACTCACTTTTGCGACGGCCCTGCGCGCTTTTTTACGTCAGGATCCGGACATTATCATGGTGGGTGAAGTTCGCGATCTTGAAACTGCCCAGA
Source organism: Candidatus Omnitrophota bacterium (assembly GCA_015233335.1). Classification (GTDB taxonomy): domain Bacteria; phylum Omnitrophota; class Gorgyraeia; order Zapsychrales; family Fredricksoniimonadaceae; genus JABDGZ01. The sequence goes on along the minus strand of JADFXX010000002.1, from coordinate 96,072 downwards.
TTTGTATACGGGCGGCTTTGACGGGCCATCTTGTTTTATCTACACTGCATACCAATGATGCCCCTTCTGCGCTATCGCGTTTGATCGATATTGGAGTGCCTCACTATATGATAACACCGTCTTTGGTGATGGTGGTTGCTCAACGCTTGGCCCGGAAGCTTTGCCCTAAATGCAAAGAACCTTATGAAGCTCAGGGCCAAGTGGTGGGAGGTTACAAGATCAAAAGCGATTTGATCTATCGCGCCAAAGGCTGTGATGAGTGCAACCATACCGGTTTTAAAGGCCGTGTGGTTGTGTCTGAGGTCATGGCGATCAATGATGAGATCCGTAATTTGATTACACAAAGCGCCAACTATGGCGAGATCAGGGATGCGGCAAGACGCAATGGCATGGACACACTTTTTGAGTCGGGCATGAAGAAAGTGGAGACCGGGATGGTCAGTGTTGACGAGGTATTGGGTGTGACAACAGTGGAGGGTTGATTCCTATGCCGATGTTTTCTTATACAGCTAAAGATAATACAGGAAAGACCAAAACGGGGATGATTGAGTCCCTCAATGAGCAGGTTTTGGTTGATAAATTACAAAAAGACGGACTTTTTGTTCTTGATGTTCGTTTGGCTGTCCAGAAAGTTTCTTCCAAAGGTGAAAAAAAAGAAAGAGAAACCCGATTTGACCATGATAATGTGAAACTGGAAGATCTTCTGGTTTTTTCCCGCCAAATGGCAACCATGCTTGAAGCCGGGGTTACGATGTTGAGAAGTTTAAACATCATTATTTCCCAAATTCAGAGCAGGCGGTTATATCTGGCCGCTAAGGATGTCCATGATGATATTGAGCATGGGGCCTCGTTAAGCGTGGCGCTTAACAAGCACCCTCAAATATTTAATCAGTTTTGGGTCAGCTTGTCTGAAGTGGGGGAAGCTTCCGGTACTATGCCAAGAGTGCTCAACAAACTGGCTGATCATGTGGAAAAAGACGCTGCTTTTCGTTCCGCCATTGTTTCGGCGATGGTTTATCCGGCCATCCTTTGCGTGGTCTGTATCGGGGCCATCATATTTTTTGCTCTGGTCGTGGGGCCGAGATTTCAGGCGATTTTTGAATCCATGCACGTCCAACTGCCTTTGTTGACCCGATGCCTTTTGAATACTTTTGATTTTATCAAACAATATTTCTTTTTTCTTGTTGGCGGAGTAGTTGGAATAGTCTTTATTATAAGATATTATATTTCAACTCCTTTCGGCCGTTTGAACTATGAAAATTTCTTATTTTCACTTCCGGTAGTGGGGGAAATTACCAAACTGATAGTTGTTGAACGATTTACAGGCCAGATGGCGATCCTGATCGAAAGCGGGGTGCCTCTTTTATACTCTTTGGAAATTTCAGAAAAGATGGTGGATAACAAGAATTGTGCTTTGGTGATAGCACAGGTGCGTGAGAGGGTGCGCGAAGGGACAGGTATGGCGGATGCCTTGATGGAAGAGAGTTTTTTCCCTATCATGTGCGTGCAGATGATCAAGGTGGGGGAGGAGACAGGGGACTTGGGCAAAATGCTTCATCATGTGGCTGATTTTTATCAGAGCAATGTGGAGGCCTTTATGAAGCGTATCAGCTCCTTGATCGAGCCGTTCATCTTGGTTTTCATGGCAGGTATCATAGGGACCATTGTAGTGGCTATTTTTATGCCTTTATTCAAGCTGGGTCAGGGTGCCGGGCACTAAAAGAAATTTTCTCTAATATTTGACAACATTTGATGGCGTGTTATACTTAACGCAGGAATGCAGTTTTATTATAAATAAAGTAAAAAAAGGAGCCTGTTATGAAAACACAGATGAACAATAAAAGTGGTTTTACCTTGATAGAAATCATCGTTGTTATGATCATCATTGGCGTATTAGCCGCGATTGCCTTACCTAACCTTTTCCAAAACGTTCAAAAAAGCAGAGCTTCCGCAGCAATAGCAGCTATGGATGGTGTTAAAACAGGTGTAGAACAATGGTGTGTTTTGAACTCGAATACTCCGCCAACAACTGCACTCGTTCTTACACCTGCTGGTTTACCGGGCGCAGCTGTGGGAAATAATTTTGGGTATCAAATATCGAGTACCGCTGGAAGTATTGCAAAAGGCTCCTTGACATATACCATAACTGCTACAGATATTGGCGGTAACACTGTTGCACTAGCAAGAGCTGCAAATGGTACTTTCACATGTACACCAAGTGCTCAGTATGTGGGGGCTTGTTAGCAGTTCGTAATCAACTGAATTTTCACAGGCAGCATCGAATTTTGATGCTGCCTTTTTTTGTCATTGTTTGACCTTCTTCAAGCGACATGGTATATATTATGTAAGGAGGCGTTGCGTCATGGCTGCTCAAAAAGGATTTACTTTAATAGAGATATTAGTGGCGGCAATTATTGTTGGGGTCCTTGCGGCCATTGCGATCCCTTTTCTTACTAATTATGCGGAGCAGACAAAGGCCCAGGCGGCCAAAAATAATTTATTGGCGATTGCTGCCGCCCAGTCAAAATTTTATGAAGATTATAATTCCTATTGTATCAGCACAGGAGCCAACCCGACAGGACTTACTGCCCTGTGCGCGGATAATAAAAATGATATTAATACTAACCTGCACGTGAGCATTTCTCCGGTTAATGACCCTTTTACTTATGTCTGTACTACCGCGGCAGCCCCGTTTCTGTGTACCGCAACCGATAATGGGGTTACTCTTACAACATCAGGTTCTGTCGTAACCTGTACAAGCGGCGGCAACGGCTGCCCATCCTAAATAAAGAGTCCCTTATTTGACCTCCTTTACTTTATATGTTATAAATTAAATAGAGGAGGTGTGACGATGTCCTGCAGACAAGGGATGACCTTAATGGAAATGATTGTTGTTTTAATTATTGTTGGCATTGTCGCCGCCTTTTTCTTCCCCAATTTTTTTAGAAACAGTCAATATCCTTATTCCCAGAATGCAAAAAGCAATTTGTTGGCTATTTTCCCCGCACAGATGCATTATAATAATGACCATGGTGCTTATTGTATATCAACTACAGCCGCGCAACCGGCTTGTGCTGGGGTCAGTGCCCAGTGCGGAGGGACTATGGCGGCACTTAATTGTAATTTAAACTTGAATATTTCTGATAGTGTTTATACTACGTATACTTGTATCAATGACGCGTCGGGGTTCTTATGTAAGGCCTGTACGATCGGTTCGTGTATCAATACAGGGGGCAATACCTTATGGACCGTCACTAACAATCCGATCGTATTGTCGGGCAACGTTAATCCGAATTGTACGGGAAGCTATTGTATATAAAGCTTATGAGGATAAATAAAATAAATAAATCGGCTTTTACATTGTTGGAGATATTATTATCGGCCATTATTTTTGTCATTTCTGTGGCAGGTATCTTTGCGACATTAAACGCCGTGCGTCAGCCGGTCGTTCAAAAGCAGAGATCCCTGACAGCTGCTATTTTAGGCCAGCAATTGCTTGAAAGTTTGCGTACTCAGGTAGACGCGAGCCAGTTGACATCAGGGACGTGGCCGCTGGCTTTAGGGCTGCACAATACGGCAGCCACCTTTCCGCCGGGCATTCCGGTATCCCAGATCATTCAGGGAGTGACCTATACATTTAGTTATACAGTCACCTGCGCCGATGGTAGTGCCAATGGCTGTAACACGGCGGATACCCCGCGCAAAGTTTCCTTAACTGTTACCTTTCTTCCGGACGCGACATGAGAAATATGATTGCTAAAAAGACTGCTTTGACCCTGATTGAAATGATAATCGCAACCATGCTCGTTAGTGTCGTTTTGATGGGGCTATTTTCTGTCAGTACTGTGCTGAGCAATAATACCCAAGGGTATGGGCAGAGACTTCTGCTTAATTCCCAAACGCAAGCCACCTTAGATCATATTTTGAATGATGCTGCTTTATCCGTCGGCAGCGGTACTAAGGTGGGCGGCTCAGGCCAGCAGGATCAAGGCATCATGATCGGCCCCCCGGCAGCTCCGGGCAACAGTTTCTGTATCCATCAGGACCCGAATAGCACTCCGACTAATTTAAATGATGACATATGGTTATGTTACGTCTTAGAATTACCTCCGGCAGGTTTTGCTCCTTTTTACTCTCTCTATACGTGCCAGAAACCGTATCTCCCTAACGACCCAAATCGGGGGACAACACAATTGTGCGTTGCTCCGCCGGGGTTTGGGGCTTGGCATTTTGTTGGAACAGCTTTTAGCATTGCTCCTCAATATAATAATTCGGTGTTTTCCATTACCATCCAAAATTGTCTCAACAACTCTGCGGCAAGCTGTCAAGCTTCCGGAATTTCAACAGACCAGGTCAATAATCCGGAGATAACTAAAATCGGAAGCATTGCCTGCTTACAACAAGGCAACAGTTAAGTCTACACATCCCAACCAGGAGAGAGGCCCTATGAAACGCGGTCAATCGTACGGATGGATCCCGGATACTCCGGACCACAGAGATTATCTTTACAGGACCATTGCCCCTCGCCTCAAGCTTCCTTCAAAGATTGATCTTCGAAGCGAATGTTCAGCGGTTGAGAATCAGGGCCGGTTGGGTTCTTGCACGGCTAATGCCTTGGCCGGGAATCTGCAGTTTTTAGAAAAAGTTACCGGTCAAACTTATAAGGACGTCAGCCGGCTCTTCATTTATTATAATGAACGTGCTTTAGAGGGCAAGGTGGGCTTTGACTCAGGAGCAATGCTTCGTGACGGTATAAAAGCACTGGCTCAATACGGTGTCTGTCCGGAGTTGACGTGGCCTTATGATATTACCCGTTTCACCCTCAAGCCTACAGCCGTCTGTTATAAGCAAGCCTTAAGGCATCGTATTGTATCCTATCACCGCTTGCAGACGCTTGATGAGATGCTCAACTGTCTGGCCGACGGATTTCCGTTTGTTTTTGGTTTCACTGTTTATGAAAGTTTTGAAAGCCTGAAGGTGGCCCAAACCGGTATTGTGCCCATGCCCAAAAAGTCTGAAAGAGTTTTAGGAGGCCATGCAGTTATGGCCGCAGGGTATGATCAAAAACAGAAGCGTTTTATCGTTCGTAACTCCTGGGGAGAAGAGTGGGGCCAGGCGGGCTACTTCACAATGCCGTATGCCTATTTTGAAACATTAGCCGACGATTTTTGGACAATTCGGCAATAGAAAACTTGTCAAACCCTAAACCTTTTGATAGGATAACCGCTTCGGGTCGGTAGCTCAGTTTGGGAGAGCGTATCGTTCGCAATGATAAGGCCGCGGGTTCGATCCCCGCCCGATCCATTTGATTTAATCCCCCCTTAAAGGTCAAATGATATGTATCGTTTTTATTGTGCCGAAGCTGATTTTAATAAACCGTCTATCGTCATTACTGAGGCCAACGAGATTCATCATATCAAAGATGTCCTTCGTCTTACAAAAGGGTCAGTGATACAAATTTTTAATGAACACTCCCAGGAAGCGAATGTAACCATTGAAGAAGTCCGTCTGGATGCCATTCTGGTACGCGTAGATGCGGTCAGGCAGGAGGTTCAGAAAAAAACCAGAATTATCCTGGCTTGTGCGCCGCCCAAAAAAGGTAAATTTGAATGGATTATTGAAAAATGTACGGAATTAGGTGTTGATGAGATCATTCCTTTGAAAACCAAGCGTTCGGAGGTTTTTTTTAAAGAAGATAAAATGAAAAGTAAACTTAGCCGTTTTGAGACGGTGGCAATAAATGCGGCCAAACAGTCTAAAAGGACTAAGGTCCCCTACATTCATACCATGACATCTTTACCCGATGTTTTGCAGAACCTGGATCCAAAGGCCTTACATTTATTCCCTTCATTGCACAATCATCCCAGACATATTTGTGATGTGCTTGTTGATACAAATCAGCGCAAACCGGTCACTTTATTCATAGGTCCGGAAGGGGATTTTACGCCTGATGAGGTCGATTTAGCCATTAAACATGGCTGTCTTGCCGTGTCATTGGGAGATTCGGTTTTAAAGGTGGAAACTGCCGCCATAGCTGCTGTTGCCTTAGTCAAATTTCTATACAGAAACTAAATTTCCATGTATACTACAACGAAAATTTCCGAGGTGCTCTGAGTGTTCCGGTCAAGAGGACCAATCCCTTTGGAATTGACAATATAACCCTCGAGGATGTATAATTTTTAACTTCTTTAGTAAAATTTAGGAGGGCTCATGGCTCAGGATAAAACAGTTGCAGAAAAAATTGAAAAAACAGGGGATAAAGCGGCGGATACCTTGCGTGATAACCGTCTGAAAGCGTTAGATCTGGCTTTGGCGCAAATCGAAAAGCAGTTCGGTAAAGGTTCGATCATGCGCATGGACAGCAATGTATCGTCGGATATTCCTGTCATTCCCACCGGTTCATTAACTTTGGATTTAGCTTTAGGGGTGTGGGGTATTCCTCGCGGACGGGTAGTCGAAATTTTTGGACCGGAATCGTCCGGCAAAACAACTTTGACCTTAAGCGTTATTAAGCAACTGCAGTCTTCAGGCGGGGTGGCGGCCTTCATTGATGCAGAGCACGCTTTTGACGCTAATTATGCCAGAACATTAGGGGTAAAATTAGATGATCTTTTAGTCTCTCAGCCGGATACCGGTGAGCAGGCTTTAGAAATCGCTGAAACCTTGGTGCGTTCCAACGCTGTGGATTTAGTCGTGATCGACTCGGTAGCGGCCTTAACTCCGCGCGCTGAGATCGAGGGTGAGATGGGCGATGCCCACATGGGTCTGCAGGCACGCCTGATGAGCCAGGCTTTGCGTAAGCTGACGGCAGCCATCAGCAAATCGCATTGCTGTGTGATCTTTATCAACCAAATACGCATGAAGATCGGTGTTATGTTTGGTAATCCCGAAACAACGACAGGCGGCAGGGCCTTGAAATTTTATGCTTCGGTCCGTATTGATCTAAGAAAAATTGAATCGATCAAGTCAGGGGAAGATATTATCGGCAATCGTGTTAAAGCCAAGGTCGTCAAGAATAAGGTTGCCTCTCCCTTTAAAGAAGCGGAATTCGAGATTTATTTTCAAGAAGGTATTTCTGAAGCCGCTGATATATTAGATTTGGCGACAACCCATGAGATCGTGCAAAAAAGCGGAGCATGGTTTTCCTTTGAGAATGAAAAAATCGGCCAAGGGCGTGAAAGCACCCGTAAATATCTCAAGGACAATCCAAAGGTAGCGGGTAAGATCAAAAAGCAGGTTATTGAAAAGCTTAAATCTAAACCTAAGGTGTGATGGTTCTAAGCGTTAAATCCGCGGCTTTACGGTTTTTGAAGATCAGGCCGCAGAGCATTGCTGAATTAAGGGAAAAACTTAAGCTCAAGGGTTTTTCCATGACGGACATTGAAACAGCCGTGCTGGAATTGACGGCGTCGGGATTATTAGACGACCGGGCTTTTACGAAAAGTTGGATTAATTATCGTTTAGCCCGGCCGTTTGGTTTTAGAAGGATCATTCAAGAATTAAAATCGAAGGGTATTGATCCCCTGACCATTGAACAGGCTGTCGCTGAAATTAAAGACAGCTATAATGCGGACAAAACGGCACTGGAGTTGGCCCGCAGGCGCTGGCAAAGATTGCCGGCCATTGATCCGTTAAAGAAGAAAAAAAGGGTTTTAGATTTTTTACTGCGTCGAGGATTTGAGGCAGATGTAGCAATTCGGGTGATAAAGAAATTATGACGACTAATGATATCAGAACAAAATTTTTAAATTTTTTTAAATCCAAGCATCATAGTATTATTCCAAGCGATTCTCTGGTGCCCAAGGATGATCCGACGGTGCTTTTTACGACCGCAGGTATGCAGCAATTCAAGCCCCAATTCTTGGGGCATTTGGACGGTTTCAGCCGGGCCGCCACCTGCCAGAAATGTTTGCGTACGGACGATCTTGACGTGGTTGGAAAAACAGATTTTCACCATACTTTTTTTGAGATGCTGGGAAATTTTTCTTTCGGTGGCTATTTTAAGAAAGAAGCCATTCTTTGGGCTTGGGAATTTCTGACACATGAATTAAGATTACCTCCTGAAAGGTTATGGGTCTCGGTTTATCAGGATGATGATGAGGCGCATGCCATTTGGGCCGACAAGATCAAAGTCCCAGTAGATCGCATTGTTAAGTTGGGAGATAAAAGCAATTTTTGGCCGTCCAATGCACGGCAGAGCGGTCCCAACGGCCCCTGCGGTCCTTGTTCAGAAATTTTTTATGATTATGGGACAAACATGAATTGTCCTAAAGGAGATGATTGTGACCCTGATTGTTCCTGCGGACGATTTTCCGAAGTTTGGAATTTAGTCTTTACTCAATTTAACCGCAAGGATGGCGGGATTTTAGAGCCTCTGCCGGCCAAGAATATCGATACAGGCATGGGTTTGGAGCGATTGGCTGCGGTAGTGCAGGGCAAAAAGAGCAATTATGAGACTGATAATTTTAGTGCGATCCTTAAGATCATTAAAGACACCTTTGAATTTCACAAGATTCATGCCTCTGAAAGTGAATTCAGGATCATAGCGGATCACATGCGTGCGGTCGTTATCGGAATTAGCGACGGAGTCGTCCCTTCCAATGAAGGCCGCGGCTATGTGATGAAAAAACTCATTGTGGATATGAGCGATTTGGCGATCCGAGCAGGGATAGAGACTCCTGTCATCTATACCTTTGTGGATATTGTGATCGAGCGTTTAAAAGAGCCCTACCCGGAACTCAAAAGCCATGCTGATGAGACTAAAGAATTTATTAAGCGGATTGAAGAAGCGTTTATTAAAGTGCGTCGTCAGCGCGTTCCTGAGCTTAAGGATCGTCTCTTAGAAAATAAAGAGAACGCAAATATGTTAGGGGAGATCTTGTTCTTGTATCGAGACACCCACGGGTTGACATTATCAACCATGATGTTAGCGGCACAGGAAACGGGCATTTCCGTTTCTTTGTTGAATGATGCGTGTAAGATTTTTGAAGCTAAGATGGAAGAACAGAAAAACCGCTCCCGCAAGTCTAGTAAAATGATCGGCGATGTTTTTGCGGATCAGAATTTTGCTCTCAATCTGCCTAAGACTGAATTCGCCGGTTATGCGCAAACAAGGATCAATGCGCAAGTGCTGAAGATTTTAAATGACGAGGGAGAAATATTTCAGGCCAATCAAGGAGAGAAGGTCAAAATTATTTTAAATTGTACTCCTTTTTATGCCCAAGCCGGAGGGCAAATAGGAGATACCGGGTATCTGTCAACAGCGCAATGCAAGGTGCGTGTGACGGATACCTGCAAGGCCAATGATATATATATCCATAGCGGCATTGTCGAGCGGGGCACGATCAGGACCGGGGAGAATGTTGGGGCACAAATCGATGAGTCCCGCAGAGGCTCGATCATGCGTAATCACACGGCGACTCATTTATTGCAGGCTGCCTTACGCGAAGTTTTAGGTTCTCATGTCAAACAGCAGGGTTCTCTGGTTGAGGATAGCCGTTTGCGGTTTGATTTTACGCATCCTTCAAGTGTCGGGCCCCAACAACTGCAGAAAATACAACATAAGCTTGACCAGTTTATTCGACAAAACGATAAAGTCGCGACCGAGGTTTTAACATTAGAGGAAGCCAAGAAAAAAGGAGCACTGGCTTTTTTTGCGGAAAAGTATGGAGAGACAGTACGAGTGATTTCTATCGGTGATTATTCCAAGGAATTTTGTGGGGGGACTCATGTATCCTCGACCGGCCAGATCGAGGCGGTTTTGATCGTATCAGAGGGCTCTGTTGCCCAGGGGATACGCCGCATGGAAGCTCTGACCGGGACAATTGCGGTTGATCATTATCTTAAAAGTCAAGAAGAGGAAACAGCGGCTGTTAAGCAGGCATGGCACGCTAAGCAGTTGGAAAAGGAAAAACAGGATATTTATTTTGATCAGGTCAGATCCAGTGTGGATGAGATCATCGCTTCTGCAGAAAATATTAAAGGGGTCAAGGTTGTCCTGCGCACGTTTCAGGAAATGGATGTTGCGCTGTTGCGCAAACTTTCTGATCTGCTTAAGCAAAAAGCTAAATCCGGCATTTTTGTTTTGAGTTCAAAGGGGCCTCAGGATGCTTGTGTGGTCCTTTCATTAACAGATGATTTGGTGGCCCGTGGAATCAAAGCTAATGAATTGATGCAAAGAATCGCTCCTTTGCTGGATGGAAGCGGAGGAGGCAGAGCCAATTTGGCCCAGGCAGGCAGTAAACAGCCTCAAAAATTAGATGGGGCTTTATTGAAAGCAAAGGAAATTATTGGAGCTTCAATATTATGAAACTTATCAAACAAGCAGGACAGAGCATTGAAAATCTTTATAACCGCAGCAGGGTTGCCCATAAAAAACATGTTGAGGAAAAAGTGCGTGTCATTATTGATGATGTGCGTTTAAACGGGGATGATGCCTTGGTTAAATTTACCCGCCGTTTTGACGGGGTGAGATTGATTCCCCGCCAGCTGCGTGTGGCTGAAAGTGAGATTACCGCGGCTTATCAGAGCATTACCCCGGAATTCGTAGGACACTTAAAAACAATTATCAACAATGTTTCCACCTACTATAGAAAGCAGCTCAAGGGCCCCTGTAAGGTCCATGGTCACGATGGTGTTTTGCTAAAAGAAGAGGTGTGGCCTTTGGATTCCGTAGGTATTTATATCCCGGCGGGAACAGCTCCTTTAGTTTCGTCTGTTTATATGACGGCAACTCCGGCTATTATCGCTGGTGTCCAAAGAGTAGTTATTGTCACTCCTCCAAATAAAGAGGGGCGTGTTAATCCTTATATTTTAGCGGTAGCCAATCTATTGAAAGTACGTGAAATTTATAAGGTCGGCGGGGCGCAAGCCATAGCGGCTTTAGCGTTCGGAACCAAGACCATCCCTAAAGTGGATAAAATTATAGGTCCCGGGAATATGTATGTCACAGAGGCTAAACGTCAATTATTTGGCTATGTGGGTATTGACATGCTGGCTGGGCCGACGGAACTGGTGGTAATTGCCAATCGCTACAGTAATACGGACTTTGTGGTGGCGGATCTGGAAGCGCAGATGGAGCATGTTGGCGGTTTGTCGATTTTATTGAGTACCTCAAAGCAATTGATCAAAGAGGTACGCAAGCGCGTTGCCAACGGGTTTTGTATTTATTGCAAGAACACGGATGAGGCCGTTGAGATCGCCAATAAAATTGCCCCTGAGCATTTGCAAATCGTCACCAATAATGCGGTGAGCATTGCCCGACAGATCAGGCATGCGGGCGCTATTTTCTTAGGGCCGTACAGTCCGACAGCTTTGGGTGATTATGCGGCGGGTCCGAGCCATGTGCTGCCCACCATGGGGACAGCGCGGTTTTTTTCGGGGCTGTCCCTGTCAAGCTTTACCAAGAAGAGCCATGTGATTTTTTATTCCAAGAAAGCATTGGAGAAAGTGCGCGAACCTTTGCAAAAAGTAGCTAATTTAGAAAGCATGGTCAAACATGCGGACGCCGTGAATGTCAGGTTTAAATAAAAAAGGATAAAATATGCAACGTCGAGCGGAAATGGAGCGCAAAAGCAAAGAAACCCAGATTAAGGCATCGTTGAATATCGACGGCAGCGGTCAAACAAAGATCAAGACGCCGATAGGTTTTTTGGACCATATGCTTGAACTTTTTATTTTTCACGGATTTTTTGATCTGGATCTATCGGTATCGGGGGATACGCACATTGACATTCATCATACTAATGAGGATATTGGTATTGTATTGGGAAAAGCATTTAAAAAAGCTTTGGGTGAACAGAAAGCAGGGATCAGGCGTTTTGGGTATGCTTTCGCGCCGATGGAGGCCACCGTGGGACGTTGTGTTATTGATATTTCCGGTCGGGGTTTTTTTAGATTTAATTCTGAAAGCCCGATGCCCTCTCAAAAGGGAACGGATGGTTATGAATTTTCCCATTTCGAACATTTTATGGAGAGCTTTGCCCACAATTTAGGGGCCAATTTGGTTATGACCCTTCAAAATCCCAGTGACGATCTGCATACTAATTTGGAGACCATGTTTAAATCTTTGGGGTTAGCCTTGGACCAGGCTACCACTATTGATCCTCGCCGTTTGGGCCATGTGCCATCGACAAAAGGGATCATTGATTAGTTGATTGGGAAGATCGTATGATTGCGATTATTGATTATGGCATGGGGAATTTGCGCAGTGTACATAAGGCTTTGGAGCATGTGGGAGCACAGGCACGGGTGACTTCTAGTGTTGAGGATATTTTAAAAGCAGATAAGGTGGTTTTGCCTGGGGTGGGGGCCATGGGGCCTGCCCGGCAGAAATTGCAGGAATTGGGCTTGATCGGGCCCATCCGTCAAGTCATCAAAGACGGCAAACCCTTTTTAGGGATTTGTTTGGGTTTGCAACTGTTGTTTGAAAAAAGCTCAGAAGGCGGGTTTTCCGAAGGACTTCGTATCCTCGAAGGCAGTGTTGAGCGTTTTAGTGCGCTTAAAGTCCCTCATATGGGATGGAATCAAATTCAGATTAAAGCGCCTAACAGCAAACTCTTTGCGGGCCTTGGGTCAGATGAGAATGTGTACTTTTGTCATTCTTATTTTGTTGTGCCCAAAGATGACGCTATTGCGGCTGCCACCACTCATTACGGGGTTAATTTTGTCTCTGCAGTGAAACGTGATAATATCTGGGGCGTACAGTTTCATCCGGAGAAAAGCCAAAAAGTCGGTTTAAAAATATTACAGAATTTTATTGAGCTATGATCCTTATTCCTGCGGTCGACATCAAAAATGGTTTGGTCGTGCGCTTGTTCCAGGGTGACTTTAGCAAACAGACGGACTACGATTCTGATCCTTTAAAGGCGGCCAAACGATGGTGTCAAATGGGTGCCCAATGGCTTCATCTGGTTGATTTGGATGGGGCTAAAAACGGGACAATGGGGAATAAAGACCACATTATTGATGTCACTCAAAAGGTCGATATTCCTGTTGAGGTGGGGGGAGGGATCCGCGACGGGAAAACAGTCGAAGATTTAATTAAGGCCGGTGTCAAGCGGGTGATCTTAGGCACGAAGGCCATTGAAGACCGTCCATTTTTAAGAAATATGCTGGCTCTTTACGGGGATAAAATTTGTGTCAGCCTTGATTGTTCTAACGGTTTTGTGACACACAGCGGTTGGGTTTCGCTCACCAATATTAAAGCCACTGATTTAGTACCTGAATTAGAAGCGATGGGTTTACGATGGTTGGTTTATACCGATATTGCTCGTGACGGCGCGCTTAGCGGTCCTAATTTTGACCAATTGCAAACGATCCTCAATACCGTTAAAAGAGTTAACGTCATTGCTTCCGGAGGCATTGCCACGCTTGAAGACGTACGCAAGTTAGCCTCTATGAAAGGTCTTGCCGCAGCTATTACGGGAAAGGCAATTTATGAAGGTAATTTGGATTTTAAAGAAGCTGTCAATCTGTTGAATGCTCAATAAACGTATTATTCCATGTTTGGATGTCAAAGACGGAAGGGTCGTCAAGGGGGTAAATTTTGTTTCCCTCAAAGATGCCGGTGACCCTGTTGACTGCGCCAAAGCTTACGATGACGCGCTTGCGGATGAACTGGTCTTTCTTGATATTACCGCAAGTCATGAAAACCGGAAAATTTTCTTGGATGTGGTGCAAAGATGCGCTGAATGTGTATTTATGCCTTTGACGGTAGGCGGAGGTATCAGTAATGTCAGTGATATACGCAACTTGCTTAATGCCGGCGCGGATAAGGTTTCCATAAATACATCAGCCGTTAATGAGCCGGGGTTGATCGCACGGGCAGCCAATATGTTCGGATCCCAATGCATTGTGGTGGCCATCGATGCCAAACGTACGGGCAACCGTTGGGAAGTCTATACGCATGGAGGCCGCACCCCTACCGGGCGCGATGCGATTGACTGGGCCCGTGAGGCCCAAATTCACGGTGCGGGAGAAATTTTACTGACTAGCATGGACGCGGACGGCACACAAAACGGTTATGACCTCTCCTTGACCGGGGCTGTTGCCCAAGCCGTGAGCATTCCGGTGATTGCTTCCGGCGGAGCAGGTGCCCTGGAGCATTTTTATCAGCTCTTTAATGATACAACAGCTGACGCGGCCCTTGCAGCTTCGGTTTTTCATTACGGCACCATTCCAGTTTTTCAAGTTAAGGAATATTTAAAACAAAAGAAAGTGAGTGTGCGATGAGCGCAAATCCTGAAGAAGAAACAATCCAAATCACAAAGGACAATCTTGATAAATTGAAATTCAATTCAGATGGTTTGATCCCAGCCATTGCCCAGGATTATCTGAACAATGAAGTTTTGATGATGGCTTGGATGAACATAGATTCATTGCGCGACACATTGAAAAATGGCAAAGCTTCTTATTGGTCGCGGTCGCGCAAGGCCTATTGGGTCAAAGGGGAGACATCGGGGCACTTTCAACATGTGAAAGAAATTTATTATGACTGTGACTGTGATGTCCTTTTAATGAAGGTTGATCAGGTGGGGGCTGCCTGTCATACAAATCAACGCAGTTGTTTTTATAGGAAAATCAAATAATTGCAAATATGAACTATTTATCTAAGGAAGAATTCTTAAAATTAAGCCGTCAGGGAAATTTGATCCCGGTTTTCAGGGAAACTCCGGGAGATCTGGAAACGCCGGTGTCGGCATATTATAAACTGGCCTCAGGGCGTTTTTATTCGTTTTTATTGGAATCGGTTGAAGGCGAAGAAAAAATTGCCAGATATTCTTTTATCGCCCGTGATCCTCAGTTGATCTTTATCGTTAAAGGTCATGAGGCCCAGATCTTGCGCCGTGTTAAGGGGCAGCTTGAATCCCAGACATTGATGATTAACACATCTCCGTTGGCAATGGTGCGTCAGCTGATGAAAGATTACCGTGCTGTGGACGTGGCAGGCCTGCCCCGTTTTTATGGCGGGATGGTAGGGTACTTGGGTTATGATTGTGTCCGTTTTTTTGAACGTCTGCCGGATAAGACCGAAGATGACTTGAAACTTCCGGATGTTTGTTTGGCAATGACTAAAAATTTAGTAATTTTTGATCATCGTCATCACACCATAAAAGTTGTGAGTTGTGTTCATTTGGAGAATCAGGACAGCCTCGGACAAAAGATTAAGAAATATAATGCAGCCCTCAAGGCCATTGATACTCTGATCGCGGATTTGCAAAAACCCTTATCAGTGCCTGATCTTCGAAAAGGATCTAAAAAAAAGATAGCCGTTAGCTCAAACTGCACGCAGAAACAATACGAACAAATGGTGCTCAAAGGCAAATCGCATATTAAAGCCGGGGATATTTTTCAGATCGTCCTATCCCAGCGTTATAAAGTGAATATCAGCGTTGATGCTTTTGAAATTTATCGATCCCTGCGTGTGCTTAACCCTTCACCGTATATGTTTTTTTTGAATTTCAACGGTTTGCAGCTGGTGGGGGCTTCTCCAGAGCTTTTGGTGCGTTGTGAAAACGGCCTGGTTGAAACCCGTCCAATTGCGGGCACCCGTCCTCGTGGAAACAATGAGGCAGAGGACCAGGCCCTGATCAAGGACCTTTTGGCGGACCCTAAAGAAAAGGCGGAGCATATTATGCTCGTTGATCTAGGACGCAATGATTTGGGGCGTGTATGTGTCAAAGGGTCAGTGTCACTTTCCGAGTTCATGGCCATTGAGAAATACTCTCATGTGATGCATATTGTCAGTAATGTGCAAGGCAAGTTGCGCCGCGATAAGGACGCTTTGGATGTTTTAGAAGCGGCATTTCCAGCCGGCACTTTGACCGGCGCGCCTAAGATCCGGGCCATGGAAATCATTGAGGACTTAGAAACCCAAAAACGGGGACCTTACGGGGGGGCTGTCGGTTATTTTAGTTTTTCGAAAAACCTTGATACTTGCATAACTATACGTACAATAGTGGTTCATAAGACCAAGGCTTATGTCCAGGCCGGGGCCGGTATCGTGGCTGATTCCGATCCTGCCACGGAATACACGGAAACGATGAACAAAGCCCGGGCGCAGATTAAGGCCATTGAACTGGCTCATTATTAAGTACAACACTAAGAAAGGAAGTTAAAAATCATGGAAGTAAGAATCCGTTTACAAAAAGCAGGTAAATCTTCTAATAAGACTTATAATTACCGCGTAGTGGCGATGGCGGGCAAAGAAGGCCGGGATGGTCGTACTTTGGACATTTTGGGATATTATGATCCTGCCAAGAAGTCCTATTATTCGGTTAATAAGGAAAAGATCAACGCTTGGGTCGCGAAAGGCGCTCAGATGAGCGATACGGTCAGAAGTTTGATGAAAAAAGTCAAGTAGGTCAGAAAGGATATCCATGCCTCAACAATCAGGATTAACACAGATTCTTTTTTTGTATGTCCCTATTTTCTTCATATTCTATTTTTTTATCATCCGTCCTCAACGCCAGCAGCAGAAAAAGACCCAAGAGATGCTGGCTAATCTTAAAAAAAATGACGAGGTCATCACCGCTTCAGGTATTCACGGTACGGTGGTTATTGTCAAAGATAAGACCGTGGTTGTGCGCGTGGATGAAGGTTGCCGTATTGAGTTTGATCGTGAAGCCATTGCCTCTGTCGTCAACAGTGAACTAAAGCCCGAGGTGGTCAAATGAGTGCAGATTTACGTAAACGTTTCATCATTGTGCTGTGCGTTATAGTGGGCTGTTTTGCTTCAATCATCCCTATCAATAAGCGGATCAATCTGGGTCTTGATCTTAAAGGCGGTATGCACTTGATTTTAAAGGTCGAGAACGATCAACTTCGCTCGGCCGCTGCCCGTGAAGATGCGGTGCTTAAGTCCATGGAAATTTTACGTAATCGTATTGACGGTTTAGGAGTGGGCGAAACTTTAATCCAGCGTCAGGGTGAAAATCAGATTTTAGTGCAACTGCCCGGTGTGACTGACAGGGAAAAGGCCCTTGATATTGTCGGACGTGTCGCGCATTTGGAATTTCATTTGGTTGATCCGGATGACAGTAAATTAAAAGATGCGCTGGCGGGGCATGTCCCTGATGGTGATTTGTTGATGGTCATGAGAAAAGAAGGCGGTTCGTCCATTTTGATCTATAAACAGGTGGCTTTAGGCGGAGAGGGCATTAAAGAGGCGCACGTGGATTTTGACCGTACCGGGATGCAGCCTAAGATTTCCATGACGTTCAATGATAAGGGAAGCAAGGATTTTGGAGACCTGACAACAGCGCATGTCAATGAACGTCTGGCCATTGTCATGGATGGTGAGGTGCTTTCGGCACCTAATATCCGCGAGCCCATTTTAACCGGCAATGCGGAAATCACCGGAGAGTTTAAGTTTGAAGAGGCATCGCTTTTAGCCTTAGCTTTACGGACAGGGGCCCTGCCCGTTCCGATGCATATTGAAGAAGAGCGCACCATTGGGCCCTTATTAGGGAAGGATTCCATTGAAGCCGGTATCAGGGCCACGATCTTAGGCGGGGTTTTAATTGTCCTATTTATGTCCGGTTATTATTTACTCGGGGGCATTATTGCCTCTTTGGCTTTGACCATTAATCTGCTGATGGTTTTAGGAGGCATGGGGCTTTTGAATATTCTTATGCCGGACTCCCAGATGACTTTAACTTTACCCGGCATAGCAGGTATTATTTTGACCTTGGGTATGGCGGTCGATGCCAACGTGCTTATTAATGAGCGTATCCGCGAAGAAATAGATCTGGGCCGTCCGCTTACCGCGGCGATTAATACGGGCTACTCTCGTGCCATGGCGGCGATCATTGATTCGCACGTGACTTCTTTGATTGCAGGTGCAATGCTCTTTCAATTCGGTTCCGGGCCGATCAAAGGGTTTGCTGTGACGCTTACCATCGGTCTTTTGGCGAGCCTTTTGACGTCTATTTTTATTACGCGTACGTTTTTTAATTTCCTGACTGAAAGACGTTTGATCAAAGCACTGCCCATGATGCATATTTTTAGCAAACCGAATTTTAATTTTTTAAACAAAAAGTATATTTGTTTCGCCTTTTCCGTTGCGCTATTGACCTGGGGCATGGTCAATCTGGTTGTGAAAAAAGACAGTGTTTACGGCATTGATTTTGCCGGAGGTCAGATCCAGGAATTCAGGTTTGACAAACCTGTATCGGCGGACCATTTGCGTGCGATGTTTAAAGAGGCCAAGATGGAGCATGTGGTCATCCAGGATTTTGCCAATGCGCCTACTAATATTATTTTGCGCACTCCGGAAACAAGTGAAGACATCCATGAGCAGGTGTTGGCTCTTTTCAAACAAAAAATGCCGGATGATCATTTTCAGGTTTTAAGGGTGGAAAAGGTGGGTCCGGTCGTTGGGCAAACCCTGCGCACCAAGGCCGTTATGGCCATTGCTCTGGCACTTTTCGGCATGCTCATCTACGTGGGAATACGTTTCAAGCACTATGATTTCGCGGCTGCGGCTGTCCTTGCTATTTTTCATGATGTCCTGATCACATTAGGGTTGATTGTGCTCATGGGCCGGCAGGTGGATTTGTTAGTCGTGACGGCACTTATGACGGTTGCCGGTTATTCCATCAATGACAGCATTATCATTTATGACAGGGTTCGTGAAAATGTGCCGAAGATCCGCAATAAATCGCTGAGTGATATTATCAATGACAGCATCAATCAGACCCTTGGGAGGACTATTTTAACCACGTTTGTCACTATGCTTTCAGTCTTTGCTTTGTACTTCGTCGGCGGTGAAGTGTTAAATACCTTCGCCCTAGTCCTAATGCTCGGGTTTTTCTTTGGAACATATTCGACTGTGTATATTGTTTCTCCGCTGTTTTTGATGTGGCACGGCAGTAAAAAATGGTAGATCTCAGGATTAGAAAATTTCTTATCGTCATTGGGATCATAACAATTGTGGGGTGGAAGACTTTCTACCACCCTAAATTATCAAAAACAGCATTTGATTTTCTGGTAACGTATTCACAAGACAGTAGAACCTTTTTATGGGGCGCCCCGGGGCCATGTGCTATTGACAGGGGATATTGTGTTTATATTTATCTTGCCCCTTGGTGCCCACATTGTCGAGAATTGTTGCCGGTCATTACTGATTATAGGAGTTCCTGGAAAGCTGATGATCGTCCGGGATTGAAAGTCATTGTTGGTAATGGTGAAAGGCAAGCTATTAATGAAATGGCAGCCCGGATCAGCCCCCCGGTCTATCTAGACTTTCATGATCAGTTCCTCAAAGCTCTGCATGTCAAATATTTTCCTTATTTTGTTATTGTAGATCGCAATCAATCTGTCATTGCCTCTGGAGAAGACGCCTTTCATTGGGTAGAAAATGAAATAAATCTACATGTGAAAAAGTAAATGTTTAAGTCTCTTGAATTTTTGATCGGTCAAAAGGTCAACATCGAGGAGATCCTCCAAACACTTGTCGCCTTTGGGTATTCCCGGGCGACAAAAGTTTATAAAGAGGGCGAGTTTGCCCTGCGCGGAGGAGTACTTGATATTTATCCGGCCCATTTTGAGATTCCGTTACGTTTGGATATCAATGATGATACCATTCTTTCAATTCATGGTTTTGATCCTGTTAGTGCAAAGAATATTGATGAACACCGCATCGTCTTGGTAGTTCCTTACAAAACTTCCTCCCAAGTTGTTTTTTCTTCTGAGGTTCCTATCAATAGTTTTGTGGATATCCAACAGGGTGATTATGTCGTCCATAATCATCACGGCATAGGGCGTTTTGTAGGTATCAGAGAATTTGATAAAAGACCTAATTCGCTTGAGAGCAAAACTCTCGGCCAAAGCGTTGAGCATTTGGTTATTGAATATAAGGGTGGGGACAAATTATTTGTTCCCAAACACGATATACATTTGGTACAGAAATATGTTTCTTTTTCTAAGCGCCCGGCACGATTGCATAAATTGGGCAGTAAGGAGTGGCTGGCTACCCGTCGGGCTGTTGAAAAGAAATTAAGGTTGTTGGCCGCTGAGCTTCTTCGCACACAAGCTTTACGGGCGCAATTGGCCGGATTTTCCTTTTCACCTGATAGTGAATGGCAAAAAGAATTCGAGGCTAAATTTCCTTATAAGGAAACTCCTGACCAATTAAGGGCAACGCTTGAAACGAAAGGTGATATGGAGTCGCAGCGTCCCATGGACCGGTTGATTTGCGGTGATGTTGGCTATGGTAAAACTGAGGTGGCCATGCGCGCGGCCTTTAAAGCGGTGATGGACAACAAACAGGTTGCAATCTTGGTTCCTACGACGATATTAGCTGAACAGCATTATTATAACTTCAGCAAGCGACTGGACGGATTTCCTGTTAAAGTGGGGATGCTTTCACGTTTTCGAACTAAGCTTGAGCAAAAACGGATCGTTCAGGAGACCCGTGAGGGCAAGGTTGATATTATTATCGGAACGCATCGGCTCTTATCGGGTGATGTTGCTTTTAAGGATCTGGGCTTGGTGATCATTGATGAGGAACAACGCTTTGGGGTGAAATCTAAGGAAAAATTAAAGCATTTTCGCCTGCTTGCGGATGTGATGACCCTGACAGCCACTCCTATTCCGCGCACACTGTATATGGCTCTTTCTGGAGCTCGGGACATGTCTGTGATCTCAACTCCGCCGACTAATCGTCTGGCTGTGAAAACTCAGATTATTGATTTTGATGAAAAGCTCATTCAAGAAGCCCTTGAGCATGAGCTGGCGCGTGATGGGCAAGTATTTTTTTTACATAACCGTGTCGAAAATATTGATAAAGTCGCTGAATCTGTCAGAAAACTGGTTCCTCATGCTCGTCTCGCCGTAGCTCATGGACAAATGAGCGCTCGCCCTTTGGAGGAGATTATGTTAAAATTCCTCAAGCATGAAGTAGATATTCTGGTTTGTACGACGATTATCGAGTCCGGGATTGACGTGCCCTGTGCTAATACGCTGATCGTCAATCGTGCTGATAGATTCGGACTGGCAGATTTGCACCAGTTGCGTGGCAGAGTCGGCCGTTTGGACATCCAGGCGTTTGCATATTTCATTGTGCCCAAAAGAGAGCTTCAGTCGGAAATATCTCGTCAGAGGCTCAAGGCCATTGAGAAACACAGCGATCTGGGGGCGGGTTTCCATATCGCTTTTGAGGACCTGCAGATCCGTGGTGCCGGGAATTTATTGGGAGCCCAACAGCATGGATTTATTACCAGTATAGGGTTTGATCTGTATTGTCGACTTCTTAAAGAATCTATTGAACATTTAAAGAAAGAGGTAAAGATAAAACATGATACGACTTAAACGAAATAGGATTGAGGGGTTATTGTTCGTTACGCTCTTTTGTTTTTTGGCTTTTGCGGTTCCTGCGGGCGCCCGAGATCTTCCCAGTGATGGCATTATTGCCATTGTCAATGATGATGTGATCACCTTGAAAGATCTGCGCCAATATGTAGCCAGTATTTATAGTCAGTTGAAGATTGAGAATAAATCTCCTGAAGAGATCAAGGAGATCATGGGGGATTATGAGCAAAAGGGGCTGGATAAGCTCATTGAAGATAAATTGATCCTGGCTGCGGCTAACGAAAAGGAGATGATCATACGCGAAGAAGTGGTTGATCGGCGCATCAAAGAGATCAAGGACCGTTACGCCAGTGAAGATGAATTTTTACAGGCTATCAGCGTAGAAGGTTTGTCTGTTAGCGACTTAAGAAAGAAATTGATCGACCAGTTGAAGGTCAAATATATTGTGGATTTTCAAGTGCGCGATAAGATTTTTGTTAATCCCCAGAATGTTACTGAGTATTACAATAAGCACATGAATGAGTTTGAACGTAAGACGCGAATGAATTTGCAGTCGGTTTTTGTTTCTTTTGAAAAGCACAATAAGCAAGAGGCCCATAACCGTGCCGATGAGGCACGAGCGCGCATGATCGCGGGAGAGGATTTTTCTAAAATTTTTAAGGAATATTCCGATGCCGCATCAGTCGGAGAGATTGAACAAGGGCAGATGGTGGATGCCATTGAGAATGTCGTATTTAATTTGAAGCTCGAAGAAGTTTCTTTGCCTGTGGAAGTCGAGAATGGTATATATGTTTTTAAAGCAATTGGGATTTTACCGGGCAAGCTGCAGACCTTGAAAGAAGTCAAAGACCAGATTTATAACAAACTGTTTGATGCTCAGTTTCAGTCCAAGTTCAAAGAGTGGGTCGATCTCTTGCGTAAGAAGGCCTATGTTGAAATCAAATAAGAGAGCCCTTCCTTCTATTGCCATCACCATGGGAGACCCCAGGGGAATTGGACCTGAGGTGATTCGTCGTGCCTTGTCGAAGAAATCTTTGCTCGGCCAAGGTCGTTTTATAGTTATTGGGAACAAAAAGATTTTAGGCCGTGTCCCTTCTTTAGTCCAAGTACTAGAGGTGCCTTATGAAACCGCAGGGGAGGGTTCACTTAAATTTTTGGACCGAGCTGTTGCTTTGATCAAAGAGAAAACAGTGGACGCTTTGGTGACAGCGCCTGTCTCCAAAGAGGCTGTCAGCCTATACCATAAAGGTTTCGTGGGGCATACGGAGTACTTGGCCCAGGCTTTCGGTGTCCGACGTTTTGATATGATGTTTATTGCCCCCTATGTCCGTTTAACAATTTTGACCCGTCATGTGCCTTTAAGAAATGTACCGGATTTAATTTCAGTTCCTGTGGTGTTTGATTCTATTATTTTGATGGCCCAAACATTAAAGAAGAGGTTTAGGGTCAGAAGTCCTAAAATTGCTGTTTTGGGGTTAAATCCGCATGCGGGAGAAGGAGGGCTTTTAGGCAGTGAAGATATTAAGTATATTTTGCCTGCCATCCGTAAGGCTAGAGCTTGTGGTATTAACACCATTGGACCGTTGCCGGCAGACACCTTTTTTGCCTTCCAGACATGTCCTTATGACGGTATTATTGCCATGTACCACGATCAAGGACTGGCACCTCTTAAGGCTGTGTACATGAAAGATTTGGTAAATTTGACCGCTGGTTTACCTTTTGTTCGGACATCCCCGGCCCATGGCACGGCCTTTAATATTGCCGGAAAAAATAAGGCTGACCCATCATCTATGACGGCCGCCATCAAACTCGCCTGTGAGCTTAGTTAAATAGTGTCTCAAAGATCCCATCATCCTAAAAAAGAATTAGGCCAAAACTTTCTGATCGACACCCGGATTCAGCAGAAAATCATTGAAGCTTGTGAGCTTGATCGTGAAGATGTGGTGGTAGAAATTGGTCCTGGTCAGGGTGTTTTGACGAAGCTCATGACTCCAAGGGTTAAAAAGCTTATTTGTGTGGAGACTGACCGTGACCTAATACAACCTTTACGCATAAACTTGCCTTCTTGTGTGGAAATTATTCACGCGGACTTTCTTAAATGGGACATGAGTCCTTTAGCTGACGGCATCAAAGTGATCGGTAATATTCCGTATTATATTTCGACCCCTATTATTGAAAAATTGATCGAACACAAAACCAAGATCGCCACGGCTTTTCTGACGGTACAGCTGGAATTCGGGGAGAGGCTGGCGGCTCGTGCGGGCGGTAAAGACTATGGGTCCCTAAGCTGTTTTGCACAGTATAGCTCGGATATTAAAATGCTTTTTAAGATCAAGAACACCTGTTTTAGGCCGGTTCCGCAAGTCAATTCCTGCTTTATGCGTCTGATGATGAGGCCTTGGCCCCAAACACCCGCGCGTGACGATGAATTCTTATTCAAATTCATTCAAACAGCCTTCCAACAGCGGCGTAAAACAATTGTAAATGCTCTTAAAGGATTAGTAGACCGTGAACAGTTGGAAGATGTTCTTAAGATTTTGGGCATCCCGTTAAATGCCCGTCCTGAAAACTTAACTTTGTCAAATTACATCAACCTTTGCAATGGGATTATGTTATAATTTTTTTTAATTCCTTCTTCTTTATGGATGATAGGATCTCTTGGGGAGGGAGGGTCAGCTGGAGGTTCAAATGGAAAAACGGGTTTTCTACTATGATACGGATTCCGGAGGGATTGTTTATTACGGCCAGTATTTGTGTTATCTTGAAGAGGCGCGTACGGAATTTTTGGAAAACAGGGGTTTGAGTGTTGAGCTTTTTCATGAGCGCGGATTTGTGTTTGTAGTTCGTCAATGCAATGTGAGCTATCGTTCTCCGGCACGCTATGGGGATATACTCATTTGTGATGCTAAATTAAAGAAGATCGGAGCTTCACAATTGATTTTTGAGCAGACCGTCCATGATAAGAAGGACGGCAGGCTTATCATTGAGGCGGAGGTTTCCTTGGTTTGTCTAAATGGCGAATTTAGACCAACCCCTATTCCGGATGATTTAAGAGAAAAACTGACATGTTGAAGAAAATTCATACTCTCTATATTGTTAATTTTCTATCAGCTTTTTTACTTTTCCAGATAGAACTAATAACAGCAAAGATCTTTCTTCCTAAATTTGGCGGCAGCTATTTGGTGTGGGGTGGCTGTGTCGTATTTTTTCAGTGCGTCCTGCTTTTGAGTTATTTGTATTCTCATCTTGTCGCTCAAATATTCGGAATTTTTCGCTACCGTTATTTTCATTTGATCTTGATTTTACTGCCTTTGATTGTATTTCCCGGGAGGAATTTGCCTCCTATTTTTGCTCATAATAATATTCCCCTAGTGGCCGATATATTCATCCAGTTGATCTCAAGTGTCGGTTTGGTTTTTTTTGTACTCTCCACTATAAGTGTCATTTCTCAAAGCTGGCTTGCCTCAAGTGAGCTTCGAGAACGCGACAATCCTTATATACTCTATGCCGTTTCCAATGCGGGTTCGTTTTTAGGTTTATTGACCTATCCTTTTATTTTTGAGGCCCATTTTGGTTTGCAAGAACAGCTGCTGATTTGGCGGTTTTGCTATATCGTGTTTATTTTGTTTTATTTGCTGGCATTTAAATCCATTGCCTGTTCCGATAAAGCGTTGCCAAAATT
This sequence comes from Candidatus Omnitrophota bacterium, assembly GCA_015233335.1. Classification (GTDB taxonomy): domain Bacteria; phylum Omnitrophota; class Gorgyraeia; order Zapsychrales; family Fredricksoniimonadaceae; genus JABDGZ01. Next base: position 71,078 of record JADFXX010000002.1, on the reverse strand, counting down.
TTATTTTTCTTTCACGGGTCTATTTGTAAATCAAATAGCGCACAGTGATTTTTTTGGCATAAAGCTCATGTGGGTGCTTTTATCCGCAGCCGGCTGCATGGCGTTTCTTTCAGTTACCAATATTATTACCTATCAAATCGCGCCTTGCCCGCTGCTTTGGATGATACCGTTGTGTATTTATTTAATATCTTTTGTTTTGACCTTTAGAGAAAGACCGTTGTGTCCATCATGGATTAAGGATAAGTTTTATCTGGTTTTTGGTTTCGGGGTCCTGGTTTATTTTTTTACGATAAAGGGCTTTTTCCCGCCTCTTTTAACGATTGCGGCCAACCTTATTTGTTTGTTTGCCATTTGTATGCATTGCCAGTATCAGCTCTACATGAGCAGGCCTAAAGACAATTCAGGGCTGACTGTTTTTTATCTTTTAATTGCATTCGGCGGCTTTGCGGGGAGCTTTTTTGTCACATGGATTGCGCCTGTTGTGTTCCCTTCTACCTATGAATACTTATTTGGGCTGTGGATAGTATCGGCGGTGTATCTTTTTCAGGGGGAAAGGGGCAAGATCAGCTTTTATCATATGCGTCAAGTTGTTTATCTCTTGCTGCTTATTTTTCTTTGGCCGCTTGTTTTTAAAAGGTACAACTTTTTTGGGATACTTTTCTTATTTTTTGCGGTGAAATTTATTTTTACTAACTTAAAAACAAATTTACGTTCGATTTCGTTATGCTTAGCTGCTGTGTTTTGTTTGGCCTTTTTTGTCGATAACAGCTGGAAAACCCAAGCCATAAATTTCTTTATACAAAGGAATTATTACGGCATCTATAGGGTTTATGCCAATAAAGAATTTTTTGAATTGGACAGTGGGATTACGATACATGGAATGCAGTATATTTCAAAAGAGAAACAAAATGTTCCCTTGGCGTATTTTCATGAAAATACTCCTCTGGGCAAGGTTTTAGGAAGCGGCAATTTCAATTTTGATCATGTCGGCGTCATTGGATTAGGGGTTGGGACCATAGCTGCTTACGGTAAGGATCAGGAGGTTATTGATTTTTTTGAAATAGATAAGGATGTTTATTGGATTGCAAAAAATTTATTTACGTACATCGATCACTCAAAAGCAAAAACGAATATTGTCATCGGAGACGCAAGAAATTCTCTAAAGGGCGTGCCTGATCAGACTTATGATCTATTGATCGTTGATGCTTTTAGCGGTGATTATGTCCCGGTTCATCTTTTAACGACTGACGCGATGCTTGAATATAGAAGATGTCTTAAGAAAAATGGATTTATTTTATTTCATATATCCAATCAACTCATTGATTTAGCGCCTATTTTATCTAAAAACGCTTCTTATATCGGGGCGTATTCATTAATGAATCAGAATAAAGAAGAAAAAGACGGATGTCTCAGATCTTTGTGGGGGGCTATAACATGGGACAAAGATGTCAGGGGTATGCTTATTTCAAAACTTGCCTGGATAGAGATGAGGCCTGATAGTTTTCAAAATAAGAAAATTCGGCCATGGACAGATGATTATACCTATCTTCTTTCCGTGATAAGGATGGATCTATTGATTTTATCGACCAAATATTTCACTCCTTTTTATTGGGATTGGGACTTTTTTCGTAGTTAATCTAACCCTTGTTTTTCATTGTCTTTGATGATAGTATTTTGCCTATGTCTATTTCCAAGGAAGATGTTAAATATGTTGCTGCTTTAGCACGGATGGATGTGCCTGAAGATAAGCTCGAGGGCTTTACCAGGAATTTGGGGGATATTGTCCATTACGTGGAGCAATTGCAAAAGCTTGACGTAGAGCATGTCAAACCCACCAGTCATGCTGTGCCTGTAGGGAATGTTTTCCGTCAGGATGTGGTTAAAGCTTCATTAACCCACAATCAAGCCCTGTCCGTTGCCGTTGAGGCCAAAGACGGCTGTTTTAAAGTGCCTTTAGTCATCGAATGAACCTACACTCATTGACCGCTCATGCTTTAATGGATTTATATAAATCCGGTAAAGCTTCTCCCAAAGAAGCTTACGAGGATGTATTGAATCGTATCAAAGCCGTTGAACCGAAGGTCAAAGCTTATGTGCGCTTGGTGAGCCAACAGCCTGATTATTCGGGGGAATTCCAAATACCTATTGCTGTTAAAGATATTTTATGTGTCAAGGGAGAAGAAATTACTTGTGCTTCGCATATTTTAAAAGGTTTCCATCCCCCCTATGATGCCGGGATTATAGAAAAGATCAAAAAAAGCGGCGGCACTATTTTAGGTATTGCTAATATGGATGAATTTGCCTTTGGTTCATCCTGTGAATCTTCTTGTTATGGGCCTTCCTATAATCCGTGGGATTTGGCTTGCGTTCCCGGCGGCTCAAGCGGCGGCAGCGCGGCGGCAGTGGCCGCTCTTGAAGCGACATGGGCATTGGGCTCGGATACCGGCGGTTCTATCCGTCAGCCGGCGTCTTTTTGCGGTATCGTTGGATTGAAACCTACCTATGGCCGTGTTTCGCGTTATGGCCTGATCGCATTTGCATCGAGTTTGGATCAAGTAGGCCCTTTGACCCGTGATGTGAGGGATTGCGCTTTATTGATGAATATCATTTCGGGCTATGATGAACGTGATTCAACGTCAGTCAATCGGCCTGTACCGGATTATACCAAAGCCCTGGTCAATGATGTGAAGGGTTTAAAAATCGGCATTCCGAAAGAAGCGTTTGCTGACGGACTGGATGCCGAAGTTCGCCGGTCGCTCGAAAATGCCGTGGATCTACTCAAAAAACTTGGGGGTGTGGTCCATGAAGTGTCCCTGCCGCATACGCCTTATGCTGTGGCGACTTATTATATCGTGGCGACCGCTGAGGCCAGTTCTAATTTAGCGCGTTTCGACGGGGTGCGTTATGGCCTGCGAGCTCGGCCTGCCGGTCTGCGTAAAAACGCTCTGGTTGATATGTACGAAGAAACCCGTGCCAAAGGGTTTGGGGATGAGGCCAAGCGCCGTATTATGCTTGGCACCTATGTGTTATCGTCCGGTTATTATGATGCTTATTATTTGCGCGCTCAGAAGGTGAGGACGCTGATTAAAAATGATCTGGATGAAGTATTCAAAAAGTGCGATGTGATCCTGACCCCAACCTGCCCGACGGTTGCCTTTAAAGTCGGGGAGAAGATCAGCGATCCTTTGTCGATGTATTTGTCTGATATTTATACGATTCCAGCCAATTTGGCAGGTATTCCGTCGATCTCTATTCCTTGCGGATTTTCTAAAAGCGGTTTGCCGATTGGTTTGCAGTTGATGGGCAAAGCTTTTGACGAAGAAATGCTTTTAAGGATTTCGTACACCTATGAGCAAAACACACAATGGCATTTGAAAAAGCCGAATTTATAATATGAGCCAATTTGAGACCGTTATAGGACTTGAAGTTCATTTACAGTTAAGCACGAAAACTAAAATTTTTTGTTCTTGTGCCAATCAATACGGCTGTCCCCCTAATACCAATGTCTGCCCGGTATGTTTGGGCCTGCCCGGCAGCTTGCCGGTATTAAATCATCAGGCTCTGCTTTACGGCATTACAGCGGGTTTGGCTCTTAATGCCCAGATTAACCCTTTTATTAAGTTTGACCGTAAGAATTATTATTATCCTGATCTTCCTAAAGGTTATCAAATTTCTCAGTACGATTATCCTGTTGCGAAAGATGGATTTTTGAAAATTAAAAGTGGTGGCCAGGAAAAACGGATCGGCATTAAGCGTGCCCACTTAGAAGAGGATGCAGGGAAGCTGGTTCATGATAACATGTTTGGATGTTCATTGGTTGATTATAACCGTACCGGCACGCCTTTGATCGAAATTGTGACTGAGCCGGATCTGCGTTCACCCCAGGAAGCTTATGATTATCTCAATACTTTAAAGCTAACATTGCAGTATCTGGGTGTTTCAGATTGTGATATGGAAAAAGGAAGTTTGCGTTGTGATGCGAACGTGTCTATACGTCCGATAGGTCAGAGTGCTTTGGGTACTAAGACGGAATTAAAAAACATGAACTCATTTCGTGCGGTCAAGATGGCTTTGGAATATGAGGTCAGACGCCACGAACAGACGATCACCTCGGGAGGTAAAATCTTTCAGGAAACTTTGTTATGGAATGACGAGAAAGCTATGACCATCACCATGCGTTCTAAAGAGCAGGCGCATGATTACAGGTATTTCCCTGATCCTGATCTGGTGCCTTTTGCCATTGATCAAAGTGTGATCGAGCAAGTGCGTAAGCAATTGCCGGAACTTCCGCAGGATAAATTTTTACGTTTTTTAAGCCAATACGGTCTTTCTGAATACGATGCCAATATGCTTGTCGCTGACCGCGGCATTGCTGATTTCTTTGAGGCCGCAGTTAAAGAATATCCTCATGCTAAAAAGATAGCTAATTGGATGGCGGGTCCTGTGCTAATGGAACTTAATGACCGTAAAATTTCAATTAATGAATTAAAAATAACTCCCCAAGGACTGGTGGCTTTAATTGCCCGGGTCGAAGAGGGCTTAGTTAGCAATTTGGCAGGTAAAGATGTTTTGACCGCCATGCTCAATGGGGGCAAGACAGCGGATGAGATTATTAAAGACAAAGGATTAGCTCAAGTTTCGGATGATTCCGCTTTGTTTGAGATCATCGATGAAGTGATCGCGCAAAATCCGACAGTAGTCGAGCAAATCAAGTCAGGCAAGCCTCAAGCCGCTGGATTCTTAGTGGGACAGGCTATGAAGAAATCCGGCGGCCGTGCCAACCCTAAAAAACTGAATGAATTGATCACCAGGAGAATCGCTGATGTCTAAAGAGAAATTCGTTTGGGGCATAATCCTTGCTGCTCTGCTTGGTTTAACGACCATCGGTATTGCGCCGGTTACTGTTCGTGCTGCAAGTGATCTCTACACGAAAGTGGAGCTTTTTAGTTATGCTCTGACCACCATCCAATCGGAATATGTGGAAAAGAAGTCTCCCCAGGATTTGATCTATGGAGCACTTAAGGGGATGCTCTCTTCGCTTGACCCGCACAGCCAGTTTATGGATCCTGATGAATACAAAGATTTAAAAACTGAAACCCAGGGCAAGTTCGGCGGACTTGGCGTCGAGATTACGATCAAGGATAATTTATTGACGGTCATTGCCCCGGTCGAAGATACACCGGCTTGGCGTGTCGGAATTAAAGCGGGGGATCGTATAGTCAAGATCGGCAAGGATACGACTCGGGACATGACCTTAGATGATGCGGTTAAGAAATTGCGCGGAGACCCCGGCACCAGAGTGGTGATCACCATTTTGCGGGAAAGTGAAGATATGGTCAAAGATTTTCCTATTACCCGTGAAATCATTCATGTGCAGGATGTCAAAGATCCTCATATCATGGACGACCATATCGGCTATGTACGCTTGACGGAATTTCGTGAGAATTCATACGGAGAATTGCATGCGGCTTTGGAAAAACTGAAGGCCCAAGGGGCAGACAGCCTGGTGTTGGACCTGCGTAATAACCCCGGTGGGCTTCTGGATGTGGCCATCAAAATCGCGGAAGATTTCTTGCCTGCGGGAGAGACTATTGTTTCGACCAAAGGACGCCACGCGCCGCAGGATTCCATAGACAAGTCTGAAAACACTCATGGTGATTTCTTAGAATGGCCGATGGCGGTGATGATCAATCAAGGCAGCGCTTCCGGCAGTGAGATCGTAGCCGGAGCCTTGAGGGATAACAAGAGGGCCGTGACGGTGGGGACTAAATCATTTGGAAAAGGTTCGGTGCAGTCGGTTATTCCTATGCCTGACGGATCCGGTTTGCGTTTGACTACGGCCAGATATTTTACTCCGTCGGGAGTTTGTATTAACGGTGTGGGGATCACTCCGGATGTGCTGGTTGAAGAGGTTAAAGCCGGGGAAGATAAACACAAGGGGGACACTAAAAGCAATAAAGCGTCTGATAAAGACTTAGATACTATTTTTTCTGATGTTGAACATAAAGATGACAAGAATGAAGCTATGTCTAAAGACGAGAAAAAACAGCTAGAAATTAAGAAGAAAGACGAAGAAGATAACCAGTTGCAGAGCGCGGTCAATGTCATTAAAGGCATTAAAATCGACCGTAAATTCCAGCACAAGTGACTTTGAACCTCCATGGTTAAGAATAAAGGGAAAAAATCCACGGCTTCTCAAAATGATATCAAAGTAACCACGGTGGTGGTTGTCTTAGGTTTGGCCGTAGCTGCTTTTTTCTTATTTTTCCCAAAATCAAAAGAACCCTCCGGTCCCAAAAAAGTCCTGCCTGTCATTAAACAGATTAGGCCAAAACCCTTACCTGTGGCAGTCATCACTCCTATCGCTATTAAAAAAATGCCGCAGGGCTCAGCCGGGAAGATCGCTATCATCATTGATGATTGGGGCCAGAGTTTAGGGAACTGTAAATATCTTGAAGAAATATCTGAGCCCTTAGCGGTATCGATATTGCCCGGTTTGCGGCATACTAAAGATGTGGCCCGCTGTGCGGGGCAATCCCACAAGATGACGATGCTTCACCTGCCGCTGGAGGCCTTGAATAATAATGATTTTTACCCTCAGGATTATATTATCAAGACGACTATGAAACCAAATTTAGTCTTGAAAATCCTCGATGAGGATCTGGACCAACTGCCGTCGATTGAGGGGGTCAACAATCATATGGGTTCGAAAGCGACCGAAGACAAAAATTTGATGAAGCTCATTTTTAGAAAGTTAAAGAAAAAAAAGCTGTTTTTTGTGGATAGCATGACGGCCCATAATTCTGTTTGTGCGCAGCTTGCCGGTGAGATGGATCTGGCTTTTAGCAAGAGAGATGTTTTTTTAGATAATGTTAATAATAGAGAGGCGATTATCAAACAGCTCATGCTTTTGGCTCAGAAGGCCCGCCATAGAGGCTATGCAGTCGCCATTGGTCATGACCGCCATTTAACCATGCAAGTGCTCAAGGAACAAATCCCAGTACTTGAGGATCAAGGTTTCGAGATTGTCAGTATCAAGGACCTGCTTAAGAAAAGATGAACATTTTAGGTATTGAGACCTCCTGTGATGAGACGGCCGCTGCGGTCGTATCCGACGGTGTGTTCGTCCGTTCCAATGTCGTTGCTACCAGTCTTAAAGATCATCAGCGTTTTGGCGGTATCATCCCGGAAATCGCCTCGCGCCGTCAGATCGAATTCATTGATGAGGTTGTTTTAAAAAGCTTATTGAGTGCAAAGGCGGAGCTTCGAGATATTGATGCCGTTGCGGTAACCCGTCATCCGGGCTTGATCGGCTCTTTGTTAGTCGGGCTATGTTTTGCAAGGGCACTTAGTCGATCGCTGGACAAACCGCTTATTGAAATTGATCATATTAAGGCGCATCTCTACAGCAATTTTATACAGTTAACTAAGGAATCGACAGCCTGTCCGTTTGAACGTCTTCCGGCCGTGGGGCTGGTTGTTTCAGGCGGGCATTCCAGTCTTTATTATGTCAAAGATTTTAAGAGTTTTAAATTGTTGGGTTCAACGAGGGATGATGCCGCAGGAGAGGCCTTTGATAAAGTGGCGCGTATTTTAGATTTGGGTTATCCTGGAGGGCCTGTTATTGACCGTTTGAGTCGTCAAGGAAACAATGACCGGATCAAGTTTCCAAAAGCCATTTTACCCGGAAGTTATGATTTTTCTTTTAGCGGGCTTAAGACCGCGGTACTTTATTACACCCAAAAGCATAAAAATAAACCTGATTTTTCTTCGGCCCAGGTCGCTTATGCCTTTCAGGAAAGCGTTGTTTCAAGTTTAATAGAGAAATCTCTTGATGCTTGCCGGAAAATGAAGGTAAAAACACTATTGATCGGTGGAGGCGTTGCGGCGAATTCTGCCCTGCGCAGTCAATTACCGCTTAAAGCCCGGTCCCAAGGGGTCGATGTGTTTTTTCCGCCGATGGCGTTATGCATGGATAATGCGGCTATGGTCGCAGGTTTAGGTTTTCATTGGCACCGTTGACCAGGGGCTGTTATTTTGTTATAAATAGGAGAGTCATTCAACCTTATAGAGGAGATCTTGATGGCATTTAACCGTAAAGAACCCAAAGAGTTGCCGGAAGAAAAAGTGGTTGAAATCAATGCCCAAATGGAAGGGTCTTTGACTTTTGCTGATCCGGTGAATTTAAAGATTCACGGCCGTTATACGGGAAAGCTCGATACCCGTGGCACTCTGACCATAGGTCCCACAGCACAAGTTGAGGCCAATATTGTCGGTGATAATGTCATTGTTGCAGGGAAAGTCAAAGGTAACTGTACAGCCAAAAAAATGCTGGTGTTGATGCCAACCGCGGTTTTGCATGGGGATATATCGACGCCCAAGTTAAACATTGTCGAGGGCGCTATTTTTCAGGGACACTGCCACATGCTGGAAGATATTTTAAGCATTGATGATCTTGCACAATATTTGGAAATTGATATACCGGCCATTATAGAGTTAGCCACAACCGGTAAGATCCCTGCTATTAGAGAGGGAGAGAATTGGAAATTTGAGCGGGCCCAAATCGATGTGTGGGCTGCCTCAGGCAGGGTCAAATCATGAGCAGTCAATATATTACCGTACGTGAAACAGCTCAAATTTTAAGCGTATCTGAAAAAAAGGTCATGGATCTTATTGAAGGCGGCAACTTACAGGCGTATAAGATCGCGGACCAGTTTTTGCGCCTTAAACGCAATGAAGTCGTAGGCATGCGTACCAGCGGTGAGGTTGTTTCTGAAAATGTGATCCAGATTTATACCGCGGGTGAGCGCCTCAGGGATTTTTTCTATTTTAACGATTTTTATTTAATTACTACCGTCATTATCTGCGTCTTGCTTTATATCATTTTTTTCACTTATTAACCTCTTCCTGTGATTTTTATTTTTGATTCCCTTAAGTTGCCAGGATGTGTATAATTGACATTTCTAAATGTGTTTGATATAGCAGGTCAGTGGAGACAGGTGGTTCCTTCAGTTTTCTTCGAAAACAAGCTCAGGGACAACACCTTTGGAGAGGTGGCAGAGTGGTCGAATGCGGCGGTCTCGAAAACCGTTGTCCGGGGTAACTCGGATCGAGAGTTCAAATCTCTCCCTCTCCGCCAGTCTTCTCTAAAGATGAAAACTTCATGCCCGAAGGGGGGAGTTTTTATTGCTATTTAAAAGTTACTTAATTAGTTTAACTAGAAAGTGAGGGCAATTCTTATGGGGGTCATATTAATTCCAGTTTTGATTGTGATATTGATTTCTTCTATCAGGATCATTCAGCAGTATGAAACCGGTGTTGTTTTTCAGCTTGGACGGTACTCCAGAACGCTTCAGCCGGGATTGAATTTTTTAATTCCCGTCATTGAGTACGCAAGAGTTGTGGATATGCGGGTATTGACCAATGATATTCCTAAACAGCAAGCGATCACAAAAGATAATGTGCCGGTATCAATTAATGGGGTAGTCTATTTTCAGGTTGTTGATGCCCAAACAGCAGTTATTAAAGTCCAAAATTATTTATACGCCGTTTCACAATACGCTCAGGCAGCCTTAAGAGATGTGGTTGGCGGGATGACCTTTGATGATCTTTTAGCGGAAAGACAGAAGATCGGTGATGAAATTGAAGCGATCATTCAAAAGCAGGCAGAGACTTGGGGGCTTAATGTAACAGCTATCAAGATCCTGGATGTGGATGTGCCTGAAGAATTAAAAAAGATGATGTCCCGGCAGGCATCTGCGGAAAGAGAGAAAAGAGCGACCATTACCAAGGCGGAAGGGGATAAATTAGCGGCTTTCAATTTGGCAGAAGCTGCCAAAACAATGACCCAGTCTCCCGGCGCCATGCAGTTAAGGACCCTTCAAACTATTGATGGGCTTGGGCCCACACCATCAAATACTGTCGTACTGGCCGTTCCCATCGATATTTTAGAATCAGTCAGGGCCCTGACAGCAAAACTCGGAGAAAAGAAGGATTCATGAATAAAATAAAAATTATATGCGCTTTTCTGCTCATCGGTCTTTTGGCTTTGATGATAGTCATCTTCTTTAAAGTTAAAAATAAAGAAGATTATCATCAAAAAGTCATCTTGGCCCACGAAATTCGTAAAGCATTGGATCATCTGATGTTTGATCTACGCGAGGCCCGTGAAGACACTATTCAGGATGTGCCTGCCGATGGTCGATGGCATGGTCGTATTGCATTTGAGCACACAGGGCAGGGCGCCTTGGAGTATGAGTTAAAGAATGAACATTTGTGGCGTCTTAACAAGGGGCAGGCTGTTTTGATCGCGGATCATATTGGTGGGTTGTTTATCCGCCGTCAGTCCCAAGCTCCAGATATCCTTGAGGTTCAAATTAAGGCGCAAAATGGAGTGTTGCTTGTTTCTAATTTTAAAGTAAGGATCCGTCATTGATATGGATGTCCATTCAGCTTGGGAAAAGGCTTTAAAAGAAACAAACATCATCCGTTCAAGGGTCACAGGTCTGCAAACCTTCTCTGAAACGCATGTGCCGTATATACTTTTATCACCGTCTGTCATTAACGAAGGCGATACGGTTGTGCGTACGGGAGAAGTGTTGGTCCATCGGCCAACCTTGATCTTACCTCCGAATATCCCTCAACTGGAAGGTTTTGATCTCGGTGAAGGCTCTTTTCTTGAAAACACCATGATTAATTTTCTCATGGTCAGGGGGGTTACCCTGCCTTCCATGAAATATGATAATAAAATTTTCTCTTTGAACGTTTTTGAAGGTAAAATAGAAAATGCTATTGGAGTATATGGGAATCAATTGCAGAGAGAGGAAAATACATCTGCAGGTTTAGTTTGCGGGCCTGACGATGTTTGGCAGTTCTCGTTGTTGATCTTTGTCTGTTCTCAAATTGCTAAAAATTCACCTACTGATATACGGCGATTGTTGGATGAATATCATAAAAAAGAGGATTGAGTTCGGTTATGTCAAAAAATGATCAGCTTCAATTGGAAGCATTGCTCCTTGGGCGGCTCATGGGACGTATGACGCTCATGCAGTCTTCGGAGGAGCGGGTCTCTGTGGTTAAAACTGCTTTGCAGGAATTACTCAATGATGAAGGCAAAGCTTTTGCGAATGTTCTGGCATCGGCTGAAGATCGAAACGTTTTTATTAAGAAATTCCTCTGTTATGACATCATTGAAGATCTGCTTTACAGTGCCGAAGTCGAGGATATTATCATTAATGCTTTAAAACCTATTTATATCCATCACTCTCAAAAAGGTTTCATCGCAACCGATAAGCGTTTCAACTCCCGTTATGAATTAAATAATTTTGTGCAGAAATTGCTGGTTTTTTCGGGTCGAAAAGGCTACCACAAGATCGCAAATCTGGAATTAGCAAATCTTGCGGGTCGTGTCAATATCATTGACTCCCCCTTAGGGGTGCAGTTGACCATTACCAAAGCTAAAACAGATCCTTTGAGCATTATTGATTTGATCCGTCGTCAAAGTATGAGTTATGAGGCGGCGGGTCAGTTGTGGCTTTACCTGGAAGGCTTATCTGTGAGGCCGGCTAACATGATCATTGCCGGCGGTCCGGGGACTGGTAAAACCACATTGCTTAATGCTTTGCTGAGCTTTATCCCTCCCAAAGATCGTTTGGTCGTGATCGAAGACACCTTGGAGTTAAACACATTCCTAGAGGATAGTGCTTCCCGCTTGGAAACCGATGATGAATTGACCCTTTCGGACTTGGTTAAAAATAGCCTGCGTATGAGGCCCGAGCGTGTTATTGTCGGGGAAGTCCGGGGGTCAGAGGCCCGTGATATGATCACCGCGGTCAATATCGGTAAATATTGCATGGGGACTATTCATGCGCTGACCGCAAGGGAAACCATCACGCGGCTTCACAACGAACCCATGAACGTTCCTGAAGTGTTGATTAATTTAATTGATGTGTTTGTCATCCTCAAACGTTATCATGTGGGAGGCCAACTATTTCGTGTTGTCGATGAAATTTCTGAAACTAGTGCGGATGAAGTGCGCGTGTTGCTTTCCCATGTTTTTAAATATAGTTATGAGCAGAAACGTGTTATAGCGGTCTCTCCCAGTACGGTTTATCGAGACCGCTTAAGCCGCGAGGCGGGATTAACCCCGCGGGATATTATTAATGAAACCTGGATGCGTGGCGCTGTTTTAAAAGTCTTGAATGACCGTGACGTCCATACCATCAAAGAAGTGACCACTTTTTGTCATTTTTATGCGCTTAACCCTAAAGAAGCCATGGCTAAGATTGGCCTTGACCGTGACCGTTTGTTGAAAGATTTAGGCAAATAATCCGCAGTTTTCTCCCTAATCAAAATAATTCTATTTCTTCTTTTTAAAGTCTTTGAAAGACGTATAATTATTATTACATTGTAAAAAAGTGCTTCTTAATATCCAAGGAGAACAGTCATGACGATTTTTAAAAAGATGGGCACGTTTTGGAATTTGACAATGGCTGTTCTTGTCTTATTGAGTTCTCTGGCCAATGCCCAAGAAAAAAAATTAACGGCTCATTTTAAAAATAATCCGGATGGCAGTCAAACCCTGCTTAATTACGTCCCCGGAGAAGTGTCTAAAGGCAAAGCCCAAAGAATAGCACATGCGAACTCTAATCAAACGCTTGATCTTCGAATCATTCTGCCTGTTAAGGACCAAGCCGGATTGGATCAACTTATTAAGAACCTTTACGATCCCCAAAGCCCGATTTATCATAAATTCATAACTCCTGAACAATTTGCCCAGCAATTTGGAGCCTCTGCACTCGACTTTTCAATAGTTCAAGAAAATCTTAAGTCACTGGGCTTGACCGTTAAGAGACAGTCAAAAAACGGGCTTATTCTTTCTGTGACAGGCCCATTATCAAAAGTTGAGCATGCTTTTAAGCTTAACGTTAATAATTATAAAAGAAGTGACGGGACGCTATTTTTCGCTCCTGATGCGGATCCAACGATTCCTACTCCAATGGCAGGGAAAATAAAGGCAGTTATCGGGTTGGACAACGCAGTAAAGTTTCAGGCTTTTAACCATAAGTATACAGGCCCCAAGCAAAATAAGTCATTGCAAAAAGGTATAGTCACCGCCACGGGCGGAGTGAAGGCGCAACCCCTAGCTCATCATGGGCCTAACGGAGGGCTTGAGCCTCAAGATGTCGCTAAAGCTTATAATTTTACGTTGAATACGACTGATGGCAATAATCAGACATTAGCGCTTTTTGAACTTGATGGATATTTGGCAAGTGATATTTCTACTTATGCCGGTTATTTTGGTTTTCACTTGCCTAGTTTGCAGAATGTTTTGATTGATGGGTATGATGGGTCGGCCGGACCCAGTACTGACGAAGTGACGCTGGACATTGAAATAGCATTGGGAATTGCCCAGGGGCTTAAGCAGATCTTGGTTTATGAGGCCCAAAATACTGCTTTGAATTATATTGATGAATGGGAACGGATCGCAAGTGATAATATAGCACAAGTGGTCAGCGTTTCATGGGGGATTGCAGAGCAGTCGATAGCTAATATTATCCTTTTTAGCGGTTTTTCTATTCTCGATACGGAGCATACTCTTTTTCAACAGATGGCCACTCAGGGAGTGACTATTATGGTAGCGTCGGGTGATGCAGGAGCTTACAACACTTCCGGTCCTACTACAAATGCCAGTTCTCCTGCTTCTGACCCCGGTGTAACTGCTGTTGGGATCAGTGCCTTGACAACAGATCCTTCTGGGAATTGGAGCTCTGAAACGGGTTCTTCAGAAAGCGGCGGAGGGATTAGCGGAACTTGGCCGGTCCCGTTGTATCAGCAGGGATTGGCCGGCATTACTGCCGGAGGACGTAATGTTCCTGATGTAGCCCTAACTGCAGATAATAGCCTGAGCTCTTGTTATGATGTTTTAATTGGTGGGAGTTGGGGCTGTTATTGGGGATCTAGTGTTGCGACGCCCATCTGGGCAGCTCTTGTAACCCGCGTTAATCAGGTTAGACAGACTCCTATTGGTTTTCTTAATCCGTCACTTTATACGATTGCCCAAGGAAGTCACAATGCTCTAGATTATCATGATATAACCTCAGGGAATAATGGCTTTTCAGCAGGAATAGGGTATGACCTTGTCACAGGGTTAGGTTCTTTGATAGGTTCTGTTAGTGGTCTTGGTTTGTACAATGATCTCTTTGCTGCAACGCCTAGCGGTTTGACCGCGACAGCGGGAAATGCCCAAGTCACACTGTCCTGGAGTCTTATTCCGGCAGCAGTGTCGTATAAAATTTACAGGTCAACCACTTCTAATTCTTATTCAACACCAACATACACCGGTATAACCTCGCTTCCTTATACAGATAACACCAATGTCATCAATGGGACAACATATTATTATGTGGTCACTTCGGTTAGTATTTTAGGAGAAGAAAGCACATTTTCTTCTCAGGTTAGTGCTACTCCTATTGCCCCTCCGTCAGCTCCGACAGGACAGAACGGTACTCCGGGCAACACACAAGCCACCATCAATTGGAATGTGACGCCAACAGCCACGTCGTATCATGTTAAAAGATCTTTAACCAGCGGAAGCGGGTATTCAACCATAGCCACAGTTACGGGGACATCTTTTACAGACAGCGGCCTTAGCAACAACACCCCTTATTACTATGTCATTAGCGCGCTTAATGCAAGTGGGGAGGGTGCGAATTCTGTAGAAATACCGCTCACACCCTTGGCAACTTTGCCCTTAGCTCCGACGGGAGTAAATGCTGCTTCAGGTAATAAACAAGTAACATTGACTTGGAACGCTAATGGTGCAACGTCCTATAATGTTAAAAGATCGCCAACAAGCGGCGGGTCATATTCAACCGTATCTACACCCGGAGCAGTCACAACTCCATCTTATACAGATACTAATCTGACCAACGGGACCACCTATTACTACGTAGTCAGTGCGGTTAATGGCACCGGTGAAGGGGCCAATTCTTTTGAAGTAAGTGCAGCCCCCCAGGGCATGCCAGCCCCAACGAACATAAAAGCAACGCTTTTAGCGGCCAGAGTAGGAGGCAGAATTGTCTATGGAGGGGTCGTGTTATATTGGGCACAGTCAATAGCGCCCGGTGTAGTTCAAAATAAGATTTATCGTTCCGTAGGTGCCGGTGCTTATTCTCTGTTGGCTACCGTTGGTGCATCAACTTCATACACGGATAAGAATACGACAAAAGGAACGGTTTATAATTATAAAGTTACGGCTTTTAATTCAAGCGGGGTTGAAAGTTTGGCTTCCAATTCGGTGACAGTAAATTATTGATCGTCTATTTCTTATGATGCGATTTTCTTTAATTATCTTATCTGCGACGATATATTTTTTCGCTATTTCTGTCTGTTGTGCGGACAACTGGTCAGAGAATTACTTGCCCTCCAGTTACGTGCATATGCGGCAAGTTAATCAAGAATTGGACAAAATAGAAATTTCGGGTATTAAGCCGTCAGTTGCTTCTCCTTCTAAGAATAACACTATTATAATTCCTTCTTTCAAGCCCGCCATCGCTCCTAAGACAAATGAGTTAAGCTTCAGCCCTGAACTGTATTGGGCTAAATACGACGAGCCTAAGAATATGTATCAAAAAGGATTTATGTCGGGATACAGTGCCCAATTTTCCCATAGAATGACTAGCGCTCCTCAATCCATTATTAATATGTTCCGAATTCAAGGGCAGTGGGCTAGCGGGAAATTTAAACAAGCTCCTGATCAAGGGCCTTCTGGCATTAAAGATAGCACCTTTGATATAAGAGGTGTCGTCGGAAAAGATTTCTACCCTTCTTCCTATTTGAGGACAACAGGATACTTTGGTTTTGGCTACAGGTATTTGAAAGATAACTCAGAAGGGCTGATTACTGTCACCGATGAGTATACTTTGCAAGGGTATAAAAGGTTCTCACATTATTGCTACTTGCCTTTAGGAGCAGATATTGTATATCAGAAATATCCTAATTCCAGTTTTGAAAGCAACCTTGAGTATGATTATATGTTTAATGGTTGGCAGGTGAGCAAATTAGGAGACATCCCGGGTTATAGTACGCTCGTCGTAGATCAAAGAGGCGGGTATGGCTTGAGGGCCTCTTTAAGGTTGAATTTATATTTTAAGTATTTTACTGCTTTTGCAGAAGGATTTTATCGATACTGGAAGATCGCGCAGTCTAATAGTAAAGTTGATCCGACTGATCCCACCGCGGTTCTTTATGAACCGAGAAATAATACCCAAGAGTACGGTTTGCGTATAGGGCTGCAAATATAGCAATTGAAAAGGCCGTGCATCTTCTTTTTTTCCGCATTTTGACAGCCGATCGATGAGATGGTATACTACCGGTTAGAGTAAAAGGCAAAGTCAGGGAAACCTGGCGGCGCAAAGGATCGAACCTAAAGGGCAACCTATGGTAGTCGAGCGGACCTCGGATAACCTCTTTTTAATACCCTCCCTTTATCAGTTTCCAATTTTTAAAAGGAAAAATTATGCGCAAAAATCTTCTTAAGATTTTATTGGTCATTTTTATGGGCGCAATGGCCCAATATTCATTTGCTGATACAACCTTGCATTACAAAGATAACCTTGATGGCAGCCGCACATTGGCCGGACATGTGCCGCAAGCAGTGGCTTTGTCTAAATTTGATCACCATGCTGATGCTAATGAAATGATGGATTTGAGGATCATAGTACCTTTAACGAACCAAGTACAATTAGACACTTTGCTTAAAAGTATTTATGATCCGACCAGCCCTAATTATCATCATTTTTTAACTTCAGATCAGTTTAATCAGCAGTTCAAGTCTTCTGATATGGACTTAAATAAATTAAAAAGTTACTTTAATTCCAGAGGGTTTACAATAATTACCCAATCACCTAACGGGACTGTTTTGCAGATAAAAGGAGCGGTGGGGGTCGTTGAGAAAACCTTCGGGGTGCATATTAACCATTATTCCAAGAACGACGGTACAACGTTTTTTGCTCCCGACGCCAACCCAACGATTTCAACGGAAATTGTCGGGAAGGTTTGGGCAGTTGGGGGTATGGACAACGCGCTTAAATTCAAGCCTCATTCGAACCGCTTGCCACTCAATCCTTCTCAAAGTTTTGGTCAAGCTCAGGTGGCGGTTCCTCACATGGGCACAGGTCCAGGAGGATATCTTGCTTTCGGGGATGTGCAAAAAGCGTATAATCTTAACGCCATTCCATCTATCAGTGATCCCAGTTCACTGCAAAATGTGGCTCTTTTTGAGCTTGACGGATATTTACAAAGCGACATTGCGGCGTATGAATCCTATTTTCATCTTCCTAATAATAGTGTGACGTTGCAGAATGTCCTTGTTGATGGATTTAATGGATTGCCGACCTACAACGGAGGCAACGAAGAGGTCACTCTCGATATTGAGGAATTGATAGGGATTGCGCCCTGGTCTATTAACAAGATTTATGTTTATGAAGCCCCGAACACGTTTCAAGCTTGGGATGATGAGTGGACCAAAATCGCCAATGATAATTTAGCCAAGATCATCAGTTGTTCCTGGGGTCTTGCTGAGTACTATGCTCCGACAGTGAGTTTTGATAATCAGATTTTTCAAAGAATGGCAGCTCAGGGACAGGAAGTATTTGTGGCATCAGGAGATTGCGGAGCTTATGCTGATTGTTCGACAAAAACATTATCAGCCGATGAGCCTTCTTCTCAACCGTTTGCAACGGGCGTTGGGATTAGTGCCTTGGTCATGAATTCCGATGGGACCTATAAGAGTGAGACCTCATCCCTCTATGGCGGCGGTGGGGTAAGCATGTTTAACACTATTCCTTCTTATCAACAAGCCATGGCATCAACAGCGAGCAGTGCTTCAAAGGTATCAAAAACTATGCGCAATGTGCCGGATGTTTCCCTGACAGCGGACCCCTCGACCGCATATGCTTTTTATATAACGACCGCTCCTCAATCTTCAGGGTGGTATGGTTTCTGGGGTTCCAGCATAGCTGCACCGACCTGGGCTGCTTTTTTGGCCCAGGTCAATCAAGGCAGGGTACACGCCGGTCAATCGATCGTAGGATTTTTAAATCCCGTGCTTTATCTCTTAGCTGCTGGCAGCAAATATTCTACAGATTTTCATGACATAGTAGCCGGCAATAACCAGTATTATACTGCTCAGGCGGGTTTCGATGATGCAACGGGTTTGGGGGCCTTTAATGGTGTAAATTTGTATAATGACTTGGTTGGATCAACTAAGGCTGTTCCTCCGGCCGTGCCTACTAGTTTAAATGCTACCGCAGGCAATGCGCAAGTCGCTCTTGCTTGGGGCATCAGCACAACAGCTGTTTATTACAATGTTAAAAGATCTACGGTCAGCGCAGGGCCATATTCCACGATCTCTGTCAGTGGCGCTGTTAAGACAGGCAGCTATACGGACACGTCAGTTGCCAATGGAACAACATACTATTATGTAGTGAGCGCAGTCAATGCGGCTGGAGAAAGTGCCAATTCCTCACAGGTGCAGGCCAAGCCTATGGCTCCGGCCCTTTCGCCTCCGGCGGCTCCTACAGGTCTTTCAGTGATGCCCGGTAATAATCAAGTTGCCGTGTCCTGGAATGCCAGTGTCGGGGCGACGTCGTATAATGTCAAAAGATCCACTGCGACGAGCGGCCCCTTTACTGTACTGACAAGCCAAACAAAGAACTTAACATATGTGGACACATCCGCCAAAAACCAAATGACTTATTATTATACTGTCAGTGCCCTCAATGCTGGAGGAGAAAGCCCGAATTCTAATCTGTATATGGTCACTCCGTTTGCACCGCCACCGGCTCCCAGTGGATTGGCTGCTGTTCCAGCGTCGGGGAGTGTGACCCTTTCATGGAATGCGGTATCCCAAGCATTGTGGTACTATATCGGAAGATCGACAGTAAACGGAGGGCCCTACAGTACCATTGGTTATGCCACAGCCAATAATTTTAAGGACACGACGGTTGTTAATGGGGCAACTTATTACTATGTTGTTTCAACATATATCAATGTAAGCGGGTTTGGGGCTGTCAGCCCAAATTCTCTGCAAGTGAGCGCGACACCCAAAAGTTCCGTAACTGTGGCGCCTGTTGCCAATTTGACGGGTTTAGCGACAAGCTACAAAGGGACTCCCGCGGTGCTTTTACAATGGACGCAGTCCAATAGTCTGAATATTACAAAGAATAATATTTATGGTTCCGTAAATGGCACAACTTTTTCTTTTTACGGCAGTATTTCGGCCACAACAGGCGTTTATGTTTTAGGTATCAGTTCGGGAAGTTACTATGTCACGGCTGTTAACTCGAGCGGTATCGAAAGTCAGGCTTCTAATAAAGTAACTGTTGTTGCGCCAAAGAAATAAAGATTGTCTGGATTTCGCACAGGAAAGAGTAATTCCGCAATAAAAAAACTTATCTTTTACTTTTTAATATTTAAATAAGTGTTTATAATTATAGATTAGAATATGGGGATTCCCTTTGCATGGCCTGTGTTACGGTTGGTCCAGCGCTTGTCCATGGTCTTGACACTTGGGCTTTGTGCCTATGTGGCTTATTCGATGTTCATAAGTCAGGGTAATTCTATGCTCCCTGAAAGCATTGACGTTCCGATTAAGGCTGCGGAGTTTATCCAACCTGCACCGGAATTAGACCTAAAGCCTTATGACGCGGCTGTTTGGGCTCAAAACAGGGATATTTTTTCCTCTCCCACTGCTATCGGCCCGTCTGGGAATGTTGAAATAACTCCGAAGGGACAGCTTCCTGCTCATTTAAAAATAGTAGGTATTTTAATAGCCGGTACATCCGAGGTGATCATTGAAGATACTTTGGCGCACATGACGTATTTTATAGATCAGGGGAAACCCCAAGCTGGGATCAGGATTGTGCGGGTGAATAAGAATCAATTGATTATAAATTATCAAGGACAAGATATCCCTTTAGCGATCCATAAAGGATCAAATGACAAAGGTGGCTAATGTTTAGGGGCTTTAAGCTAATATTTTTTATTTTCTGGTTCTTTTCTTCCAGTATCTCCTGGTCCCAACCGTTGTTGGATGTTGCCAACAAGCCTGAAACACCCACAGAAAATCCGTCCCGTGACTCTGCTGTTAATGCGTCATTAGCCGCTTTATCACAAAAGTCGACAATTTTAGATACACTTGAGATAAAAGATATGGACATCAATGATGTTCTGAAATTATTGGCCGCTAAATCCGGGTTAAATATTATCGCGGGAAAAAGTATAACAGGGCGGGTGACGATTTATTTACAGAACGTTGAGGTGCATGATGCTCTAACGATCATCCTTCAAGCCAATGACCTAGCTTTTCTAGAAAACCGTGGGGTGGTTCAAATTATGACCTCTGCTGAATATGAAGCGACGACCGGTCATAAATTTGGGGTTAGCATGGAGAGCACCATCGTAACGCTTCAGTCGGCAAAAGCAACGGATGTGGTAGCGATCTTGGCCCAAGTGAAAAGTCAAGCCGGAAAAGTGATCGCGGATGATCAATCTAACAGCATTATTATCGAAGATGTCCCTCAGAGATTGAATCAAATGCTGGATTATATCAAGACGATTGACGCCCCGACACAGATGGAGGTGTATAAATTACAGCATATAGCCGGTCAGCCGCTGGTTGCTAAATTGCAGGAGATGACCAGTCCTAAGATCGGTAGTGTCAAATTCGACAGTCTCTCCAATAAACTGTTCATCAAAGATACTCCCAAGAAATTATCAGAAATAGACAAGTATATTAAGCAGATTGACATTCCCCGCGAGACCAAGGTTTTTAATATCAATTACGCGAAAACCGATGAACTGGCCAAGACGATCACTCCGATGCTGACAAAGGATGTCGGCAGTGTCGAATTTGATACCCGTTCCAATACCCTGGTTGTGATGGATATCCCTTCTAAAATAGATGAGATCAAGGCCATGATCAATGCGCTGGATCGTGATGATAAGGAAGTTTTTATCGAAGCGAAGATCGTCCAGATCACCTTGAGCGACCAATATCAGATGGGAATCAATTGGGAACAGATCATTCCGAAAGCAGGCCATTCGGTGGTGGACCTTCATAGCGCTTTCAGTTTGCCGGGAGCGGTAACGGCCGGTGTCGGTACTGCGACCATAGGGACGTTAAACAGGGATAACTATAATATCGTTCTTCAAGCATTAGATACTTTCGGCAAATCACGCACATTATCTAATCCTCATTTGGCTGTGATCAACAATCAGGAAGCCAGTATTTTGATCGGAACGACCACTCCTTATACGACAAGCTCGATCACAACTCCGGCTACCGGCTCACCGGTCACTGCAGAAAGTGTTAATTTTATCGACACCGGGGTCAAACTGCACGTGACCCCGTCCATCCACGAAGACGGGTACATTACGATAAAGATCAAGCCTGAAATTTCCAATGAAGAGGCCACTCCTTTTCAAGATAAAACGACAGGCAGCACAATTCCTATTGTTGATACCTCCGAGGTCCAAACCACCGTTCGCGTGAAGGATGGGGTGACCATCATCATCGGCGGTTTGATCAAGGATGAGGTTTCCAATAGCAAGACCAAGGTTCCTGTCTTAGGGGATTTACCTTTTATCGGTAAAGCGTTTAATTCTGAAAACCGAAATATGCAAAAATCTGAAATTGTTATATTTTTAACTCCGCATATCATCAATGGAGATGTGCATGCCGACTCTGAAGAATATATAAGTACATCCCCTGCTATAAAAGGCAATAAGACGTATTATGATCCTTTGCCTAAAGATGAATCAACAATTCCTGTGCCGTAATGAAACACTTGACCATGGGATTTAAGGGTATATGAAAAAACCATATGTTTTTTTAGGAGAGCTGCTATTAAAAAAGGGAGTGATAAGCCCGGAGCAGTTAAAACAGGCTTTGGAAGAACAAAAAATGACGGGCCAGATTGATTTCATTTCTTTAAAAGCAATTACCGTTTCCCCCCAGGTCCTAGGCCGTCTACCTGCGAAAGCTGTTAATCATTATAAAGTTTTTCCTGTCAAGTATGAAAATGGGACTTTGACGGTAGCTATGAGAAATCCCTGGGAAGTGTCCGTGATTGACGATTTAAGTATGGTAGCGCAAACTCCTATTCAACCTATTTTAGCGGCTGAAAAAGACATCATCGAAGCTATTCGGGAACATTATGGCCTCGGCGCAGAAACAATCGAAAGAATGATGTCTGATGCACAGATGGTGATCCCGGAGCTTCCCGCTATTGAAGCGATCGATCAATCTTCCTCTGAAG
This sequence comes from Candidatus Omnitrophota bacterium, assembly GCA_015233335.1. Lineage (GTDB taxonomy): Bacteria > Omnitrophota > Gorgyraeia > Zapsychrales > Fredricksoniimonadaceae > JABDGZ01. Next base: position 48,756 of record JADFXX010000002.1, on the reverse strand, counting down.
CATCGATCAGTCAATTCTTGAACCAAATCTTATTTCAGGCGCACCGCGACGGCGCTACCGACATTCACATTGAACCTTTCGGCAATGAGCTGCGTATACGCTATCGTATCGACGGGGTGCTTTATGACGCTCAAGTTCCCGAAAATATCCGTTATTTTCAGGATGCCCTGATCTCCCGCGTTAAGATCCTTTCAAACTTGAATATCGCCGAAAAGCGTCTTCCGCAGGACGGCCGCTTTAAAGTCAAGGTGGAAGGGACTGATATGGATTTGAGAGTGTCTTTTTTACCTACTACTTTCGGGGAAAGTTGCGTGATTCGTTTGCTTAACGCGTTTCGTTTATATAATCTTGAGGAATTGGGTATTGTGGGAGAAGAACGTCGACAGCTAGAGGTCTTGATCAATAAACCGCATGGAATCATTTTTTTAACTGGTCCAACGGGTAGCGGAAAAACAACTACATTGTACTCGTGTTTAGCCGCCATCAATTCGGAAGACACTAAGATCATCACAGTTGAGGATCCGGTGGAATATCAGCTTAAAGGAGCGGTGCAAATTCAAGCCAATTCAGCTATTGGCCTGACATTTGCCGCGGCTCTGCGTTCCATCCTGCGCAATGACCCTGATGTCATTATGATAGGGGAGGTGCGTGATTTTGAATCAGCGCAGATCGCCATCCAAATGTCCTTAACCGGTCATCTGGTTTTTTCAACTTTGCACACCAATGATGCCGCCTCCGGGGTCACTCGCCTAATCGATATAGGCATCGAGCCTTATTTAATCGCTTCCTCCGTTGAGTGTTTTTTAGCGCAGCGTTTGGTGAGACTGTTGTGTCCAGCTTGCAAAAAACAAACGCCTTTCACTGACACTATTAAAAAAGAATTTGAGTTAAGCCATATTACCCGTGATCCTGTCATTTATGAAGCTGTAGGGTGTAAAGAATGCCGTATGACAGGCTACAGAGGCCGGCAGGCAATTTGTGAATTTTTGGTGCTTAATGAAAAAACGCGTATGCTGGTTACCGCACGGGCGACCAGCAGGGACATCAAACAATTGGCTATTTTAGACGGCATGAAGACGTTGCGTCAGCATGGATGGGAAAAAGTGGCTCAAGGTTTAACCAGCCCCAGCGAGGTTTTAAGGGTTACGGAAGACGAATAACTGATGGCGCATTTCATTTACAAAGCTAAAAGTGGCCCCAACGACGTGATCAGTGGATTTATTGACGCGGAAAGCGTTGCCGATGCTGTAACCCGTCTGACCAATGCGGGGCAAATGCCTTTTGATGTCAAGCTCCACGAAAAAATGGTGTTACCGCAGTCTTCGAAATCAACCGGGGTTGATATCAGTGTTTCTCGGGCTGCTTTGTTCCAATTTACCAGACAGTTGGCGGATTTATTAGATGCAGGAATCCCTTTAGCCCGTTCTATGGAATTGTTGTCCCGTCAGCGCCAATTTCCCGTTATGGTCGGAGTTATTGAGTCGATGACTGTTTTATTACAGCAAGGCGGAAGCCTTTCTTTTGCTTTAGCAAAATATCCGGGAATATTTTCAACATTGTATATTCATACTGTCAAAGCGGCGGAAGCGAGCGGTAAGCTGCCGCTGGTATTAAATCGGCTGGCTCAATTTCTGGAAAATGATATGCAAATACAGTCCAAAGCTAAGGCGAGTTTATTATATCCGGTTATTATTCTTGTTGTTGGCTTGTTGACGCTTTTTGTGCTGCTGTCTTTTGTTTTGCCTCGTCTGACAATGATGTTTGAAGATTTTGACGCCCAGTTGCCGCTTGTAACCCGGATGGTCGTGGCCGTAAGTGGGGTATTTGCTCAGTTTTGGTGGCTTATGGCTGCTGTTATAACAATCGTGATTTTATGGATACGTTCTTATTTGAAGACCGGACAGGGCAAAGCATGGATCGACGGGTTTTCTTTGAGAATCCCCTTATTAAAGTCATACATTGAAAATACCCAGTTAAGCCGGTTTTCCAGGACTTTGGGGATGTTGCTTGAAAGCGGTGTGCCTATTGTGCCCGCGCTTGAGTCGGTGACAATGGTTGTAGACAACCACGCTCTGCAGGAAGAGGTAAAGAAAATTGCGCTCAGGGTTAAAGCCGGCATGAGCCTGACACAGGCGATTAAGGCAAGTACGCTTTTTCCGGAAATGGCTGTTGATCTGATTGCCGTAGGGCAGGAAAGTGGTAAATTAGAAAGAGGATTGTATAAATTGGCCGCAAGTTGCGAACGCGCCTCCCAAGATATGGCAGGAGCTTTTGTGACGATCTTAGGGCCGGCAGTATTGGTTGTGGTGGTAAGTATCGTGGGATTTATGATCGTAGCCATGCTCTTGCCGATGTTTCAGATGAATATGATTATTAATTGACCCTATAGGGAGATGATTATGTTTTTTCATCAAAGAAGAGGTTTTACCTTAATTGAGATCATGCTTGTGGTCGTTATCATCGGGATATTGGTGGCTATGATCGTTCCTAATATCTCCGGACGCAGTGAGCAGACGCGCAAGACCGCGGCTCGGACCGATATTGAGTCTAATCTGAGTACGGCGTTGGATTTATATCATATGGATACCGGACGATATCCTACGACCGAACAGGGATTAAGTGCTCTGTTGACACTGCCGACTGTGAGCCCTGTACCGGCACAGTGGAATGGTCCTTATTTAAAGAAAAAGAAAATTCCCAAAGATCCCTGGGGCCATGACTATATTTACGTATTCCCCGGTGCGCATAATCCGGATAGTTACGATCTTTCGTCTTTGGGAGCTGATGGAATAGAAAGTGCCGATGATATCACCAACTGGGGAAATGAGAGTAAATAAGGCCTTTAGCCTGGTCGAAATGTTGTTAGCGGTCATTATCGTCGGTATAATTTTAGCGCTCGCTGTGCCGAATTTTTCCAGTGGGTATGCTCGCTTTCAGTTGAATAAGACGGCGGATGATTTGCTGGGCATAAGCCGTTGGGCCCAGGCTATGGCGATAGGGCAAGAACGCATCTATGTCCTGTCTTTTTCCAATGATCGCCGCTCGTATAGCCTCGTTTGCGCAAAGGCCGCTCTTCAAAACGATGAGACATGGAATATTGAAAAGGAGAGTTATCCGGACAGCTTTGAGCCCGTCAAGGGGGCCCTTGGGCGCATGCATATAATTCCGGATGGGGTTAATCTTGATACTCAGGATGACCGTATTGAATTTTATCCGGACGGCATGATTGATAGGGCAGTTATTGAACTGGACTCCCCTTTACAAAAAATCGTACTGTCTTCAGTCCTCGTGCGGGGGGTGCTGATGAAAGTGGACAATGAATAAAAACGGTTTTATGCTTCTGGAGGCGATTTTGACGGTTGTGATTGTCAGCGTATGCCTCACCTTTATTGTTCAGGCCTTGTTGACCAATTTTCGCACCGGCATGCGTTTTCAGGAAACTGTCAGGTCGTTTTTGATTATGGAGAACAAGTTAGGGCTTTTATATGCTACCCATGCTTCAGAGGACCAGCTGAACTTAAATCACCAGAGTTTAGAAGAGCCGTATGATAAATTTACAGTCAGCACCCGGACAGACAATATCAATGATCATTTAAAACAGGTCACTTTGATTCTTAATTGGCCCGCTGGTCAAAAGCCCGGTTCTTGGGATCTGACAACGGTTATCAACATTCCCAATGGAACTCAAGCAAGTAGTTAAATGCCCTGAAGGGTTTAGTCTCGTTGAACTTTTATTGGGATTGGCGATCAGCGCCATTATTGGCGTAAGTGTTTATAATCTGTTTTGGTCAGCCATGAAGCTGGATGACAAAATGCGACGCGTCCATGATAACTATATGGAAGTGCTCATGGCCGATCAGGTGATGACTCGTGATTTGGAGAATGCGATCAGTCTGGATTGGAGAAACAGTTACTGGGATGCCAAGAATTTTGTCGGGCAAAAAACAGAATTTGCATTCTTGACCCAGACTCCGGTGGGCATAAAGCATGTGCGCTATTATAGCGGCTTGGTTGATTGGGGGAAGGTTACCCAAAGAATGATCGGACGACTCACCAATCCTTCAAGCTTTGAGACCAGGCTCAAAGAGTCCATACCTGTAGAATTTTTATTACGTCAGGAGAGCAGTTTGTCCGATTGGCTCAATGAAGTCAAGAATAACACATCTATTCAAATTGTGGCCGCAGGATTAAAAAAGGATACTTTTAATTGTCACTATGCGCCTTTTTTGAAAGACCTGCATACCGTGGGTGCCGGGCGAATCGTTTACACAGACTCGTGGGACAAAAAAGTTCTTCCTTTTGCGGTTAGCTGTAGCTTTGTTCTTTATGATCCTAAAAAGCCCCAAGCAGGGCTTATGTTTAAACGGGACATGTTTTTAGCTCCGGTATCAAATTATTATAATGAACAATAAAGGGGTTATCTTAGTTGCGGTATTATGGGTATTGTTGATTCTGTCTTTGATAGCCTGGGGTCTGGGGAGGCGTTCATCGCTGGAGGTGTCTTTATTAGAAACTTACCGGGGGAAATTGCGCAGTTATGCGGCTGCGCGTGCAGGGATGAATAAAATACTTGATCTTATGCAAACTTCCCCGTCATCTAAAGATACTTTGTATGCGACCGCGATCAGTATTGATCAGACCAAAAGCCCCGCGGACATATTTTCACACATAGATATAGCTCCAAATGCTTATGTGACTCTTCAGTGGTCAGCCAAAAATTTTAATACACCCGTGAACAAACCGCATTTAGAGTATGGGATAAGAGACGAGAGGGGGCGCATCAACGTCAATGCAATGAGTCCTGTGAATTACCAGATTTTAAGCGCTCTTTTACAGTTACAGGGTTTATCACAGTCCAACGCAGATAAGCTGGCATTGGCCATCATCAATTACACGGGGACAGGAACCTCGGGCAATAACGGATCTTTTTTGAATATGGATCATTCGCTTTTAAAGCCTAAGAATAAGCCTTATGAAAATTTGCTCGAATTATTGGAAGTTAATGGCATGACGCAGGAAATTTTCAATAAGATCAAGGATGATTTGACGGTTTATGGAGACACCCAAAGCGGTTTATGGATCAATACGGATACGGCTAATAATGATGTGATCCAGGCTGTGGCCAATGCCTCGGCGCGCATGAATCCATCCATCAATGCGGGAGACATTATCAGAGAAGCTTATACCATTCGTGATGGTGCAGACGCCCAGTCCTTTAGTTCTGATGACGGGACGTCCTCCATTGCGGCCATTGCAGATCCTAACTGGCCGCAAGTTTTGGAGGAGGGTAAATCAGACTATTACAGGGTACGGGTAGTCGGAGTCGATGAGAAAAGCGGTGTGCGCACCGTACTCGAGGCAGTTATTCATTGGACACCGCAGGCCGCGGGAGAAATTATCTCCTGGCAGAGGGTTTAGGATGAAATCGACCATCGTGTTTTATATGAGCGAAGGAATGATCAAATTCCTTCAAACGACGGGAACACAAAAGAAGGTCATAGCCGGCTTAGACGTGATCGATACCAACGGGCAAAGTGACGTACAGATCAGCCGAACTTTAAATGCTTTTGTTAAACAGCGCAAATTAAGTTTTGCTGAAAGCCGCGTGATTGTCGTGATCCCGCGGTCCCGCGCCATATTGCGCTATATGTCATTTCCTTCTCAAAAGCCGGATGAAATACGTGCCATGATCGATTTGCAGGTCGGCAGCCGCATTCCTTATGCCAGACAAGAAGTTGAAATTGATTTCCAAGTATTGTCTATCTCCAAGGACGGTTACGCGAGGGTGGCTGTGGTCATCATTCCGCAGGATATGGCGATACGTTATTGGAAGATTTTTTTAGAATCAGGAATTCCAGTCCATCAAATGACGATTTCTTCCGTAGGCCTATGGTTATTATACCGAGAGCAGCCGGGTCTTTTAGAGAAGCTGGGTGCCATTATTGATCTGGATGTTAATCATAGTGAAATTTGCGTATGCTATAAGACGCATTGGTTGAATTCGAGAGAAATTCCCGTAGGGTTCGTGCAAATGCAGCGTGACGGCTATACGGAATTCTTAAAGCAATGGGAACTGACGCAAAGCAATATTATTGACGAGAAAATAATCGCAACCGTAGGATCAGTTTATTTGGTCAGTTGGGCTAACCGTGCCTCAGGGCTCGGTGCAGAAATGATGAAATTGCAGGGAGGTTTGACGGTCAAGGATATTCTGTTCACAAACGGTTTGCCCGTGGCCCGTGGTGTTGCAATCCCCCAGTTATTGATTGAAGGTGGAATTTCAATGAGCCCGCTGGCGGGTATTGCCTTGAGTCCCGGGGCGACGCCAATAGATTTAACCCCACAATCTATCAGGGATGCGCAAAAGCAAAGGGCTAATCATCGCCAGATGGTGGTTATGGGAATTTGGGTGTTAGCGGCATTGCTTGCCGTCGGTTTGGCATTGGGTGTCGGGTTTTTAAGAAAGAATATCCGGCTTAATCGACTTGAAGATGAGCTTAAAATTACTAAACGCCAAGCGGCTAACATCGAGAGTCAACTGCGAAAGGTGTATGATGTTGAAAGTGTCTTAAAGGACAGAATGATTTTTTCTGATTTTGCCCGCGAAATTGACCGCTTGCTGCCATCGCAGATCTCATTAGTGAGTATTGCCATAAGCAACGGACATACTTTGTCCCTTCAGGGGGTTTCCATGAACTCCGCAGATATTAACCAATTCCAAAAGGGCATGGTTGATTCACCGTATTTTTATAATGTTAACTTGGATTATGTTAATAAGCGGGTTACTCAACAGGGTGAAGTTGATTATTTTAAGATCACATGTGTTATTAAAACTGTGAAACAGGATAAATGAAAAAGCTAAGCACGCGAGAAACCGTTATTTTGTTCATAACTCTGGGACTGGTGCTTGCTTTTATTATTTTTCAATGGGTGATCAAGCCCATGCAGGGCAGCGCCATAGACATTGATGACCAGTTCCGTTTAAATCATGCTCATCTGGTCAAGGCCCGCAAGATGGTGGCTATAAAACAGGAGGTTGAAGCACGGTATCAAAATTTGGTAGATGTGATCGGGACAGCCGCCTCTGAAGCTTCTCAGATGACGGCCATGGTATCTAAAATTGAGTCAACTGCCAGAGATGCCAATGTCCATATCGCGAATATCCAGCCACAAAAAGCGGTTACTCAAAAAGAGGTGACATTTTTTCCTGTTGAATTACAGATTGACGGACAGTGGCTTGATATTGTACGATTTCTCTATATGCTTCAGCAAAAACCGAATTTGTATTTTATTGATGAACTGAATGTAGAAAAATATTCCGATGCAGTCAATACTTTACGGGGCCGTATCGTGGTTTCAAGCATACGTTTAGTAAATTTTTAAGATTCGAATTTAGATGATAACAAAACCCAAGGGGGTCTAATGACTAATATCCAACTGATCCCGGCCCTTCAGGCCTCTATTGCGCCCTGTGTTTTGATCTCCGGTGCAGGGCTATTATTGCTTTCGTTGACCAACCGTCTTTCGCGTCCGATCGAACGCATCCGTCTTTTATGTGCTCAGCTTAAATCAGAACCCCAAAAGGACCACCAGGCAACCGAAGAGCAGATCCGCATCCTTTATAAACGCTGTGAACTTTTACGTTCTGCGATAGTTTGTAATATTTATAGCATCGTGCTGATTTCTTCTATCGTATTGTTGCTATTCTTGGGAGCTTTATATGCCTGGCCGATTGGCTTCCTTGTTTACATATTTTTTATTTTGAGCCTGCTGTTTTTGATGGTTTCGATGATTTTCTTTTTAATGGACATACATTTGTCCCTGGATTCTTTAAAAATTGAAATACGTGATTCGCAAAGGGTTGCTTAAAGGGAAAAAAACGATTCCAAAAAGATATTAGCGGCTTTGGTGAACACTTTTTTATCGCTATGCACGAGGGCTAGGGGCCTTTTTAGGTTGAATCGCTGCAAAGGAATAATCTCAAGGGTGTGGTTTTTTAATTCCTGTGCAATAGTTGTCTTGGGCAAAATCGAGCAGCCCAGCCCTATTTCAACCGCATCTTTGACCGTTTCAATGTTTTCGTACTCCTTAACCAGATTGACATTGATGTGGTGGGCTTTAAAGAATTGGTTAATAGCTATGCCTGTCGGAGAGAGATTATCAATCCCTACAAAACTGGTATTATTTAATCGGTTAAGTGTGATTTTTTCATTTTTCTTAAAGAAGCGGTGCTTGGGGGATTGGACCATGGTGAGCTGGTCATGTGCGAATACTTTTATTTGTAATCCTTCGATTTCTTTAGGAAAGGCGACCATGCCGAAGTCAACAGATCTATCTTGCACCATTTGATAAACTAAACTATGATGACAGTATTCCAGGTGGATATTAATTTTGGGATATTTTTTAAGTAAACGTTGAATGAGGGGCTTGAGTTGGTATAATCCGATACTGTAGATTGATGCGATGCGAACGGTCCCAACAGACAGGTTGTTCATTTTTTCAATTTCAGTACAGGCGTTTTGGTAGGAATCCAGCATCTGTTGAGCGAATACTAAAAAAACACGGCCGGCAGGCGTTAAAATGGTTTTACGTGAGGAACGTTCGAAAAGCGAGCATCGCAGTTTTTGTTCCAAAATATGGATATGTTGAGAAACCGCAGGCTGGGTGATATTATTGCGTTGGGCTGCGAGCCTAAATGATCCAGTTTGGGCGACAGCTAAGAAGCTTTTAATAAAAAATAGATCGACCATAATTTAAGTTTTATGAGTTGATAAGATATTCTTATACATAATATAACATAATTTGAGTTGAGAATTCCATAGAAAAAGCATATCATAATAGTTTCTCATTAAAAAAAGGGAGGAAATATGCAAGATGTTAATTTAGCTTCTTATTCTTTTTTTGAGGGGATGAAGAAAGAACATCTGGATCTTCTTTCGAGCCGGATGAGCAAAGATACATTTAAGGCCAATGAATATGTGTTCCAAGAAAAACAGGAGGCCAATAAGCTCTTTTTGATCCTTAAAGGAAAAGTTTCGATCGAAGTGACATCGCCTGAGGGCAAACCCTTTTCCATCCAGACATTAAAAGAAGGGGAAATCCTTGGCTGGTCGTGGATGATCTCTCCTTATGAGTGGAGATTTAATGCGCGCGTTATAGAGAACACCGAACTGCTTATAATCGACGGTGAGTATATTCGTAAAAAAAGTGAAAAAGACCATGATTTGGGTTATGAGATTTTTAAGAGATTAGCCGGTATATTCGTGCAAAGGCTTGAGGCTACCCGTCAACAGCTTCTTGAAATGTACCATGCTATTTAAGGAGTCCGTATGAAACCTAAGAAATCCATCCTTGACGAGAATCTTTCGAGGAGTGATCCGCGCGTCAAGCAGATCATAGCGAAGATGAAAAAAGAGAATTACAGGCCGGATGCGCTCATTGAAATTTTACATACAGCCCAGAACTCTTTTGGTTTTCTTCCCATGAGCGTACTGGCTTTTGTGACTAAAGAGCTCAAGGTCCCTCCCAGCAGGGTGTATTCAACGGTGACGTTTTACCATTTCTTTTCCTTAAAATCCAAAGGTGAGCATACCTGCCTGGTTTGCACCGGAACAGCCTGCTACGTCAAGGGAGCGGAGCATATTTTGTCTGAAATTGAGAAGGATTTTTCACTCAAACCGGGTCAGGTAAGCCCTGATAACAAGTTGGGCGTTTCAACGGCCCGCTGCATAGGTGCCTGTGGTCTTGCCCCGGCGATCGTTATTGATGAAGAGGTTCATGCCAAGGTCAAACCTGAAGAAGTTAAAAACATGATCCTTTCAAAAATTGGAGCCCAAGTATGAACCGTCAGGATTTAATCACAACGGCCCAGCAGGCCCGTGTCAAACAGGAACAATATAAACGAAGAGTCTGTGTGTGTTGCGGGGCCGGATGCATTTCTTCCGGTTCAGAAGCCGTTCTTAAAAAATTGCAGGAAGAGGTTAAGTCTCGCGGCTTAGAGGGGGAAATTGAGGTTGTCCCCTCAGGATGCATGGGGCCTTGCAATCAGGGGCCTTTGGTCAAGGTGATGCCGGAATACACGATGTATCAGAAGGTCACTTGTGCCAACATTGCTGCCGTTGTGCAGAGTCAATTAATTGAGAAAAAACCCATAGAGGACTTATTGCTCTTTTCAGATTCCCGTCCCAAGGCTTTTGTGAATGCCTTGGAAGATCCCTTTTTTAAAAAACAGCATAAGATCGTTTTAGAAGACTGCGGGGACATTAATCCGGAAGTTATTGAAGATTATATTGTTCGCGACGGTTACAAGGCTTTGGATAAGGCATTATTTCAGATGTCACGTGAGGATGTGATCGGGGAAATCAAAAATAGCCGTTTGCGCGGCCGCGGCGGCGCCGGTTTTCCGACAGGGATCAAATGGGAAACGGTGTTTAAGTATGTAGCCGATCAGAAATATGTCATTTGTAACGGAGATGAAGGGGACCCCGGTGCTTTTATGGACCGTAGTGTTTTGGAAGGAAACCCTCATCGTGTTCTGGAAGGGATGGCTATTGCCGGTTATGCAGTCGGGGCTAGTAAAGGTTTTGCATATATCCGTGGTGAATATCCGTTGGCTATCAAGCGTTTTGAAGCGGCTATTAAAGCTGCCAAGAAACAGGGATTGTTGGGCCCTAATATTTTAGGGAGCAATTTTTCTTTTGAGGTTGAGATCCGTATAGGTGCAGGGGCTTTTGTTTGCGGTGAAGAAACTGCATTGATTGCCTCAATTGAAGGCAAGCGCGGCATGCCCCGTCCAAGGCCGCCCTTTCCTGCGGAAGTTGGTTTATGGGGAAAGCCGACTTTGATCAACAATGTTGAGACCTTAGCCAGTATTGCTCCTATCATTAACCGTGGCGGTCAATGGTACGGTGCTATCGGCACTCCTAAGAGTGCAGGAACAAAAGTCTTCGCTCTGGCCGGTAAGATTAATTATTCAGGTCTGATTGAAGTCCCAATGGGGATGACTTTGCGTGAGATTGTGTTTGACATAGGCGGCGGCGTTCCCGGAGGACGGGAATTTAAATCAGCGCAAACCGGAGGACCATCAGGTGGGTGTATTCCCAAAGAACATCTTGATACAAAAGTTGATTATGAGTCTTTGGTGAGCCTTGGTTCCATTATGGGTTCCGGGGGGTTGATCATTATGGATGACACCTCGGATATGGTGGATGTGGCCCGGTTCTTTATGGAATTTTGCATGGATGAGTCTTGCGGCAAATGCGTTCCTTGTCGCGTGGGGACCAAGATGATGTATGATCTTTTAAGTAAAGTTTGCGCCGGTCATGGCACACTCAGAGATATTGAGAGGCTGGAAGAATTGGCGGTTTATGTGAAGGAATCCAGTCTTTGCGGTTTAGGGATGTCAGCTCCTAATCCGCTGCTTAGCACCTTAAGGTATTATAAAAATGAATATTTGGCCCATATTGACAGGAACAAAGAATTAGAGGGGGTTTCCCATGCCTAAAATTCCGGTAAATATTGATGGTCGCGCCTTAGAAGTGGATGTGGGTCGGACCATTTTGGATGTTTGTCGTGAAAATGAAATTGAGATCCTGACCATGTGTCATTTTGAAGGGATTGGCGATGTCGGGGCTTGCCGTTTGTGTCTGGTTGAGATCGAGGGGATCAATAAACTTTTGCCTGCTTGCACCACAAAGGTAGCCGCCAATCAGGTCATTAAAACTCAGACAGAGAAATTAAAAAAATATCAGAAGATTACAACGGAATTGTTATTTGCCGAGCGCAATCATATATGTGCCGTGTGTATTGCTGATGGCAATTGTGAATTGCAGGATTTGGGATATAAAGTAGGGATGGAGCATGTGCGTTTTCCATATCTTTTCCCTAAATGTGAGGTGGACACATCACATCCATGGTATGTGATGGACCATAACCGTTGCATCATGTGCGTTCGTTGTGTACGGGTCTGCTCTGAAGTAGAAGGGGCCCATAATTGGGGTATTATGAACCGAGGGTTTCAGGTGAGGGTCATATCCGATTTTAATACTCCTTGGGGCGATTCTACGACTTGCACGGCCTGCAGTAAGTGCGTCAATGTTTGTCCTACGGGAGCGCTGTGGTCTAAAGCCGCAGTGCAGGGACAATTAGTCAAACAACCACAGATGGTCAGTGAGCTTGTGGCTAAAAGAAAGATGAATCTATGACAAAGAAAAAATTGGCAACAGTATGGCTGGGGGGATGTTCAGGGTGCCATATGTCGCTTTTAGATATAGATGAGCGCATCCTTGATGTCATTAAACTGGCTGATATTGTCAAGTGTCCCATTGTGGATACCAAGGAGTTTCCGGAAGCTGATATCGCATTGGTTGAAGGTTCTGTGACCAGTGATGAACATTTGCATGAATTATTGCATATCCGTAAGAAATCCCGTGTGCTGATCGCCCTAGGTGACTGCGCGGTGACGACCAATGTCACGGGTATGCGCAATTGTTTGACCAAAGAGGAAGTCTTCAATTATGCGTATATTCAAGCTGCCAGCAATGACAAGGAAGGCAAAACCCCAGATCATCCGGCACTTTTGAAACTGCGTGATAAAGTGGTCCCTCTGCAAGAGGTTGTTAAAGTGGATTTTTCGATACCGGGTTGTCCTCCGTCAGCAGATACGATTTTTTACGTGCTGGCGGAACTTCTTAATGACCGCATACCGAATTTAGCGCAGGAAAGGAAGTTAAAATATGGATAATCAGATCAATCGAGATAACACAATCTTGATTTCTCCAGTGACTCGTATTGAAGGGCATGCCAAGATCACGATCATGTTAGGTCAAGACGGCAAGGTCCAAGATGCGCGTTTCCATGTCAATGAATTCCGTGGATTTGAAAAGTTTTGTGAGGGCCGGTTGTTTACAGAAATGCCTTCGATCACCCCGCGTATCTGCGGGATCTGTCCGGGGAGCCATTCTTTGGCTAGTGTAAAGGCTTGCGAAATGATCATGGGGATCAAGCCGACCTATACAGGAAATTTGTTGCGCCGTCTGGTTCATCTGGGGCAGATGGTTTCTTCCCATGCGCTTTCATTCTTTCATTTGTCTTCCCCGGATTTTATTTTAGGGTGGGATAGTGACCCAGCCTTGCGTAACGTGGTCGGGCTCGCCCAGCACTCCCCTGAATTAGCCCTCAAGGGTATCCGTTTGCGTAAATTTGGCCAGGAGATCAGTGAACGCATTACTGGCAAGAAAATCCATATCATGGGTATTGTTCCCGGAGGCATGGGTTTTCCTTTGACTGAGGAAAACCGCAAGGCTCTGCTTGCCTGGATTCCTGAGGCGACAGAAACCACCATGATAGGGCTCGAATTAATCAAAAAATATCATACTCAGAACAGAGAGATGGTTAACAGTTTTGCCAACTTCCCGACCCTTTATTTAGGGACGGTGGGGCCGGATGGGGAGGCAGAGTTGTATGACGGAAAATTAAGGTTTGTTGATGCGGACGGCAAGATCCTTAAGGATCAGATAGATCCCAAGAATTATCTTGATTATATTGCGGAACGTCCGATCGAATGGTCTTATTTAAAATATCCTTACTATAAACCCTACGGTTTTGAAAAAGGGTTTTACCGGGTCGGGCCCCTGGCGCGATTGAATGTGGCGTCCCGGATGAAGACGGCTCAAGCCCAGAAAGAATTTTTAAGTTTTAAATCTATGAATGGCGGCAAGCCGGTTCATGGCACTTTTTATTTTCATTATACGCGTTTAATCGAGTTGCTAGGCTCCATTGAAGAACTGGAGCTTATCCTTAAAGATCCGAAAGTGACCTCAGAGGATATCCAATCACAAGGCAAACATAATTTTAATGAGGGGGTCGGTTCTTCCGAAGCTCCTAGAGGGACCCTGTTTCACCACTACAATACAGATGACAGCGGAAAATTGACCCGTGTTAATCTTTTGATCGCAACAGGCCAGAACAATCCTGCCATGAACCGCTCAGTTTTAGAAGTGGCCCGGCAATATGTTCAAGGTAAAGATGTCAAGGAAGGGGCGCTCAACCGGGTAGAGGCGGCCATCCGTTGTTATGACCCTTGCCTTTCCTGCTCAACACATGCGATAGGATCAATGCCTATGGTTATTGAAGTTCATGACCATACGGGCGACGTTGTCCATGTCCTTAAACGGGGATAAGCCTAGAAATATTTTGGTCATCGGTGTCGGCAATCCTATGCGCTCTGATGATGGCGTAGGGCCTTATGTGGTTGAGTGTATTGAGGCACGCCGATTGAAGGGTGTTAAAGTCCGGGTGACTCAGCAATTACATGTTGAAGACCTGGAGTCAATGCTTGATTTTGAGAAGGTGATCCTTGTTGACGCGTCAGTTGCCGGGCAGCCCATAGATATCCGTCAAGTCAAAGGAACCAAAGATCTGACAGTTTCATCCTCTCATCATTTATCCCCAGCAATGTATGTAAGTCTTGCTCAAAGTATTTACAAAAAAGATCTTCCTTTGCAATTGTGCTCTGTTCGTGGTGACAGTTTTGAAGTAGGTGATAAAATATCCCCGCATGTTCTTGCTTGCGCCAAAGAGGCGGTTGAGCTAATATGTTCGTTGATCGAGAGCTAGCTTATGCACGAAGGGCATTTTACTGAGAACATTGTCGATGCGATTGTGGGGGAGCTTAAAAAACATCCCGGACGCACGATCGAATCCGTCACCGTGAAGGTTGGAGAATCATATCATCTCGTGGCCGATTCGGTGCTGATGCACTATGATCTTCTGACCAAGGGTTCAATCCTAGAGGGTGTTCAGCTTAACCTTTTAGAAGAACCCATGCTCGTTGTCTGCGGTCAATGCGGTAAGCAAGGGCCCTTGGAAGATCATCATCTTCTTTTATGTTCTTTTTGTCATTCCCGTCAGGTTAAAACCATTGCCGGTGATCATGTCACCATCGAGCAAATAGTATTCAAGCCATGATAAGATCAATCAGGTGTCTCGTTCGGGGCACTGTTCAAGGAGTGGGTTTCCGGCCATGGATATACCGGCTGGCCGCGCAATTCAATCTTAAGGGTTTTGTCCGTAACACGTCAGATGGGGCTTGTATAGAAATTGAAGGGGCGTCAAAAGATGTAGAGGATTTCTTACAGAAGGTCCATGGAGAGCCTCCATTACATTGTGCCATTTCTCAATGTCTTCTCACCGATATTCAGCCTCAAGGGTTTCATCAATTTCAGATCTTATCCAGTCTTGATCGAAATCAGCATGAAGCGCTAATTCTTCCTGATATGGCCAGTTGTTCTTTATGTCTTAAGGAAGTTTTTGACCCTAACGACCGTCGTTATTTATATCCGTTTACCAATTGTACGCATTGCGGCCCAAGGTATTCGATTATTGAGGCTTTGCCGTATGACCGGATCAATACATCTATGAAGAAATTTATCATGTGTGAACAATGCCAGACGGAATATGATGACCCTTTAAATCGGCGTTTTCATGCTCAACCTAATGCTTGTCCTGTTTGCGGCCCTAAGGTTGCTTTATTGGACGCTCTAGGGGGCAGCATTGATATTGCCCATATGGCAGTTCTTAAAACGGTGGAGATGATCAAGCAAGGAAGGATAGTCGCTGTTAAGGCGTTGGGAGGATTTTATTTGATGGCAGACGCTCTTAATGAGGATGCGGTTTCTTTATTGCGTCAGAGGAAAAGCAGGCCGCATAAGCCTTTTGCTTTGATGATGCCTTCTTTGGACCTTACAGCTAAATACTGCTATTTGGACCCGTTAGAGGCAGAGCTTATTCAATCAGCCCAGGCTCCAATTGTTTTATTACGAAAAGCGCCAGAAGGCCTTAAGGTCGCAGAATCAGTGGCTCCTCAAAACCCCTATTTGGGTTGCATGCTTCCTTCAATGCCTTTGCTTCATATCTTTATGAAAACAATGGAGGGGCCCGTTGTTGCCACTAGTGGGAACTTAAGTGATGAACCTATTTGTATTGATAATGTTGAATGTTTAGAACGTTTAAAAGGCATTGCGGATTTCTTTTTGGTGCACGACCGTTCCATTATCCGTCATGTAGATGATTCCATCATGCAGGTTATGTGCAATGAACCCTCTTTGCTTCGTCGTGCGCGTGGGTTTGCGCCTTTGCCGGTTGATATCGGAATAAGTTGTGATGGCATTTTGACCACAGGAGCGCATCAAAAAAATACCGTGGCTTTGGGTCTTGGGGCATCCGCGGTTGTAAGCCAGCATATTGGTGATTTAGACGCTCAGGTTTCCTATATAACATTTGAAGAAACGGTGCGCAGTTTAAAATCAATTTATGATGCCCCTTTAACAGACGTGGTTTGTGATGCGCATCCTGACTACATTTCCACACGTTTTGCCCATTCATTAAAAGTCAAAGTGACCCAAGTCCAGCACCATCATGCTCATGTAGCGTCGTCAATGGCGGAATGGGGCTTAAACCAAGATGTTTTGGGTGTTTGTTGGGACGGGACAGGCTATGGCCTTGATGGTACAATTTGGGGAGGAGAATGCTTGCTGACAGATGGTCTTGATTATCGACGTTTCGCACATTTAAATTTATTTGCTTTGCCGGGAGGAGAGCAAGCCGTTAAAGAACCTAGACGTTCGGCGTTGGGACTATTGCATGTTTTTTGTAACGGAAACTGGCAGGAGTATAAAGATTTGCCCTGTGTAAAGGCATTCAGCTTAGAAGAATTGACTGTCATTCAGCGGATGATCACCCAAAAGATTAATAGCCCTCAGACGTCTAGCATGGGGCGTTTGTTTGATGGCATTGCCTCAATGGTTGGCTTATGTCATCAAACGAGCTTTGAAGGTCAGGCCGCCATGGCCTTGGAGTATCAGGTGATAGAAAATCTTGTATTAGCGCCGTATTGTTATAAGATAATTCCTTCGCATCAGATGAATGGCGCGCTCGGGATTGATTGGTCAGGAATTATTCAGGGAGTTATCGAAGATTTTCGTGCCAAGCGCGATATACGGATGATCTCAACGCGATTTCATCAAACTTTGATCGAAATCATCGTCGATTTGGCATGCCAAGCGGGTCAAATTCCTGTTATTTTAACGGGAGGCTGTTTTCAAAATAAATGGCTTACCCAAAAGGCTGTTGACAGACTTAAAGAAGAAGGATTCAAGCCTTACTGGCATAAACAAATTCCTGCCAATGATGGGGGCATTTCGCTGGGACAAATGTTTGTGATGGCAAAAAGGAGAGAAAATGTGTCTGGCCGTACCGGGAAGAATTGAAAGCATCACAGGCTCCCAAGCCGATCTGCTTAATATCAAGGGACAAGTCAACTTTGGCGGCATTTTAAAGGAAGTTTCTTTGGCCTATGTTCCGCAGGCCAAGCCCGGAGATTACGTGATCGTGCATGTGGGTTTTGCTCTTAGCATCGTTGATCAAGAAGAGGCTATGAAGGTTTTCGAATATTTGAAAGAAATGGGTGAGATAGAGGGGATATGAAATATTTAGACGAATATAAAGATCCAAAGTTGGCCGCACAATTATCCCGGCAAATTTATAAAATTACGACTAAGCCTTGGGTCATCATGGAGGTTTGCGGTGGGCAGACGCATGCCATTGTAAAATTCGGTATTGATACGCTTCTTCCTGATAAAATTGAACTGGTGCATGGGCCGGGCTGTCCGGTGTGCGTGACACCTTTGGAGATGATCGATCGGGCATTGGCCATTGCGGCCCGGCATGATGTGATTTTTTGTTCTTTTGGAGACATGTTGCGAGTGCCGGGCACAGGAGGGGATCTGCTGTCTGTTAAAGCCCAAGGGGGAGATGTGCGTATTGTATACTCTCCTTTAGATGCCCTTAAAATAGCGCAGGACAACCCCAAAAAGGAGATCGTTTTCTTTGCGGTTGGTTTTGAGACGACAGCTCCAGCTAATGCTATGGCTGTTTACCAGGCGCGTGAGCGGGGGTTGCATAATTTTTCGTTACTTGTTTCCCATGTCTTGGTCCCGCCAGCAATGGAGGCAATATTATCGTCTAAAAATAATCGCGTGCAGGGTTTTTTAGCCGCAGGCCATGTATGTACGGTGATGGGCTATAGAGAATATTCACCCATTGCGGCAAAGTATAAAGTGCCGATTGTTGTGACAGGATTTGAGCCGCTCGACATTTTACAGGGTATTGCCATGTGTGTTGAGCAGTTAGAAGAGGGCCAATATGACGTGGAAAATCAATATGCCCGTTCCGTCAGGGCGGAGGGCAATGTTTATGCGCAGGATTTAATTACTAAAGTTTTTTGCGTGACGCCGCGTAAATGGCGCGGCATAGGAGAAATCCCTCAGAGTGGCTTTTCTTTGACTCCACAGTACAGGGATTACGACGCAGAGCTCAAATTTAATTTAGGGGACATAAAAACACAGGAAAGCCGGGATTGCTTAAGCGGGCTTATTCTCCAAGGTGTCAAAAAGCCTCACGAATGCCCGGCATTTGCCGTTACATGCACTCCGGAACATCCCTTGGGAGCAACCATGGTTTCGTCAGAAGGTGCTTGCTCGGCTTATTACAGGTATAAGAGGTAGCTGTCATGGATACATGGAATTGTCCTTTTCCTATTCAACAATATCCTTGCGTGCTTTTAGCTCATGGCGGTGGCGGAAAATTGATGCAGCAATTGATTGAGAAAATGTTTACTGAAGTTTTTGGCCCCAAACCGGCGTCTGGCTTGCATGATTCGACCGTTTTAAATTTGCCTGCCCCTCGAATAGCATTCACAACCGATTCTTTTGTGGTCAGTCCTTTGTTTTTTCCGGGAGGGGACATTGGGACATTGGCTGTCAATGGGACTGTTAATGATCTGAGCATGTCAGGCGCACGGCCTTTATATTTAAGTTTGGGATTTATTCTTGAAGAAGGACTCTCAATGGATATTCTATGGCGTATTGTGCGTTCTATTAGAAAAGCTGCTGATGCCGCAGGAGTTAAAATTGTTACAGGGGACACTAAGGTCGTTGAACGCGGTAAAGGAGACGGTATTTATATTAACACTTCCGGTATCGGCATTGTTGAATGTGAAGGGCCTATTGTTCCCGCCAGTGTTCAAGCAGGGGATGCGATTTTGATTAACGGGGATGTCGGGCGTCACGGCATAGCTATTATGGCCACGCGTGAGGGGCTTGATTTTCAAACTACAATTGAAAGTGATTGTGCCCCACTTAATGATATTGTTAGCCGTTTGATTCAAGCGGGAATTGAGATACATTGTATGCGTGATTTAACGCGCG
Source organism: Candidatus Omnitrophota bacterium (assembly GCA_015233335.1). Lineage (GTDB taxonomy): Bacteria > Omnitrophota > Gorgyraeia > Zapsychrales > Fredricksoniimonadaceae > JABDGZ01. Next base: position 29,491 of record JADFXX010000002.1, on the reverse strand, counting down.
GTGGTTTGGCCAGTGCGCTTAATGAAATAGCACAGGGCTCCTCCAAGACAATTCAAATTGATGAGGCTTCTGTTCCGGTGCACCAACAAGTAGCATCCGCCTGTGCGATTTTGGGTTTGGATCCATTGTATGTAGCGAATGAGGGCCGTTTTATCGTTTTTGTTCCCGAGACGCAGGCTCCAAAAGCTTTAGAAATTTTGCAAAGTCATGCTTTAGGTCAAGGGGCCTGCCGTATTGGAAAAGTTTTAGGGGAATGCAAGCCTGTGGTGATCCTAAAAAGTTTTATTGGAGCCAGCCGTATTTTAGATATGATCAGCGGTGAACAACTTCCAAGAATTTGTTGATTAGGTCAATTCGGATTAGATACTTTAAACGGCTTTAAAATTTTGTAACCTTATTTGTAATTTTAGGCTTCTTTTAGGTGGGGCATAATATGAAGTCTTCCTTTACAGTCGTTAATAAATCTGATATAAATAACAACCATTTATAATTTATTGGACGGATTTGCTGCGCCTGTAGCTCAACTGGATAGAGCATCAGTCTACGGAACTGAGGGTTACAAGTTCGAATCTTGTCAGGCGCGTTTTAAATATGAAAAGAACTCAGCCTTCCTCTGACTCCATGACGATCATTTCCGGTTTGGCGCATGAGCTGGATTCTCCCCTTAAATCCGTACTTGCGCATACCGAAAAATTGATTAATGAGTATAAAAACCGCAATTTTGAGTATGTTTCATACAAAGATTTTAAAAGCATAATCTCTTCTTTAGAGCAGCTCAAGCGTCAACTGGAATATTGTTCGCAGACGACAAGCCGCATGCTGCATATGGGCAAACGTAGTGCTAGGCTTGAAGACAACAGCTGTCAGATCAATGATGTCATCAGTAATATTCTTGGTATTTTAAGTCAGCAGTTGGAGTTCTCCCGTATTAAGCTGATTCCTTATTTAAAAAGAGACTTGCCTTTGGTTGGTGTGGGACATATTGAGTGTCATCAGATCGTTCATAATGTGCTTGTTAACGCCATCCAGGCCATGCCGGGTGGCGGAACGATCAAGTTAAAAACTTATTTGGATCTTGAACGAAGGGCTGTTGGGATTACTGTGATTGATGAAGGGGTAGGGATTACACCGGATCATTTACCCAAAGTATTTGAACCATTCTTTACAACCAAAGAGCGCGGCGTTGATAAAAGTGCCGGCTTGGGACTTTCCATTATCTATTCGATTATCAAAGCTGTCGGCGGCTCCATTGACATTAAAAGTTCTCTGCGCAAGGGGACAAGTGTTCATATTCTCCTTCCTATAGATAAAACCAAATAGACCATGCTTAAAGATGATGAGATTTTTATGATGGAGGCCGTTCGGCAGGCTCAGAAGGCGGCCTTGGCGGATGAGGTTCCGGTGGGTGCCATCGTGGTTTATCAGCATAAAATTATAGCCCGAGCGCATAATCAGATTGAAATGCTTAAAGATCCAACGGCACATGCCGAAATGATCGCAATCACTCAGGCAACGAATTATTTATCATCAAAATGGCTGCAGGAATGCAGTCTCTTTGTGACAATTGAGCCTTGTTCCATGTGCGCCGGAGCACTGGTTTTAGCACGTATGAGCCGTGTGTGTTTTGGAGCCGAAGATCCCAAGACCGGTGCCTGTGGTTCAGTTATAAATATCGCAAATCATAAATCATTAAATCACCGCTTGAATGTCACCGGCGGTATTTTAGCGGCAGAATGCGCTGCATTAGTCAGCGAATTTTTCCAGAAGAAACGCAAATCCAGGCAAGCTTTCGAGAACTGATGATTGAAGCGATTCTTTTTGCCTCCATGTGTTCTAATGCAGACAACCTCAATTAAACAAAAATTATTTCTATTAATCTTCGGTGTATTTTTGGCCGCTATTCTTCTTGAGGTCGGACTACGTATAGCCGGGAGTGCTGTTCTTTATTTGCAAGAAAGGCATAACCATCTGTCTTTTAACAAGAATGAATATCGCATTTTATGTTTAGGAGAGTCAACGACGGCTTTAGGGGGGGAAGATTCGTATCCTAGCCTGCTTGAACAGATGCTTAATACGCAAAGTCGGCAAAAGAATTTTACGGTGATTAATAAAGGCATTATCAGCACAACCTCTGACTATATTTTAACACATGTTGAGCAAAATCTGGATCAGTATAAACCACAACTTGTGATTGTTATGATGGGGATTAACGATAGGATTTATTTAAATGATTTGCACAAAAACCTGTGGTGGGAAAATATTAAATCTTTCTTAAAAGATTTTCGGGTTTATAAGTTGGCCCGTCTTTTATGTCAGCACATCACTCATCGGATCAAGGAGATCAATGCCCCTACCGAAGAGGCTGATTTATTAACCGGTAGCGGTAATTATCAGCAGATGGAAGATTTTTTCAAGCTTGTAATAACTAAGAATATCGAAGGTTTATCTAAGCATATGTCCGCCTTGGCTCAATACCAGCAGAAAGAGCAGTTTGCTCAAGTTGAGCAAGAAAAACAAATGGCCGGACGATCTGTCATTGAGGCAGGTTTAGCTTGTGTTGAACTAGCCTGGCGCTATCGTCTTCAAGGCTCTTTTGAGGAAGCCCAGAGGACGTTAGAACAGGCTGCCACTTTAATTCCTAAAAGTTCGGATATTTATAAAGAGTGGGGCGAGCTTTATTTGGCAGAGGGTAAGAACGAACAGGCCTTAAAAGCTTTCCAAGCGGCGTTTGTATTGGATCCAAAGAATACCAATGCTCTTTTGGGAATGGCCCGTGTCTATTATCGAGAACATAAAGATGAAGCTTTTTATGTTTATGCCGGTTATTTACAATCCAACCCTCAGGATTATTGGGGGCATATCGAATTAGCTGAATGGTTTAGGGAAGCAAAGCATTTTGACCTGGCGCAGAGGTATTTGAGTCATGCCATAAAGCTTAGACCTGATCTTGATCAGGCTTATATTGATTGGGGACAGGTTTTGGATGATCAGGGTCAATACCAACAGGAAGAAACTTTATATTTGAAACAAATCCCTCTTCATCCTAAAAATTCTCTTTTTTTTGAAGCTTTAGGGCACCTTTATTATAAACAAGGAAAGGCAGATTTAGCTAAAGGATATTTTCGAAAAGCCGCCCAGCGCCAAATGCCTGAATATTGTCCGGCAACGCTGATTAATTATAGTCTTCTTTTGGATAAGATCTTGAGGCGTCATATTAAAGTGCTGGTTATGCAATATCCTCTAAGAGAGATAGGTTTATTAAAAGATTACTTGGGGCAAAAAAAGGGGATTATATTTGTTGAAAACAGTCAAAACTTCAAACAAGCTTTGATGAAACAAGGATATAATTATTATTTCAAAGATATTTTTGCTTCTGATTTTGGGCACTGTACACGTGCGGGCAATGAATTAATAGCCCGTAATCTTGCAGAGGTGATTTTAGGAGGCAAAAAATGAGAATATTGATCGTGGGCGGTGTTGCCGGCGGTGCATCAGCCGCGGCAAGAGCCAGAAGATTGTCTGAAGATGCTGAGATTATCATTTTCGAACGCGGGGAACATGTCTCGTTTGCCAACTGTGGTTTACCGTATCATATTGGGGGTGTGATCAAGGAACGTCAAAAGCTTTTAGTGCAGACACCGGAATCTTTATATAAGCGTTTTCGTATTAAAACAAACGTTAAGACCGAAGTCGCAAAAATAGATCGGGTTCAGAAAAATATCGTAGTCAGAGATATCGTAAGTGGACAGGAATCAGTGGAAGCTTATGACTATTTAATTCTAAGCCCAGGGGCTGATCCGATCAAGCCTCCTATACCAGGGTTCGATCTTCCCCAAGTGATGACTTTGCGTAATTTGTCGGATATGGACCGGATCAAACAGCAAATAGATCAAAACAACGCCAAGAAGGTTATTATTGTTGGTGGGGGATATATTGGTTTGGAGATGACCGAGGCTTTGTGTGAGCGCAAGCTTCAAGTGCAGATCATTGAGCTATCAAATCAGGTCATGGGTCCTGCTGATCCTGAAATGGCGTATTATTTACATCAGGAGTTATATAAGCATGGTGTAGGTATCAATTTTGGTGTTTCTGTCAAGGCGTTTTATCAAGCGGGTCATGGGGTGTCTGCAGAATTAAGTAATGGAGAGAAACTTGATTGCGATTTGGTGATTTTAGCTATTGGGGTTAAGCCGGAAATCCCTTTGGCTCGTGAAGCGGGGCTACAGATTGGCCAGCGTGGGGGAATAGTGGTCGATGAGCATATGCGCACTAATGATCCTGCCATATTCGCGGTTGGTGATGCCATTGAGGTTGATGAATTTGTAACGGGTACAAAGGTATTGATCCCTTTAGCCGGACCGGCTAACAGACAGGGCAGGATCGCCGCAGATAATATTTTTGGCCGTGATTCCATTTATCGAAGAACACAGGGCACAGCTGTTTGTAAATTCTTCGATCTGACGATCGGCATGACGGGTATCAATGAAAAGATCCTCAAGAGAATGAATTTAGCCTTTGAAAAAGTTTATATCCATTCTCATAATCATGCCGGCTATTATCCCGGGGCCACTCAGATTAGCATGAAACTACTTTTTGATCCGCAAAGCGGTAAGATATTAGGGGCTCAAGCAGTTGGCCGGGAAGGGGTGGATAAACGTATTGACGTTCTGGCAGTTGCTCTTCGTTGTGGGATGACTGTTTATGATCTGGAACATTTGGAATTATGTTATGCGCCGCCTTATGGCTCTGCCAAGGATCCGGTCAATTTCTTAGGATTTGTGGCCTCTAATATGCTCAAAGGTGATGTGCTAAATTGTCATAGTGAAGATGCAATTAATCCAAGACCTGATCAAGTTATTTTAGATGTAAGATCTGTTCAAGAAACGCAGGCTGGCATGATTCCCGGTGCGGTTAACATTCCCATCGATGATTTAAGGGGACAATTAGACCGGCTTTCCAAGGATAAAGAATATATGGCTTATTGCCAAGTTGGGTTGCGAGGGTATCTGGCATGTCGCATTTTAACCCAGCATGGTTTTAAATGTCGTAATTTATCGGGTGGATACCAAACTTTTAAGGCATATGTGGGGATTTAATATGAATATATCCTATGTTCATGGACTGATCGGGGGAGCATTTATTGGGGCTGCCGCGGTGATCTTGTTTTGGTTTAATGGGCGTATTATGGGTGTGAGTGGGATAACATCAAAACTACTATCAAAACCGGATAAAGATTTTTGGTGGAGGCTTGCATTTGTTTTAGGGCTTATCTTTGGCGGTTACATTTATCAGATGAGGTTTCCTGTTGCAGTTGTGATTGAAACTTCAGGGTGGGGTTTGATCGTTGCAGGGTTTTTAGTAGGTTTTGGAACTGTGATCGGTAATGGCTGTACCAGTGGTCATGGGATTTGCGGTCTTGCAAGGTTATCAAAAAGATCGATTGTAGCGACGATTGTCTTTATGGCGGCCGGAATTTTGACGGTGTGGGTTAAGAAGACTCTTGGAGTGTGATATGTATATTTTTACGGCATTTATCAGCGGGATTGTCATGTCGATAGGTTTATGCATATCAGGCATGGTTAATCCTCAGAAAATTATAGGCTTTCTAGATGTGTTCGGAAATTTTGACCTGACCTTAGCCTTTGTCATGGCCGGGGCTTTAACTATCACATTCGTCGGTTTTCGTTTAGTAGGTAATTTTAAACCGTTGTTATGTGATTGTTTTGACCTGCCCAAAAAGAATAAAGTTGACGCGTCCTTAGTTGGGGGGGCGGTCCTGTTTGGGATAGGTTGGGGGCTGGCTGGTTTTTGTCCGGGGCCGGCCCTTGTTGGAGTAGGATTAGGTTTGCCCAGGGCAATTATATTTGTGCTTTCGATGTTGATCGGTATGTTCTTAGCAAAGAAATTTTTACATTAAACGGGAGATGGTATATTTTATATTTTTTTGATGTTTTAAAAGAGTATTCTATCGAATTGATCCCTGCCCTTGCTTTGGGACTCCTTATGAGCGGTATCATCCATGAGTTTATACCGGAAAATTGGGTCGAAAGATATTTAGGTGGTAAAGGGATTAGGCCGATCATGCTGGCGACCATGATCGGTGCAATCGCACCGGTTTGCTGTTGGGGATCTCTTCCTATTGCCCTCAGCTTTCGTAAGAAAGGGGCTACACTTGGGCCTGTATTTTCCATTCTGGTGGCAACTCCTGCGACTTCTATCAGCGCTGTGTTTGTAACATATCGCTTTATGGGCCTTAAATTTGCCATCTATGCGTTTTTTGCGGTAATTATCATTGGTCTTATTATGGGCTCGATAGGTGAATTTCTAGATATTAAAATTACAGACAGAAACAATGGGGTTCTTGACAATAAAACAGAGGATAGCTGTCATTGTTGTAGTTGTGGGGGAAAGAGCACATTTTGGAGAAGGGTCAGAGGTGCGCTTAAATTTGCTTTTATAGATATGCCCAAAGAAATTGGTTTACAGTTGATCATAGGTCTTTTTTTGGCAGCCTTGGTCACAAGCGTTGCCCCTATAGGCTTTTGGATCAAAAGTTATCTTGCTCAAGGATGCGGCTATCTTTTCGTTATTCTTTACGGGCTGATCATGTATATGTGCGCCACCTGCAGTGTGCCTTTGGTCCATGCTTTTGTAAATCAGGGCTTAAACATAGGTGCCGGTATGTGTCTGCTTTTGCTGGGGCCTGTTGTATCTTATGCAACGATCTTAGTTTTAAAGAAAGAATTTGGATTTAAAGTGCTGGTTGTTTTTGTGGCTTCGATTGCAGCATTGTGTTTATTGACGGGCTATTTATATACTTTCATTTAACAAAGAGATTTACTTTTGAGTATAAATGCGTATAATTAGGATTCTTAAAACAGCACAAATTTAGCACATCATGAACCAAAATATTTATTGTATTTGATTTAGGAAGGTGGCCCCTGTAGTTTTCTTCGAAAACAAGCACAGGGGCAACACCTCTCCTTTTCTGAATGTATTTGATATAGTAATTTTTTTGTAGGAGAGGTGGCAGAGTGGCTGAATGCAATTGCCTGCTAAGCAATTGACCTGGGTAACTGGGTCCTCGGGTTCGAATCCCGACCTCTCCGCCATTGATTTAATTGGTTATGCGAAGCTTCTATGACATTTCTTTCAAACAGGCAAGCGTAATTTTACTTCTTTCTTTCGGATTTCTTTTTGTAAATACGAAAATATCTTATGCAATTATCAAGATCTCAGGGGCTCGATTGTCCGCCGCTCATCTTTCCCCACTGGATCAGTGTACCCAAACAGGTTCGTCGCCCAACCAGAACTTTGTAGGGAACAACTGTACTTGCGGCCCGTTGGGAGGATGCAACTTAGCAACCGATTATCCTCTTTATGCCGGTACATATAATAATAGTAATTACATGACGACGCCCAGCGGCTGTACAGCTCAAACGAATCCGGTCACGGGTTATTTTTATCCAAGCTGTTCCGGAGGAGCTGACCCAACTGCACCGAAATGGTCTGATAATGCTCATGCCCCAAGCTCGTGTAATACCACTGTAGGCAATACTCCTTGTAATGTTACAACAGGCGCATCAAGTCAAACTGATGGGCGTAGCAATACAAATATTTTGGCTTCTTATGCGGACACAGACCCTGCCCTTTATTGTCATTATATGGTATTTGGAGGTTATAGTGATTGGTATCTGCCGGCAGCATCTATGAACAGTGACGCAAATGGTGAGCTAAAAAATGTGCTTTATTTTAATAGCACTAACTGCTCAGCAGGTTGTCAAACTCCTCACCCTTTAACTGGTTTTACTAATTTTTATTGGTCGTCGACAGAGTCTAGTCCTACTCAGGACAGATTTGTATCGTATGTAAATGGTAACCAGGTTTCTGTTACCAAAACGACCTCAATCGGCGCTACTAGAATTCGTTGCGTCCGCAGATATTGATCCCTTTGCTATTAATAATCAAGTTTCGCAAGTCATTAGAAAATCGTGGTTTGCGATTTTTTTTAATTTTGAATTGATTTGTTGCTACAAAGGAGGCTTTTTGGGGCGCAAACATGCTCTTCGTTTAATCAAATTGACACAAAACAATTATAAGAGTATTCTAATAAAAAAATTTTTTTAGTGTCTGGGAGGGCTTTTCTTTAAAACCCATCTCTTGAGGAGATATCAAAATGAAAAGAAAAATTTTTCTGTTATTCAGCGGTCTGATGTTCATGTCATTATGTGGATGCGTTTCAACCATGATCGCTCAACAGGCTGCCAACCAAGCGGCCCCTCCTAAGGCTCAAAGCTTTAGTTTTGACGTATCAAAGCCGGGTGCGGATGCAGGCACATTGTATATCCAAACCAGACAGCCTTCTTACCAGATGGTAGTCGCTAAATATGCGATCAAGATAGACTCCAATCCTCCGCTGGTTGTTGAGAAGCAAAGCGATGTTACCATCAAGATTAATGTTGGCAAACATTCTTTAAAGTTTTATGGCACCTCAGATAATCCGGCAGAAAGCGATAAGGTTGTTTGGGGCGAACCAAATAAGAAAGATATTGTTATAGCCAAAGATCAAGTGCTCAAATTTAAGTACACTGGCCCATACCGTATGTTCGGCTCAGGCAATGTTGAGGAAATTAAATAGGGTAGATTTGAGTGCGGCTCATACATAGGCGAATATGGATCTTTCGCTTTGAATGTCTAATCCAATGCAACATAAAATTGTATTATTATCCGGCAATGAAGCCATTGCCTGGGGGGCGAAAGCGGCTGGGGTAAGTTTTGCCTCCGGATATCCCGGAACGCCTTCCACCGAGATCCTTGAGACTTTGGGGACTTTTGACGGTCTGGAAGCCCAATGGGCGGTCAATGAAAAGGTGGCCTATGAAGCGGCTTTCGGTGCTTCTCTGGGTGGAAAAAGGGCATTGACAGCTTGTAAGCATGTCGGGTTGAATGTGGCCATGGATCCGCTGATGACAACCGCTTATAGCGGTGTTAACGCGGGGTTTGTAGTCGTGGTTGCGGATGACCCGGGAATGTACTCATCGCAAAATGAGCAGGACACCAGAAGGGTTGCTCCTTACGCTAAGATCCCTTTGATTGAGCCTTCCTCTCCGAGTGAAGCCTACCGCTATATAGAAGAAGCTTTCCGCATTAGTGAGCAGTTTGATATTCCTGTATTGTTTAGGATAACGACCAGGATCTCCCATACTAAAGAATCTTTTGAAATTGCTGGTTCTTATAATGTTCCACCTATACGTCCTTTGGAAAGGAATCCTTCCAAATACGTGATGGTCCCCGGCCACGCGCGTGCCCGTCATGTGGATTTGGAAAAGCGTCTCTTGGGACTCAAAGAATACGCAGAACATACTTCATTGAACCACTGGGAGATCAAGGACCGTAAGATAGGGTTTATCACCAGCGGTATTTCCGCTCTTTATGTCAAGGAGGTTTATCCCGATGCTTCTATTCTGACACTCGGCATGTCCTTTCCGTTTCCTGTCAAAAAAATTAAAGCCTTTGCGAAAAAAGTAATGAAACTTTATGTGATCGAAGAGTTGGAACCGTTCTTAGAAGAGCAGTTAAAACAGGAGGGGATAACAGTCGTTTGTAAAAAACCTTCCTGGCGCTGCGGTGAGTTAAGTCCGGACGCTGTTAAACGCATTGTTGAGCGTAAAGAAAGGGAGGATAAGCCCAAAAAAGGACGGCGTCCTTTGCTTTGCCCGGGATGTCCCCATCGGCCGGCATTTTACGCTTTGAAAAAGACCCGGTTTTTTGTCGCAGGAGATATTGGTTGCTACACTTTGGGAGCTTTAGAGCCCCTGGCTTCATTGCATACCCAGCTTTGCATGGGCGCCAGTGTGCCTTTTTTCGAAGGTATCAGCAAGACGACGCTGGATAAAAAAATCGTCGCTGTTATTGGAGATTCTACCTTCATCCATACGGGTTTAAGCGGCCTTATCAGCGCGGCGTATAATAATACCAAAGGGGTCGTGGTCATTATGGATAACGCTATTACGGCAATGACCGGCGCCCAGGAAAATCCGGCAACGGGCGTGACCTTGCAGGGTATAAGGACGAAGAAGCTTTCTTTGGAAAATATATGCAAAGCGGCGAATGCCGACCAGGTTGATGTTATTGACCCGTATGATTTCTTGGCCTTTGAGAAGTTGCTAAAAACCAGGATTGAGGAAGATAAATTATCCGTCATCATTGCCCGGCATCCTTGTAAAATAATTGACCGATCGCGCAAGCCTGCTTTAAAAATAGATACTGCGGCCTGCAAAAAATGCGGTCTTTGCATGAAATTAGACTGTCCGGCTATCAGTGAAGACAAAGATGGGAATCTCCATATCGATGAGCAGATGTGCGTTGGCTGTGAACTATGCCAAAAAGTCTGTAACCTTAATGCGGTCGTGCCTGTATGAAAAATAAAAGCATAACGAATGTGCTTTTTTACGGGGTGGGCGGGCAGGGAGTTTTGTCCGCTTCGGAAGTTTGCGCCAGGGCGGCGCTTATCGAAGGGTTTCATGTCAAAAAATCTGAAGTCAAGGGCATGGCCCAGCGCGGCGGCTCGGTCGAATCGTATGTGCGGTTTGGCCCATGCGTTCTTTCGCCTCTTCCTCCAGAGGGACAGACCGATATTTTGGTTTGTTTGTATGAAAGTGAGTATCCTAGACTGCGTTCTGAACTTAAAACAGAAGGGGTAGATCTTTTTTCCTACTTAGATAAGGCCCATCGAGCCGTTGGCGAGCACAAGATTTTTCTTAATGCCTATATGTTAGGAGTGGTTTCATCGTATTTAAAGATCAAGGAAGAAGCCTGGGTCATGGCACTTGAAGATACGTTTGAGAGAGGGCATGCCCAGAATAAAGAATATTTCTTACAGGGTCGTCAAGAAGGAGGCAGGAGATGATCTTTAATAAACAGGTTGAATGTCTGGCCCCGCGGGCCCTAAAAGACATTCAATCGAAAAGGCTCTGTCGTATTGTCAATTATATGCAGAGGAAGTCTCCGGTTTATCAAAAGAAATTTGCCCAAAGCCGGGTGATCCTTCGTAAGATCAAGTCGATTAATGATATCGATCATTTGCCATTTACGGTCAAAGAGGATTTAAGAGACACCTATCCATTTGGGATTTTTTCTGCCCCCATGAGTGATATCCGTGAAATCCATGTTTCTAGCGGTACGACGGGAAATCCGACGGTTGTTGGGTATTCTAAAGAAGACCTTGATCTGTGGGCAAATGTCATTGCCCGAAGCTTGTGTTGTGCCGGTGCCGTGCCCGGTGACATGATCCAGATTGCCTACGGGTATGGACTATTTACCGGGGGACTAGGATTGCATTACGGCAGTCTGCTTTTGGGCTTGACAGTCATTCCCTGTTCTTCCGGTCAGACCAAGCGTCAGTTAAAGATTATGCAGGATTTTAGGCCGCGGGTATTAGCCTGCACGCCTTCCTATGCGTTATATATGGCGGAGACAGCCGGGGAGTTAGGCATTGACGCTAAAAAAAGTAGCTGGAAGATAGGGATCTTCGGCGCTGAACCATGGAGCGAAGCGATGCGTCAGCAGATCGAGAAGCGCTGGGACCTTGAAGCTATTGATATTTACGGATTATCGGAAATCATCGGTCCGGGCGTTGCTTGTGAATGTCATTGTAAGAATGGTTTGCACGTGCCTTGGGATGTGTTTTATCCTGAAGTCATTGATCCTAAGACCCTTAAGAAAGCAAAGCCGGGAATTCCCGGTGAATTAGTTGTGACTACTTTGACAAAGCTTGGAATGCCGCTTATTCGCTACAGAACCCGGGATATTGTGACGATCAACTATGAAAAATGTGCTTGCGGCCGGACGTCTCCCCGTATTAGTAAAGTCTTAGGACGGACCGATGATATGATCGTGGTGCGCGGTGTCAATGTTTTTCCGACACAGATTGAAGAGGTCCTTTTAAATATCGAAGGGGCCGAGCCGCATTACCAAATTATCGTTGAACGGCACAAGGGATTAGACCGTCTAGAAGTCTTAGTCGAGCTTAAAGAATCATTCTTCTCGGATGAGGTTAAGCAGTTGCAGAATTTTGAGCAGCGTATTTCCAAAGAAATCGAATCGGTCCTGAGTATTGGCGTTAAGGTCCGATTAGTTGAGCCAAAGAGTATTGAAAGAAGTGAAGGAAAGTCCAAACGTATCATTGATAAAAGATCACTGTGAAGCATCAAATGGGGAGGTCTGCCGATGAAAATCACTCAAGTCTCGGTTTTTTTAGAAAACAAAAAAGGACGGTTATTTGATGCCATTCGCATATTGGGTGAAAAGGCTGTTGATATAAAGACCCTGACCATCGCGGAAAATAAAGATTTTGGAGTACTGCGCATGATCGTTGATAATCCTCAGAAAGCCCTTGAGGTCCTTAAATCCCATGATTTTGTGGCCTCTATCACTGAGATTGTAGCGGTTGAGGTGGATGATCATCCCGGTGGACTGGCTAAGGTTTTAAAGGTGCTGGATGGCAATAAAATTAATATCGAATATATGTATGCATTTGTTGAGAAGCGTGCAGATAAAGCGATCCTTGTTTTTCGTTTTGACGATTTGGATAAAGCCATTGCCGTTTTGAATAAAAATAATATCCGAGTAGTGGGTAAAAAAGATATCGCAAATTTTTAAAAATCTTGATTATGATGGAGTGATGAACGGCTGGATGAATAAGGATTGGAGGGGTCTGGTGTATGGAAAGTAATGTATTAAATGACAAGTTTGCAAAGCATCTAGGGGCTCAAATAGTTGAAGTTGCGGCGGGCTATGCTAAAACTAAACTGGTGATACAATCTGATTTTCTTAATGGTTTAGATGTGGCCCATGGAGGGGTGATTTTTTCTTTGGTAGATTACGCTTTTGCATTAGCCTCTAATGTCAAGGAAGAATCAGGTTTGGCCATCAACGCGAACATTCATTTTATTAAATCAGTTGCCCTTCATGAAGAGATCATTGCCGAAGTTAAAGAGGTTTCCCGTAGTAGAAAATTAGGGTCCTATCAGGGGGTTGTTACCAATAAGAACGGTGATATCATCGCTCAATTCCAAGCGATGGCCTATTTAAAGAAAACCCAAGAATAAAAAGGAGAGCCTGTGCTTAAAAAATCAATCCTTGTCTTGTTTGCCTCGTTTTCAGTTTGTTTTTTGCTTCTTCCAAAAGCTTCTGCTGATCTGGCTTTAACCGCAGGAGGGGCCGAACGCGTAAGATATGAGTTGTGGAAGAATATTTTTGACATGAATAACGATGCGTTGGATAACCGCAGTTTCTTTAGGTTCAAAACTTCGTTGTGGGGTAGTGCTAATTTTAATAAAGATTTTGACGTATATGCTAAATTAACTGATGAATTTAAGTCTTATACCTATTACGCACCTTCCAGCAGTAAAATGTGGGGACAAACAAAGAAGGGGTACCCTTTTGATATTAACGAGGTTATCTTCGATAATTTATATGTAGATGTTAACAATGTTTTTTCTGCGCCTGTGAATTTACGTTTGGGCCGTCAGGACCTGACAGATTACGGCGAAGGGTTTTTAATTTTTGACGGTACTCCAAATGACGGGTCCAGATCATTTTATTTTAACGCCGCAAAGGCTAATTGGCGCTTGGATGAGTCCAATAGCTTGGATTTGATTTATATCAACGACCCACGTTCAGACGAATGGCTGCCGATCATCAACGGAGAAAAGGTCAATACAAACTTAACGAGCAGCCAGGAAACAGCAGAAGTATTGTATTTAAAAAATAAAGCGATCGATCATCTGGGCCTGGAAAGCTACTACATTTATAAAACTGAAGGCCTTGAAGGGCCGGGTTTTCAGTCTCAGAAGGGAACGATCAACACTTTAGGCTCTTATGCGAAATATGATTTATCTCCCTTTACGTTAAGGGGACAGTTGGCTTATCAGTTCGGCACCTACGGAACCAATGACAGGCAAGGTCTTGGCGGCTATGCTTTTGTTGACAGGGATTTCAAAGATCTTGCCTGGACGCCGTCTGCAACCACCGGATTTGTTTATCTTTCCGGGGATGACAGTTCTACGGCCAAGAATGAATCCTGGGACCCTTTGTTTTCCAGGTATCCATGGTATTCGGAACTTTATAACCTGAGTTATAAGAGTGAAACCGGTATATTGGCTTATTGGACCAATTTGCAGATGTTCAGAAGTTCGGTGGCGGTAAAACCAACCCAAAAATCCAAAGTCACTTTGTTTTATAATTACCTTCGCGCCAATACAGAGATACCGGTGAGTGCCGTCTTTTCTGGACGAGGCAGAGATCGGGGGCAATTGCCTCAACTGAGGTTCGACTATATGTTTAATAAGAACATAACGGCCTATATTTTGGGAGAATATTTTGTCCCGGGAGATGTGTATTTAAATAAAGACGATGCGATTTTTATTAGGTGTGAATTGCAGATTAAATTTTAGAATGAGACGGTTGGGATTGAGTTGCCCTTTAGTCCCCGACGGAATTTCTCAGTCCTTTTAATTTATTTTATTGGCAAGAGCAAAAGAAGAGGCTATAATTATAATTCAATTTCACGATGGCTCAAATTAAAGGTCCTATGAAATGACGAAGCAGATGAAAAAGAATAACGAGCTAGAGCTTTTATTTAAAGAATTAAACGAAAACCCCTACAGGCGTTTGAATTTTTCATTTCTTCTGATCAGCGTCATCCCAGTTCTTTCCCTGACCTATGTCCTAGTGGATAAAGTTGCCAGCGCCAATAATAACTTAAATAGCATGATGTATATCCTGTTGTTCACAGGGCTTATTCTTATTTTTGGGTATGTCGTGGCGTATAATGTCATTAGAAATATTGTTAATAAAACGCTTGTGTATGCCGCAAAGGCAAAACGGGCGGATGAGCTTAAATCGTCCTTTGCCATATCTTTGGCGCATGACTTAAAAAGTCCGCTGATGACGGTTAAGGCCAATATATCTAACCTAAAGGCGGGTTTTCTCGGAAAATTGACTCAACAGCAGGAAGAAGTCATTAATGTCTGCAAAGAGACAGCAGATCGTATGAACACCATGATCATGGAGTTGATCGACACCTATATGATTGAAGCGAGGGAAGCTAAGCTTAAAATTACTTCTTTTGACCTGCGGGAGCTTTTTTTAGAACAGGAGAGGGAGCTTGCTAGTGTTGCTCTAAGAAAGAATGTTGCCATGAAGCTGGAGCTTCCTTTAAAGCCTATTATGATCAATGCGGATAAGGAAAAGATGCTGCGGGCCGTTAATAATCTTTTTAATAATTCCATCAAGCATTCATTTGAAGGAGGCAATGTTATTATTAAAGCATTTGTTGCGGATGGTTTTGTACGGGTAGAATTTTTAAACGACGGTACTTCTATTCCTCAGGATAAGCTTGAAAAGATTTTTGATAAATTCGAACGACTGGATAAAAGCGTTGAAGGTCAGGGGTTAGGTTTATCTATTGCTAAGGATATTGTGGAGCTGCATCTAGGTAAAATCTGGGCATCCAGTAAATTAGGCGCCCCCAATTTTTTTAACGTCGTACTGCCATTAGCAAAGGAGTAGTTATCTTGGAAGATCAAACACCGAAAAAAATACTTATCGTTGATGATGACCAGGCATTTGTCAAGGCACTGGCGACATTCTTAAGCGGCCATGGCTACAAGGTTTTCATTGCGCAGGATGCAACATTTGCTATAAAATATGTCGCTAAAGAGAACATTGATTTGGCGATCCTTGATCTTGGCCTGCCCTCCGGCGGAGGTTTTTTTGTGTTGGAAAATATCCGTAAAACACGCAAAATCGTTCAGATGCGCATCATTGTTTCAACAGCCAATATTACTGCAGGTGTTGAAAAGAAATCCCGAGAATTAGGCGCAGATGACTTTATCTTGAAGCCTTACGATTTGGAAAAATTGCTGGAGATCATAAAAATTCAATTGGCCTGAAAATCTTTTTTTAATCGCTCGGGTTTTCCAAGTTGAGATATGGCTCAAAAAAAGAATGACCATCTAGTCGATGTTCATTACGGCATTAAAGATCTGGTGAATATAGAGAGGCTCTCCAGGATCTTTGAGATGTTTACCAGTGCAACTGGGTTTCCGATCGGTTTTTTCGACCACCCTGATAAGAACCAGCTCTTCTCTACAGGCTGGCGTGAGCTGTGCAGTAAATACCATCGGGTTTGTCCCATTTCTGCCCAGAATTGTTTGAAGAGCAATACCCGCCTGTTTGATCAATTAAGCGAATCCGGAAAAATTGTCATCGATGAATGCGATAATGGTTTGGTCGACTGTGCAACGCCGATTATCATTAGAGGCAGACATTTGGCCAGTGTTGTTACAGGGCAGCTTTTTTTAAAGGCGCCGGACCTTCAAAGATTTAAACGGCAGGCCAGGACATTCGGGATCAACGAAAAGCAATATTTAGATGCCTTAAAAAAAATCCCTGTGGTCTCAAAGCGGCGGTTTAAGAGTATTACAGGGCTGCTGGTAGAGATTGCCTGTGTTATATCGGAAATGGGGTATACAAAACTCGAGGCCAAGGAAGAATACCTGAAACTTACCCAACAGATCCTTCATCGCGAGCGTATTGAAAAGGACCTGAGGGAAAGCGAAGAACGGGAACACTTTGCGCTTGAAGCAAGCAATATGGGCACCTGGGATTTAAACCTTGTTGACCACAAAGCGATTCGTTCGATTAAACACGATCAGATATTCGGCTACACAGAGCTTCTGCCTTCATGGACCTATGATATTTTTTTAAAACATGTTTTGCCCGAAGACCGAGATTTGGTTGACCGCAAGTTCCGTTATGCTCTCCAGAATAAGTCTGACTTGACTTTCGAGTGCCGCATCCGGCGTGTGGATGGGGTTGTTCGCTGGATCTTCGTGGTTGGGCGGCATAAGCTGGGAGCATCTGGAACATTACAGCGCATGGTTGGGGTCGTGCAGGATATTACCTATAGAAAAGTGGCCCAGGAAGAGTTGGAAAACCACCGTTATCATCTCGAGGAATTAGTCAAGGAGAGGGCTTCCCAACTGGTAACGGCAAGGGAGTTCCTCGATCAGATTATTAATAACATTGCCAGTCCTATTTTCGTGAAAGACAAGGACCATCGTTGGATCCTTCTCAATGATTCTTATTGTGAGTTTATGGGCTATAATAAAGAGGACCTTATCGGAAAAAGCGACATTGATTTTTTCCCTCCTGAACAGGCTGAGGTATTCTGGCAGAAGGATCAATTGGTTTTTGATAGCGGTCAAATCAATGTCAATGAGGAAAAATTTACCGATGCCAAAGGACAGGTTCATACCATTGTGACTAAAAAGGTCCTTTTTGTGCAGGAAAACACAAAGGAAAAGGTTCTTGTGGGGATCATCAATGACATTACGGAACTGAAGAATAATGAGCAAAGGATTTTGCAGCTTAATGATAAGCTCCAGGATTCTAATATAAAACTAAAGAATGCCTATGACCAGCTTCAAGAGACATTGGATATGCTGGTGCGCTCCGAGAGGATGGCGGCCTTAGGCGAAATGGCAGCGATGGTGGGCCATGAGTTGCGCAATTCTCTAGGGGTTATACGTAATTCTGTTTATTTTTTGAAATCAAAATTACCTAAGATCAGCCAGGAAAAGAAAATTCTGAAGTATCTTGATATTTTGGAGGGAGAAGTCAGGATTTCAGATAAGGTCATTTCGGATATTTTATCATTCAATCGGATTAAGCCGCCTGTTTTGCAAAAAGAAAATATCAATGCTATTATTGTCGAGGAGTTAAAGAAAATAAAGTTTCCGATAGGTGTCCGAAAAGAACTCTATTTGGATCAATCCCTGGCTCTGGTCGAAATTGACGCTGATCAGATGAGGAGGGTTTTTATCAATCTTATCGATAATGCTTTAGATGCGATGCCTGATGGAGGGGAATTATTGGTAAAGACTTTTTGGCAAGATCCTTGGTTTGTGGTAATATTTAAAGATATGGGGATGGGCATTCCCCACGAGAATTTAAACAAGATCTTTAAGCCCGGGTTTACGACCAAACAACACGGTTCAGGCTTGGGATTGGCCATTTGTTCGAGTATTGTTGCCTTACATCATGGGAAGATTGAAGTAATTTCTCAGGTTGGAAAAGGGACAGAGTTTAACATTTATTTGCCTCAATTATCATCAAAAGAGAAACAGCATGCCGCTCAAAACTAAGATCCTCGTTGTTGATGATGATGTCGAATTTACAGAGACTCTCAAAGACCTCCTTGAGCTTGAAAAGTGTGACGCAAGCATCATTCATAACGGCTATGAAGCGCTTCAGAAAGTAAGAAATGAGAAATTTGATATTGTTTTAATGGATATCAAAATGCCCGGTATCAATGGCGTTGAGACCTTAAAAGAAATAAAAAAAATCGCCCCTCGCCTGGCGGTCATTCTAATGACAGGGTATTCTCTTGAGGCCCTCATTAAGGATGCTTTTAAGGAAGGGGCTTTGGCAGTTTTGGATAAGCCTTTGGATATTCCTAAACTCTTCGGGCATCTTGCTGCTGCCAGAAGCGCGGCTACACTGTCGTGAGGGAGAGCTATAAAAAGAAAGTTGATCTATGAGGCGTAAGCTACCTAAGGGCAATGAGACTTCGATCTTGATCGTTGAAGACAATCTTCAGATGAGCAAGACTTTGTACGACATTCTAAAGGAGGATGGGTACAGTATTGCAAGGGCTGAAACGGTTGCTGCGGCTAAGTTAAAAATTGCTGAGAAGTTTTATAATATTGTTTTGGCGGATTTAAAACTACTGGATGGGTCAGGGCTGGATGTTTTAAAGGCAGTCAAAGCTCCTCATCCTGATACGACTGTTATTATCATAACAGCTTTTGCTTCCCTGGAAACAGCTGTTATAGCCTTAAATGAGGGGGCTTTTGCTTATTTACAAAAACCACTTAACCCTGTTGAACTAAAATTGACCATTCAAAAAGCCCTTCGGATGCAGTTATTGACAGCCCAGAATCGTTATTTATTAAAGCAGCTTCAGGATCTTAGTCTGATCGACCCGCACACAGGGCTTTATAATTACCGCTATTTAAAAAGACGTCTGGAAAAGGAATTAAGCCGGTCTAAACGTCACGCCTCACCGATCTCCATTATTATGATGGATATTGATTATTTTAAGTCCATTAACGATGTTTATGGACATCAGTATGGGGATTTTATTTTAAACAGCTTTGGGCAATTTTTGGTGAAATTTACCCGCGGTAGTGATGTGGTGGTCCGGTATGGAGGTGAGGAATTTGTTTTTTTGCTCATGGATACCAATAAAGAAGGGGCATTATTATTCGGCCGCCGACTGCTTGAGAAGATCAACGAACATATCTTCGATGAAAAAGGCCATAAGATTAATTTAAAAATAAGTATGGGGCTTGCCAGTTACCCCGAGGATCAGCAGACAGATACGGACGATGCTCTTATTGATCTTGCGGATCGCGCCCTTTCCCGTGCTAAAGAAGAGGGAGGTAACAGGATTTATGCGGCCAAGGACATATATCAGAAGGAAATTAAACAAGAATTAAACAAAGGCGGTCCGGATAGCGTTGAAAGGTTAAAAAATAAACTTTCTAAAATGTCTCAAAGGATCAGCAATTCCCTTATTGAATCCATTTATGCCTTTAGTAAAACAATCGAAGCCAGAGATTCTTCTACTGGAGATCATTCAAAGAAATTGATCGTTTTGGTTAAGCGTATGGCTAAGAAGCTGGGGCTGTCATCTCAGGAAACTGAAGATTTGGGACATGCTGCTGTTTTGCATGATTTAGGAAAAATAGGGGTTTCGGATGCAATCCTGCATAAGAAAAATAAACTTTCGAACACTGAGTTTAAGAAGATTCAAAAACATCCTCAAATTGGCGCGGAAATTATCCGTCCGGTACATTCCTTAAGCGGAGTTATTCCCAGCATTCTCTATCATCACGAACGTTATGACGGCAAGGGTTATTGTTCCGGTCTGAAAGGAGAGCAGATTCCCGTTGGGGCAAGGATCGTAGCTGTTGCCGATGTTTATCAGGCATTGGTGTCTGACCGTCCTTACCGCAAAGCTTATAGCAAACAGGAAGCCTTAAAAATTATTAAAAAGGGAAGAGGCTCGCAATTCGACCCTAAGGTTGTTGATGCTTTTGAGAAGATTATCAAAGATCCGCAGTTGTAAAGACACCAATTCTAATTTGATTCATTTCAAGAAGTTATAACAATTAAGAGGTTTTCATAATTCATTCAGCCTCTTAAAAAAGAATTGTAATATTAACAGAATTTGTTATAATCACATTCCGTTTTATATTAACCTTTTAATAACAATCGGTTAGAGATGAAAATCGCAATTCTTTCCTGGGAGTCCTTGCATTCCATTAGCGTTGGCGGTGTCGGCGCTCATGTTACTGAGTTGGCCTCTGCTCTTGAGCGTCGCGGCCAAGAAGTCCATGTATTTACACGAATGGGACGCTGGGACCACCCTCAATATGAGCGCATTGATGGGGTGCATTATCATCGGGTCCCTTACAGCGGTCATCCGGATTTTGTTGAAGATGTCAACAGTATGTGCCGGTCTCTGGTAAATTCGGTTTTTCATGTAGAGAATTATATGGGTTCGCATTTTGATATCGTTCATGCTCACGATTGGCTGGTTTCCAATGCGATGGTGTGGATCAAGCAGGGCAGGGGACGTAAATCAATTTTGACGATGCATTCGACTGAATATGGCCGGTGCGGGAATAATTTTTATGAAGGAAGGGCAGCTAGGATAAGGGACCATGAAAGGCATGGCACGTATTGCGCGGATAAAGTGATCGCGGTTTCGCACAGCCTTAAGCGTGAGATCATGTGGATGTATAATCTGCCGGATTGGAAGGTGAGTGTCATTTATAATGGGGTCAACTTTAGACATTACGATGCCCCTATTGATGCTGGTAGCGTCAAAAAACGGTTACATATGGGGCCTATGGATCCGACTGTTTTGTTTGCCGGACGAATGACTTCTCAAAAAGGGCCCGATATTTTGATGGAATCGATCCCGTTCATACTTCGCCACCATTCCCATGCGAAATTTATTTTTGCCGGTGACGGAGATATGCGGGGGCAGCTTGAGCACCGGGCTCATCACATGGGTGTCGCCCATGCTACGCGGTTTGTGGGACAACAGAATGGCTGGGGACTGAGAGATCTTTACAAAGCTAGTGATTGCATCTGTGTTCCCAGCCGTAATGAACCTTTCGGCATAGTTGTTTTGGAAGCATGGAGCTCAGAAAAACCGGTGGTGGCCTCTGAAAACGGGGGGCCCTCGGAGTTGGTGTGGCATGACGTGACAGGCTATAAGGTGTCTCCTAACCCGAATTCCATTGCATGGGGCATTGGAACGCTGTTTACCAATTTTGAACATGCACGATGGATGGGTAAAAAAGGACGTGAGGCTGTTGAAAAGGCACATTCGTGGGACACGATTGCTGAACATACGTTAAATGTTTATTCTAGCTAAACTTGGATTTTGAAATTTATGAGAATTGCATTATTTTCCTGGGAAGCTGTTCACTCAGTGTTTGTCGGAGGTATCGGCTTTCATGTCACTGAGCTTGCCTGTGCTCTGGAACGTCGCGGTCATGAAGTTCATGTATTTACGCGCATGGCCTATTCTAATCAATCCCATTATGAACACATTCACGGGGTCCATTATCACCGTTGTCCTTATACCGGCAATCCTGATTTTATTGAAGAAGTGTCCAACATGTGCCGCTCTTTTGTGGATACTTTTCTGGCGACAGAGAACTATTGCGGCACATTTGACGTGATCCACGGACATGACTGGTTAACGGCCCAGGCTATTGAATGGATCAACAAAGCCCGGCACCACAGGACCATTTTTACTCTTCATTCAACGGAGTATGGCCGTTGCGGTAATAATTTCTTTGGAGGCAATTCTCAGCGTATCCGTCACCTGGAGTGGCTTGGGACCTATTGCAGCGACCATGTGATCACCGTATCCAGCGCCTTAAAAAATGAGGCCATGTGGATATACAGCATTCCTGAATCTAAAGCAGATGTTGTCTATAATGGTATTCGTTGTTCTGATTTTGACCATTGGGTCGACCCCGGGGATGTCCGGCGTCAGTATGGGATCGGTCCCATGGATCCGATGGTGCTTATTGTCGGCCGCATCGTCTACCAGAAAGGTCCGGATTTGCTCATCAGCGCGATACCGGATGTTTTAAGGCATTATCCTAATGCAAAGTTTGTTTTTGCGGGTGATGGGGAAATGCGTTCTGATGTCGAAGGGCAGGCCCAGAGCATGGGAGTGTCTCACGCGACACGGTTTTTAGGCAAAAAAAATTCATGGGGGCTAAGAGATCTTTTTAAGTCGACCGATTGCGTATGTGTTCCCAGCCGTAATGAGCCTTTTGGGATTGTTATTCTTGAAGCTTGGAGTGCCGGAAAGCCGGTGGTGGCCACCACCAATGGAGGCCCCGATGAAATTATTTGGCATGATGTCAATGGTTTAAAAATTCAGGATAATCCTAAATCTATGGCTTGGGGAATCACAACCCTCTTTAATGATTTTGATCACGCCCGGTGGATGGGTTATAATGGTCGTTTGACCGTTGAGACAGCATTTTCATGGGATTCGATTGCCGATGAAACGTTGAATGTATATTGTTAGGATCTATTGTTATGTCGCAATCTGTTTTTGATTCAACAGAGCTTCCGTTCTTAGCCTCACACACTCATTGTGTCTTGATTCCGAGGGATCCCAATTTTATTTTTGCTTACTGGGATTATACCCAACAGGATATTGATCGTGCTCAAGGTGAGCTGGGTGTCGAGGGCGAAAATGCCCGATTGATCCTTCGTATCTATGATATTACCGGAGTTGATTTCAACGGATTGAATGCGAATCATACTTGGGACCTTGATGTAGGTTATTCAACAAAGAATTGGTATGTTCATGTATGGCAGGATAATGCGGATTATTGTGCACAACTGGGCGTAAGTTCTGGTTTTAATCTTTTCGTGCCAATCGGACAGTCCAATCGAGCGCATACGCCCCCTAAGTCAGCTTCCCATCGTAATGATTTGATATGGCAGGATATTCATGCGAAACAAGGGGCCCAGACCTATATCGAGGAAGATGTCAAGGGCCGTTCCCATCGAACCAAAAGCCTTATTCATCAGCTTTCACCAAAAGAGCTCCAGAAAGGAAAACCATCGTCTAAGACCAAACTTTATTATCTAACGGCCCAGGACATCCGGGAGTATTATATGAGCCTTTTTGCCCGTGTATCCAGAAGGGCGAGAAGGAAGCTAAAAACCCTTTCCATGGAAGACATTCTCAAAAGAAAGTTAAAAGGTGTCGCTTGGAAGAAAGTCAGGCCGCGATTTACATATCCCGACATATTAAAACGTGCGTATCCGGGCTCTTCGATGGGAGCTTCAGAAAATAGTGGTGGAGCCTCTGAAAGTTTATCTGGTTTAAAGGCAGGGGGTGGCAGCGAAGAACGGTTAAAATCTAGAAAATTCTTTTTTGAAATTTGGTCAGAGCTCATCGTATATGGTCGGACGGAAACTGATGCGATCGTCTTACTTAATCAAAAGGGGGTTAAATTAAATCCGGATGGGACATTCTCAGTACGTTATTCCCTGCCTGACGGCGGAATCCCTTTTGAGTTTATTGCTCAATCTTCAGACGGTGTTGAAGAGCGACATATATTAACCCGCGTTGAGCGCGAAAAGACAAGAAGTTCCGTAAAATTATTGAAGGATTTTCATGGTTAACGATCCAAAAGGTTATTTGGCCCTTGTCCTTCATGCCCATTTGCCGTTTGTTCGGCATCCGGAAGAGAACTACTTTTTAGAAGAGAACTGGCTTTTTGAAGCCATGACCGAGACTTATATCCCTCTCATTCGGGTCTTTGAATCGCTCGAACGGGATGATGTCGATTTTCGTTTGACAATGTCGATTTCTCCGACATTGGCCAACATGTTTTCCGATCCTTTACTGCAGAGGCGCTATGAGCGTCATATTAACAGACTTATTGAACTGGCCCAAAAAGAAATACAGCGCACTTCCCATGATCCCCAATATCGGGGATTAGCTCTCATGTATTACAACCGTTTTGTTGATGCAAGGGACCTGTTCATTCATCATTATGATAGAAATCTTATTCATGCTTTTAAAAAGTTTCAGGAATCAGGCAGTCTTGAGATCATTGCCTGCTGTGCCACCCATGGTTTTTTACCGAATTTGAATATCAATGAATCTTCCGTCAAGGCCCAGATCGAGATCGGTATAGAGCAATACCGTAAGCATTTTAATGTTGCCCCTCAAGGAATGTGGCTTCCTGAATGCGGTTTTTATCCTGGTTTAGACTATCTGCTTCATGAAGCCGGGATCAAATATTTTTTCTGTGATTCTCACGGGATCATGAATGCCGACCCGCAGCCGCAGTTCGGTGTTTACGCGCCTATCTATTGCCCCGGCGGAGTTGCCGCTTTTGGACGGGATTGGGAATCTTCGAAACAGGTATGGAGCTCCAAGGAAGGATATCCGGGAGATCATGATTACCGGGAATATTACCGGGATATCGGTTTTACCTTGGATTTTGATTACATAAAACCCTATATTCATCCGGATGGGATTCGCATCAATACGGGGATCAAGTATTGGAGAATTACCGGTCCTACAGAAAATAAGGAACCTTACCAGCCGCAGTTGGCAACGAAAAAAGCTGCTGAGCATGCAGCAAACTTTATGTTTAACCGTCAGGAACAAATAAAGAGTATATTTCCCGATATGGACCGCAAACCGATCATTGTCGCTCCCTATGATGCTGAATTATTTGGTCATTGGTGGTTCGAAGGCCCCCAATGGATCAATTTTTTGGCAAGGAAGATATTTTATGATCAGAATATTATTGAAATGACCACCCCTTCAGAATATTTGAAGGAACATTCGACTATTCAAATGTCAAGTCCAACCCTTTCGAGTTGGGGCTATAAGGGGTTTAGTGAGTTTTGGCTTGAAGGTGCCAACGACTGGATTTATCCGTATCTTCATGAAGCCGGCCGTCAGATGAAGGAGTTGGCCTTAAAACATTCCGATTTGATCCAAGGGAATTTTGGGAAAAACCCATTTAAATCCTCTTTGCGTTACCGGGCCCTTAATCAGGCCGCCCGCGAACTGCTATTAGCTGAATCCAGCGACTGGCCTTTTATTATGAAGTCCGGTACGATGACAGCATATGCTGAAAAGAGATTCAGGCTCCATATTAACCGGTTTCATAAATTATTGAATGATATTGAGAATGATACGATCGAAGAAAGCTGGTTGAGAGAAATTGAATCCCGGGATAACATATTTGGGGATATTAACTGTGTTCGATATTATTTAGAAAAACGCAAGTTGACACATTTTGTTTCCCCGCAACACAGGGCAAGACAGGCATCTGTAAAAATGTCCCGATAGGTCATAAGCGACCGAGCATCGGGGGGGGCAGTTGGCATATAGGGAGGTGATCTATGGGAGATATCATTGAGAATTTACCTAACATTTATGCACAAGACAATGAATTTAGTTTGTCAAAAAAAAGAAGGCTTTATAGTGCCAGCTCAAATGTTAATTTTAACAAAGTAAGATCTTCGTTCGGGATCGCTCTTCATATGCATCAACCCACCATTCCTGCCGGCGGTGGGGACCTTCACAGCGCTTCTCTGATCTCTAATTTGCAGCATATGTTTGAAAATCAGGGTATCGGGGATAATCATAATGCCGGAGTGTTTTTTTGGTGTTACCACCGACTGGCCGAGATCATTCCAAACTTAGTTAACGAAGGAAAAAGTCCCCGTGTGATGCTGGATTATTCCGGCAATCTGCTATGGGGTCTGCGCCAGATCAACGCAGGTCAAGCTTTGGAAAATTTAAAGAAAATCACATGTGATAAATTTTATTATCCTTATGTTGAATGGCTTGGGACCATGTGGTCGCATTCCGTTGTAACATCGACCCCTGTTCCTGATATCAAGCTTCACATGTTGGCCTTCCGTTCACATTTTGCCTCGATCTTTGGGAAAGAAGCTGAGGAGCGCATTAAGGGATTCTCCGCACCAGAGATGCACCTGCCTATCCATCCGGATGTGTGTTATGAATACGTCAAAGCCCTTAAGGAATGCGGTTATGAGTGGCTGATGGTGCAGGAACATACCATTGAAAATCTTAATGGTCGCAGCATTGGTAATCCTCATTTTCCGCATAAGCTCATTGCCAAGAATTCTCTGGGGCAAACTCAAGAGATTACGGTTTTAATCAAGACTCAAGGCTCAGACACGAAACTTGTAGCTCAGATGCAGCCTCTATCAGAGGCGCGGGGCCTTTCCAGAAAAGAGTATTGCGGTAAGCTGGTACCTCCGTTTGTTTGTCAAATTGGTGACGGAGAAAACGGCGGGGTTATGATGAATGAATTTGCCCCTATGTACACGCAATCCATTCAAAGCGTATCCACAGAAGGCACGGTTGCCTTAAATGGTTCGGAATATCTGGAGTTTCTACAGGATTCGGGGATCAATCCTGCCGATTTTACACCGGTACAGCCGATCTTTCAGCACCGCATCTGGGAAAAGATCAAGAAATTCGAACCTCAGGCGGCTAATAAAGCCATTCAGGAACTTCATAAGACAGACTCTTCTTTTAACCTCGATAAAGGGTCGTGGACCAGTGACCGTGATTGGGTCAAGGGATATGACCAGGTGCTTGATCCCATTAATCGGTTAAGCGCGACTTTTCATGAGAAGTTTGATCAAAAGAATGCGGATAAAAATTCCCGTTCTTACAAAGAGGCTCTGTTGTATTTGCTTTTGTCTCAAACAAGTTGTTTTCGATATTGGGGGCAGGGGATATGGACAGATTATGCCCGTGAACTTTGCCGAAGAGGTATGGAGGCTGTTGAACGCGGTAAGACGTTTGTTCCTTCACAAAGTTTTGTGAAGCCGGCAGGCGTTCCTCAAGAGACTCGGGCTGTTGGTCTTAAAGAATTTACAAAATCCCAGAAAGATTTGCTTAATAATCCACAGGTTATTGAGGAAATTGATAAGCATAAGTGGTGTGAGAGTGAAAAAGCAGGACATGATGTGGGTATCGACTGGGCCCGTGAGGATTGGCTCAAGAATCACTCTGAAAAATGGAAACAGAAGCAGCATCGGGTAAAATAAACCGAAGTAAAATTGTACATTTTCTTATTTAGGTTATAATGACTTTCTATGAATGAACAGGGGATAAAGACAATAGATTCAATGGTCACTAATCTCGACGGCCATCTTTTTAAGGAAGGCAACCATTTTAAGCTTTATGATAAGATGGGGGCTCATCTGATGCTTGTCGATGGTCAACCCGGAGTGCATTTCGCCGTGTGGGCGCCCAATGCCAAAAAAGTTTCCGTGATCGGAAATTTTAATAATTGGGACCGTAATTCACATCCTTTGTCGTTACGTCAGGATTCTTCGGGAATTTGGGAAGGATTTATTCCGGGTTTGGCTCGGGGCGAGGTATATAAATATTACATCGCTTCTAATTATGATTTTTATCAGATAGAAAAGCAGGACCCTTTTGCTTTTTATAATGAAGTGGCTCCTTCGTTTGGATCTATTGTCTGGGACTTGGATTATGCGTGGCAGGATGACGGGTGGATGAAACACCGTCATAAGAACAACAGTTTGGATGCGCCCATGTCCATTTATGAAATGCATATCGGTTCTTGGAAAAGGGTGGTCGAAGAGAAAAATCGACCTTTGACTTATCGGGAGCTGGCCATTTCGTTGCCCGAGTATTTGCATGAAATGGGCTATACTCATGTCGAGTTCCTGCCGGTGATGGAGTATCCGTTTTATGGTTCCTGGGGCTACCAGACTTTAGGGTATTTTTCTCCGACCTCCCGTTTTGGCACTCCTCAGGATTTTATGTATTTAGTGGACTGCCTTCATCAGAAAGGTATTGGTGTATTTTTGGATTGGGTGCCGTCACATTTTCCCACTGACGGTCACGGGCTTGTGTATTTTGATGGTACACATCTTTTTGAACATGCGGATCCAAGAAAAGGTTATCATCCTGACTGGAAAAGTTCCATCTATAATTATGGCCGTAACGAGGTAAGGGCATTTTTGATTTCTTCTGCCATGTTTTGGATGGATAAGTTTCATGTGGATGGCTTGCGTGTCGATGCGGTGGCCTCTATGCTTTATCTGGATTATTCAAGGAAAGACGGATTTATTCCCAATCAATATGGCGGACGTGAAAATATAGAAGCCATTTATTTTTTGCGGAAACTTAACGAAGTGATCTACGGCAATTTTCCCGACACACAAATGTTTGCCGAAGAATCAACCGCTTGGGGCGGGGTGTCCAGACCTACGGATGTAGGGGGCTTGGGGTTTGGGATGAAATGGAATATGGGCTGGATGCATGATACCTTGGTCTACATGTCGAAAGACCCCATCTATCGCAAATATCATCACAATGACCTGACCTTCTCATTCTTATATGCTTATTCAGAGAATTTCTTATTGTCTTTGTCTCATGATGAGGTAACCCATGGGAAAGGGGCTCTTGCAGGCAAAATGCCGGGGGATCAATGGCAGAAACTAGCAAATCTTCGTCTTTTGCTCGGCTATATGTTTGCCCATCCCGGGAAAAAGCTTCATTTTATGGGAGCAGAGTTTGCTCAATGGGCTGAATGGAGCCATGAGCAAAGCATTGAATGGCATTTATTAAAATATGCCCCTCATTTGGGTATTCATAAATGGGTTAAGGATCTCAATCATTTTTACCGCAGTCAACCTGCGCTATATGAAAGGGATTTTTCTCCGGATGGTTTTGAGTTCATTGATTTTAGTGATTACCAAAACAGCATCATCAGTTTTATACGCAAATCCGCTGATCAACAGAGTCTGATACTTGCGGTATGCAATTTTACGCCTCAAACCTGGAAGAATTATTGTATAGGGGTTTCTGAAGGCGGCATTTGGGAAGAAGTTTTAAATTCTGATGCGACAGTTTATGGCGGCAGTAATCAGGGCAATGGGGGAGGGGTAGAAGCTCTTGCTAAGCCCCTTCATGGCAAACCATATTCATTGTCATTGACGATTCCGCCATTGGGTATTTTATTCTTTAAAAAGAATGTAGAGCTACCCAAAGAGATCCCGGAAGATAAGAGTATTGATAAAGAGCTTCCTGCGGCATAACCATCCGTTTTTCCGATATCCCCTCTCTTAGCTATATAGATTGGTTTTCTCCCATATAAATGTTGTATACTTATATCAGGTATGATTAAAGCCCCATTAATCGTATCCGTCCGGCAATCCCACTCCCCACATGAATATCCAGAAAATTTTTTAAAATTTAGGAAGGCTATTGGGCCATCTGCCATTGGTCCGGCAGAAGTTCATGGAGGCGTTTATCAGAATGGGCGTT
>JADFXX010000029.1 GCA_015233335.1 Candidatus Omnitrophota bacterium | reverse complement strand
CACCGGCCGCCATTGACATCCCCCCTGCAACCAAACCAGCGATGCCGGCCACTAATACTGAACTATGAGAAGCATGGGCTGCGGCAACACCTACAACAAGGCTTGCAGTCGATAGTATCCCATCGTTTGCCCCCAAGACTGAAGCCCGCAACCAACCTGTGCGATGCGTACGATGTTGTTCCCTATGACAGCTTTTAATGGCCAGCATTGCTTTCCCCTTGAAGGTATAACAAAATTAATGCGCCCCAAAACCAGTTAAAATAACTCCAACCGTGCGTCCAATGATCACTAAATCAGTTCCAAAGCACATCTTCTTAATGTAAAGAATATCGTATTTAACTTTTTTACGCACATCTGCAATACTTTCATCATAGCGATGATGCACTTGAGCCAAACCAGTGATCCCAGGTTTAACAGACAAGCGTTTGGGATAATCACTAATTTTATTCTTTAATGTTTCAATAAATATAGGCCGTTCAGGTCGGGGGCCAATAACACTCATATCTCCTTGTAATACGTTGATAAATTGAGGGATTTCATCGATGCGGCTTTTTCGTAAAAAACTTCCGACAGGTGTAATACGATTATCTTTAAGTTTCGCCCACACAGGTCCGGATTCTTTTTCTGCATCCACCTTCATCGTTCGAAATTTATAAATATCAAAATGCTTGCCTGCTTTTCCTGAACGAATTTGGGTATAAAAAACAGGCCCTTGGGAAGTGGCTTTGACTAAAACAGCTACAAATATGCATAATGGTGCCAGAATAATTAAAGCGAAAGTAGCAATAATAATATCCATGCCCCTTTTAGCTAAACTGTATGTTCTTCTAAGAAAAGTAATCACCATTGTAAAAAGACCACCGCCAAACAATAAAAGACTTGAAGGTTCGGGAACGTGTGACATTGGCTGAGCAGACGCATTTACAGGAGACATGCCCCAGGCTTGAGTTAATGCACTCACGGCGATAATAAAAATAACGCAAAACCAAGAAAAAACTACCCATGGACTATAATTCTTCATTTCAACCTTCTAAAAACACTAAGTTTTATCAACTCCGGACTCATTATTAACTGACTTCAGTTGAGTTCTGGCTTTGACGCTGTACAGAGCTCCGAGGGAAAGCCAAATTAAATCTTTTTAAAATAAAAATCTGTATTTCTCTTGGATCTCTAAAACAATCCTGAATTCTGCCGATATAGTAATGACCGTTGTGTTTATCAAGAATATATTGAATGTGCCGGTTCATTTTTATCCACCATTGATGAAACCACGGCAATTCTTTAAAATAAACATTCATCACCCGCGCCTTGTTTACTTCTAGCTGATTATCTTCTTTCGACTGAAATGTTTTTGTGCCTCTGATAAACCGGTAGTTGCCCCATGTTTCATCCACATATTTAATATGGGCAGACCTGACCGCTCGTAAAAGAAAGTCCACATCCATGGTATAGTGATTGGACTCATCATAAGGCCCAATCCTTTTATGCAGAGATTTATGGTAAAAATAGGCTGACGGGTTATAAGGAAACTGGTTTTTTTCTCCGCCGATCAGAATATTAGTCAGGCTTAACCGGGATGGCTTATTAAGATAGGTAATTCTTTCATCATCATTTAAGACATTACAATTTCCAACCAAGAAACTTGGATCAGGCAATTGCTTTATAATCTTTAAAATTCTGGTTAAAACAGCCGGCTCATAATAATCATCACAATTAAGAAATCCAATAATACGCCCCTGAGCCATAGAAATTCCCTTATTCATAGCAGCTGATTGTCCGTTATCCTTTTCTGATATCCAACGTATGTGCACATAGCGTTTGGCATACCGCTCGATAATTTTTGGTGTCATATCCGTTGATCCACCATCCACAATAAGATGTTCCACATCGGGGCAATTTTGATTAATTACCGATTGAAGGCAGGATTCAATGAATCTTTGACCGTTATAAACAGGCGTAACAATGGTTAACAAAGGAACTTCCATATTCCAATTATCCTTTTTCTATCCCTGAATAATTACATTCTAGGGAGGTTCTAAAATGAATCAATTGTACCTGGGTATACCCTCTTATTTACATTTGCGTCTTTGGATTTCGTTAATCTAACTTTTTAACAACCACAAATATGCTTGTCTTTCCCTTTTTCAACCAAATGCACATGTCCTTCCCTGACAAGCCAACCAACGCTCATATATAGGTCAATTCCTTCTCGACTTCCAATTGGGTTTCAATCTCATCGATACTGACTGGTCTATTTTTCTCATCAAGCATATTTAAAATCCCTCCTGAAACAATTCCGATTTGTGTGATCATCGTCTTTTCTCCAATTGGATATTATTGTTGAGGTTGCTACGCCGCATAATCATTATGGCTATTGAATAGTGGGGTTTAAGAACTAGAAAAAGGCATCAATTTCTTTATTGGAATGATAATATTCCAGGGACCAAAATGAATCAATTGTACCAAGGTATAACAAAGGAAGGTTTTTAGTTTTCCTGCGGCTTCCCTGATCAACCACATGACATATGCAATAATAACCACATTTTCATAGGCTGGGCCAACTTGTATGAGATTAATCTTAGGCCATTCTCACCATCAATCATTTCAATTATTCGATATAAGATTGTCATATGATACTCCTGCTATTCTATGTAACAGCGTTGTCTTTGTTGGGTAAAATTAGGAATACCCTCACGATGTTATTTTAAAGAGATGCTTAGAATGAGTCCATTGTACGGGGGTATAATAACTGGCGCCGACGGACGATTAGTTTTGTGAGGAGGCAATACGCCTAACTTCTTTATAAAAAACATGGTTTTTATATTCATAAGTTTTCAAACAATACTTGACCCACCAGGGATTACCGAATCTATGAATGTTCTCAAAATGGTCTGCTCCTTTCGTATAATGTGTATACGCTGATTGATCCCATGCCCTTGCTGCCATCTCCCATACAGATTTTGGTTGGCTGTTTATCCTGTTTGATTTATATCCATAGAATCCCTTTATGCTTGCTCGTAGACGAAGCACTTCGCCAATACATATCATTCCTTTTAAACCTTGATCGCCAGCCTCACTAATAATAATCCTGACAGCGACATCTTTGGGAATGCTCTGGGCAGAAGAAGGTGAAATAAATGTTAACATCAGAACAAACCCCAAAAACAAACGGGACACAACCGCGATTCTCATTCTTCTCTTCTTTTCACCTGGTCACGCATGCTCCAGCTCCAAAGCGTGATTCAACATGACAATCAGTTCATTCTTGATCTCTTCCATTATGTTCCCCTTAATTTTCTGACTTCAGAAAAGCCAGAATATCAGCGTTGAGTTTTTCCTTGTGCGTGTCGGTCAGTCCGTGTGGTGCCCCCTTGTATACCTTCAGGGTTGAATTCTTAACGAGTTTTGAAGAAATTATCGCCGCAGCGCCAATTGGTACAATCTGGTCGTCGTCACCGTGAATGATAAGTGTTGGCACGTCAAACTTCTTAAGGTCCTCGGTAAAATCCGTTTCGGAAAATGCTTTGATGCAATCGAGAGTATTCTTGTGACCAGCCCGCATCCCTTGAAGCCAGAAGAAATCAATCATGCCCTGTGAAATCTTCGCACCCGGCCGATTGAATCCGAAAAACGGGCCGCTGGCAAGTTCCTTGTAAAAATTGGATCGGTCGGCAATTGAGCTAGCGCGG
>JADFXX010000028.1 GCA_015233335.1 Candidatus Omnitrophota bacterium | reverse complement strand
CCATCATAGACAAGGCAACTTAACGCCGCTTCTCTCGCTGAGTTCTTAGTAATTCTGACAGGGATTGCTTCGTCGCCCTGCGGGCTCCTCGCAATGACACGGTTCTCTCAACCCGCTAAACATTTACAATTAATTTGTGCCTGGTGGTGCATTTATATGGTTTGAATAAGAATCAAAAGGTTGATGTCAGCTCCCCCATGCCGCCAAAACAGGAAACCACCTCGTAACCGGCGAGATAATACAAAACAATGATCTCGGACAGAAAAAAGGAGAGAAAAGAAAACCAGGTGACGCTCGAGATTTGACTGGGCTGAAAATAAGAGCAGGAAAAACATGAGCCTAACAATAAAAATATTAAAATGACAAAAACAAGAGCCCCGATCATTGAAATACAAATAGCTAAGCTAAAGAAAAGGATCTTCCAGCATAATTTATTCAAAGAAAGAATGCCGATACCGATAACGGCTAACCCAGCCGTAAAAATAAGCAGCGCACCAACAGGCAGCCACCAGCCAAGATCAGCACCGGATGAAATCAAATTATTACTTAAAATTATGTTGACCGCTCCTGAGAAGCAGAAAACGCCCAAAAGGAAACAGTAAAAGGCTATGGGGACAATCGTTGTTGATCTCGTACTGGTAATCGAATCTTTTTCAGTCAAAAGAAATCCTCCAAATAAGGCCCCAATGGCATGGATTACGAAGTCTTTACGTCATTGGATCTTGATAATATTAAGTACCCCCATCCCCTAGCGGACAATACCGCAAGGGCCGGCACCATTGGAATCCGGAATCGAGGTGTTACATGCCACCCCGTCGAAAAAAGAGAGACTGCAATAAAATACAACAAGACAACGATCAAAAACTGTCCCACAACATCTATTTTCCCTTTACTTATGGCAAAGATACAACCTGCCCACCAAAAAACAACAAAAAGGTAGCCAAAGGATACTCCAAATATCCTCAACACTTTCGAGTGGAAGTCCTTCATATTGCCGGGAGAAGTCATCAAATTCAAGAAATTCCGCCCAACAGAATCGATGTAATATATAACCGGCGGCATGGCCTTAAACTGCGGATCGGTCTCCTTAGCATAGCGTCCTATGATTCCGTGCATTCCAATCGATGCACGGTCTATACTGCTGAAGGTGAACTCTCCATGGGCTTTTAAATTGTGGTGTTGCCATATCCCCAAAAAACCATAAACAAGCACGAGAACAACTATTGCATGCACCACGCCGGTCAAAACTTTCTTTATCCCCCAGAGGTATACAACAAACCCCGCAAAAACAAAACCTAAAAAATAGCCAACTGGCCGAATGTAAACAGAGGCTACTAAGAAAAACACAGCCCCTGCCAGCCAACCAATACGCCGCTGGTCAATATATTTCACAAAAGCGTAAAGACACAGGGACAGAACGAACAAATGCAGAGATTCGGTCAGGATCATGGCCGAGTAAATCGTCGTAGGAAGATCCAGCAAAACGATAGCGGCACTTAACAATCGGATCCGCCGATCCGCTAAAGGGACGATCTTAAAAATAACAACTGCGGTAAGAATATTCAAAACGAGCTGCAAAAAAATAATCCAAACTAACGGCAGATTTAACCCAAAATGGAATATGGCAAGAAAAAGCGAATAACCGGGGGTCCGGTAAAGACTATGCTTAAGGCCCGCCATAGGAGTACTGAAATATTGAACCCACCCCTTGGCATCGCTAAGATAACCGTCGGAATCCGGCCGTATGATAGAAGCCGGGTCATTGAAGGCGATATGAAGAAACAAAACCAGCTTAATGCCCAGCGCTACCGCAATAAGCCAAAGAATGACCCTTTCAGCCCGCATTTTGATAGACCCACCATTAGATTGGATGTATGGCGGAGTGGCCGGACATCAGTGATAACCATACCTCAAAACCCGCCCCAGCCACTACTTTACAGACCAGCCTGAATTGCCTTCAACCGGAGTTCCAGGAGAAGCATTAGATTGCAATTTTTTAGCGTATAAACTTTGCACAGAGTCGATTGAAGTGCCGTTTTTATCAGCAACGGCCTTGTAAATGACCATGCGGTCATTATTTTCACTGTCAACCAGCCCTTGAACAGCATCATTCTTAGACCCTTTGATTTCAACCAAGCCTGACCTGTTTTCCCCTACGACACCCTTCTCTTCCCAAGACACAAGATCGCTGTGCCTTGCTTGTCTCCTGGCCACGGCAGATTCGGCTTCAGGGCTTAACTCTTGGGCATAGGCATTATCCACAAAAATATCCAACAGACTGGTTTTATTCAAAACTTTAGCCCCTTTCTTCGAAGGAGAATTAATGGTATTTTCAATCTTGTCAATGTCGCTTTCAACATGCTGATAAACATCCAGCCGCATAGATACGTCCAATTTAATAGGGTCTTTCGGAGCTTCCATCCTTACATTTGCACAACCGAGCGTTAACAAAAAAGTCCCGATTAATAAAGTCATGGTTTTCATAATTTTTCCTTTTTTAGAAAAAGTCGTGAAGCCTGATTTGAAAATTGCGCTTGCCGGTCTCACCGTTTAAATTAATTTCCAGCAAAGCTACTCCCTGGTCCATCGATAATTTCAAATTTCCAGTATTATAATGATAGTTCCTCAAACTTTCCATCAATAATTCAGACGACTGATTTGATTGACCCGCAAAGTGCTCTAAAAACCGGGTATCTTTAATGACTACAATTCCTCCTTGATTGCCGGAAGAAAAGTTACCATTAAGAATCCTAATATCTTTACCTTGACCATTGAGTTCCAGATGCCCGGCCATACGCCCCTGGATCTTAGTTTTTTCATTAAGGTTAAAGGCATCAACAAAATCTGCCAGATCCAAGCTGTTAAAATTAATTTGTGCAGAATAGGGAGGATCTTGTTGAACGGCTACCCTGACATTGCCGTCAAAATATCCGCTAAAAATTTGTCCGGATAATGGCTGTAATATTATTTCTTGTTTATCCATGACAACCGTTGATCTGATCTTACTCAAAATCAAATTGCCTGATTGAACTTTATCAATAGACAAAACTCCCGGTATTTCCCTATTGATCATCAAGTTCCCGTTGTCCAGCTTAAAATTAGACGCTTGGGCATCTAACCGGAGATTGGATACCCTCGCCTCACTAATGAAATGGAAAGGCGAAGCTCCGATAATCATCCGCCAGGGATCAACTTCAACCGAAAATTCTTTGACTGAAATATCAAATTCCTTCAGTTTATGAATCTGAACATCATCAAAAGCTATATAGTAAAGAAATTTTAAATGGCAATCTTTAATAGTAATTTTGTCTGCGCCGCTTGATTTTTTGATTTGTTCTTTAACGTAAAAGATTATAATCGGCTTGATCAATACCGTTAAAGCCAGAACGAAAGATAAAAACAGTATCAAAAAAGCCGGAAAAATATTTCTCTTGTTTTTTAAGGTATGGGGCATAT
Source organism: Candidatus Omnitrophota bacterium (assembly GCA_015233335.1). Classification (GTDB taxonomy): domain Bacteria; phylum Omnitrophota; class Gorgyraeia; order Zapsychrales; family Fredricksoniimonadaceae; genus JABDGZ01. Next base: position 1,284 of record JADFXX010000028.1, on the reverse strand, counting down.
TAGGTAAAATCAGTAAATTTATTTCCCAAACAATGACTTGATGCTTTTGGCTATCTCGTTGACGTCATCGACGACCGTCTTACTTGTGTTCTGGACGTCCTGAACCGCTCCCGTAACAGAAACGCTGACAGCTTTGATTGTTTCGCTGATAATAGAACTCAATATGACTTGGGCCAGCTGGTCAGGCGTGAGACCGCCTGTACTCTTGCCTAAATCCGTAAGGTGGATATCAGGCAGAGGAAGCGTCATTTTCTTACTGCCCCAGCCTTTGAGATTGACATAAACTTTTGCACTGCTGATAAGAAAGTCATCCACTACGATCTTAGGAGCAGGCTTATTGCCCGGAGGAAGAACTTTCTTGGCAAAAGCATTTACGTTATCCATGATCCTGCTCAAATTATTATTTCTAAGCCCCCCTTCAAAGGTGATCTGGGGAGATTTAACCTGAATTGAGTGTATGACGATCTTTTCCGATAAAACCGAAAACGGGTCTACCCTGACACCAATAGAACCGATGCTGATAGCTTGAGGTGCCGTGTACCCCTCAGGGTTGCCTACCATGAGGCCTTTGACTTGAGCTGTTCCGTTTAAAAGAGTAACATCGACCGAATCCACCTTGATAGGGACTTGAATAGTTTTGGGACCTACACTTTCCATCCCAACTTTGACGATCGGCCCCAAATAAAATCCTACTCCGATAACCACGATGATAGTCAGGATTAACAGCCCGGTTCCGAAAATCCAGAGAATTTTCTTCATAAGTCTAATCCTTGTTACTCTGAGGAAGAAACTCCCAACTCCGCCAGCACCACAGGCAGTTCCGTCCCGGACAACTCACGCACCTTGCGCACGGCCTCGGCAGCATTAGTGGCGCCCTCATCAAGGACTTTTTTAAGTTTAGTCAAATAATCCGACTCTTCCGTGAACGGTATAGTCTTAAAAAGTTTGTCCTGCACTATTTGCGCGGCTTGCTTGCAGCGCTTACCCAAACGAACAAAAGCCAGGGCGTTAGGATCAAAAGTCACAGGATTAAGAGATGTAAACATATCCCTATCTTCATCGAGGGCCCGCGTAAGACCGCCAATGTTGATTTTCAATGAATTATCTTTAGGAACAGCGGGAATAACATCCTCAGGTTTAGCGGGTACAAACATCTGGCCGGCCAGTCCAGGGGGGCTTAGAAATAATAATTTGAGCAGGATCATGGATAACGTAAATGCTTTTGCCAAGAAAGTTCTTCCTCCGGGCAATAAGCCTGCTCCTAAGATCGTAGTGGATGACTTT
>JADFXX010000027.1 GCA_015233335.1 Candidatus Omnitrophota bacterium | reverse complement strand
GACCATGGCTTTATTATTAACCATTTATCGACGGATAGCAAAGACTTTTTGATGTTTTTGGATTGCTTCGTCGCCCTGCGGGCTCCTCGCAATGACACGGTTCTCTCAACCCGCTAAACATTTACAAACTTGCTATAGGCGCTGTCGTACCGATACCGACATTGGTACCTGTGGTCGTTACGTTAGTAAGCACCTCCGTCCAGCCGTTGCCTCCCCCACCTCCGGGGGCCCATATGCCGTTGCCGCTGGCATCAGACGTTAGCACATACCCGCTTGAAGGCGATTGCGTCATTACAAAGCTTTGCATGCGCACCGTACCGGCCACGTCCAATGCCTGGCTGGGGGACAAAGAGCCGATGCCGACGTTATTAGTCGCAATAGAGGTATTCGATCCCGACAGCGTCCATCCCGCGGCGCTTGCGGAAATGGGGGTATAGGAGGCATGAGCTGTACCGGTCAAAAAATACAACAGAAACAATATGGGGAATATAGAATATCGAAAATATAACATCTAATTTATTTTATATAATCTATTTACAAGCTTCAAGACTTAACTAATAAAAATACACTACATTAGATTAAATTTTTTGGAGGTCGCTTTTATCATTTATATGCTATACTTTATTATTGTTTAACCTTTATTGATTGACGTAAAACATTCTTAAGGACAGCTTTATGATGAAAAATCGATTTTTCAAATTTATCAGGGTCTACTGGAAAGGTATTTTACTTTATGCGGTCATTGCAGGGCTTATAACCTTCATGGCTGTTTTCCTTTATTATGGAGGAACCAGTTTCTGGGGCATGGAAGGCTTTTACCGTAAAAATATGATGGCCCAAATGGGCATGTACATGGTGGTCTTCATATTCATCGGTATCGTACAGGCCTTCTTTTCCACCTACATCTATATGTATTTCATGATGGGCGGCGGCATGTCCAAGATGCTGGGCAAAGACAGCGCTGAAAAGGGCCAATCCGATGTCAAATGGGATGATGTCATCGGCATGGAAAATGCCAAACGTGATGCTTGGGAGATCGTCCAGTTCATCAAAGACGCCAATAAAGTCAAAGCCATCGGCGGCACCATGATCAAAGGTGTCTTGATGGTGGGCCCTCCGGGCTGTGGAAAAACCTATTTGGCCAAGGCCATTGCTTCAGAATGTAAATTGCCCTTTCTTTCAGCAGTGGGAAGCGAATTTGTGGGAATGTTTATGGGCATCGGTGCCGCCCGCATTAAATCTCTTTTTAAAAGGGCCCGCCAGCTGGCCGCAGTCGAAGGCGGCTGTCTTATTTTTATCGATGAAATCGACTCTTTTGCCGGCCCGCGTTCGCAGGAAACAGGCGGTGGCGCCACTACCTCATCCAATGCCACGATCAATCAATTCCTGACCGAACTCGACGGACTAAGAAAACGTGAAAACGGCATTGTCGTGATCGCCGCCACCAACGTGCCCCCGGAAAAACTGGACACAGCGATCATGCGCTCCGGCCGTTTTGACCGCAAGATCACCATTGACAAGCCAACATCCAAAGAACGTGAAGCCCTTATTGCGTATTATCTCAAAAAAGTTGCGGCTGACCCCAATATTGACATCCCCGCGATCGCAGACAAGTCCCAATGGTTCTCTCCGGCGGACATTAACAACATGGTTCGGGAAGCTAGCATTCAGGCATTACGCGACAAACGCAGTTCTGTAACACAAGACGACATGCTCAAAGGCTTAAGTGTTGTCATGGTCTCTATTGAAAAAACAGGAGAAGATAAAGTGCTCTCCTCCAAGATCAATGTTAAATGGGACGAAGTGATCGGCATGGAAGAAACTAAAAAAGATGCTTGGGAAATTGTGGAATTGCTCAAAGACAGACACAAGTTAAAAGTCGTCGGCGGACAGATCATCAAAGGGGTCATGCTGATCGGACCTCCGGGCTGCGGAAAAACTTATCTGGCCAAAGCCATGGCCACGGAGTCAGGATTTCCGTTTGTGGTGGCTAACGGCAGTGAGTTCATCAGGCAGTGGATGGGAACAGCCAGTGAAAAAGTGCGATCGGTCTTTAGAGAAGCACGAAACCTGGCCAAATCCGAAGGCGGCTGTATTATTTTTATCGATGAAATCGATGCTTTCGCAACACCCCGCACTTCCGAACCTGAAGGCGGCGGCGGAGCCGTGCAGGAGAGGGGTGCTACCGTCAACCAATTCCTTACAGAACTCGACGGATTAAAAGGCGAGAACAATAACATCGTTGTACTTGCGGCGACCAATGTGTCTGAAGATAAATTAGACCCTGCGGTCATGCGTTCAGGCCGTTTTGACCGAAAAATCTATTTTCAAAAACCGTCCTCTAAAGACCGCCAATTGCTAATGAAACATTATATGTCCAAGATCAAATGCGAAGACACGATCGATATCCCGGGCCTTGCGGAAAAAGCCAAATGGTTTTCTCCGGCGGACATCAACAACATGGTCCGCGAAGCAGGTATTCTGGCCCTCCGGGAAAAAAGAGAAATTGTAAATCAAAAAGACATGGAAGGCGCTTTGGACCGCGTTATGCACTCTGTTGAGGTCATGGGAGAAAATAAAATCTTGGGCGGAAAAGTCAATGTGAAGTGGGACCAGGTCATCGGCATGAAAGACGCCAAAGAAGAGGCTTGGGAGATCGTCAAACTGCTCAAAGACAGAAATTTGCTCAAAGCGATCGGCGGAAAAATCGTCAAAGGGGTCATCATGTTCGGGCCTCCGGGCTGCGGAAAAACATATTTGGCCAAGGCTATGGCGACCGAAGCCGGGTTCCCTTTTATGTCCGCGGTAGGTAGTGACCTAGTCGGTGTTTATGTCGGTGAAGGGGCACGCAAGATGAAGGATATTTTTAAAGAAGCCCGCGAGTTGGCCCAAGCTGAAGGCGGCTGTATCATATTCTTTGATGAGGTGGATTCTTTTGCGACCCCAAGGGGCTCCGGTCAATGGGGAGGCACCATCTCTCATAATGCGACCATCAACCAGTTTTTGACCGAGTTGGACGGCCTGCGTCAGCAGGAAAATAATATCGTAGTTTTGGCCGCAACCAACGTCAGGGAGGACCAATTGGACCCTGCCATCTTGCGTGCCGGCCGCATTGAACGTAAAATTTATATCAGCCTGCCTAATTTGCAGGAACGTGAAGATATTTTTAAATATTATCTGGCCAAAGTTAAATATGAAGATACCGTCAGCGCCTCAGTGCTGGCCCGTACAGCGGTCGGATTTACCCCCTCTGATATCGATAATATGATCCGGGAAGCGGGTCTCATTGCCATGCGCAACAACCGGGACATGATCACCCCCAAAGACCTTTCCGAGTCCTATGACCGTTTAACAATGGGAGCCGTGACCAACGCTAAATACTCTCAGAAATCCCTTAAAAAAACAGCCTACCATGAAGCCGGGCATGCCATTCTCACCTATCTGGTTGACCCGACCGACGAAGTGATCAAAGCGACTGTTCGCCCCAGAAAAGGGGCTTTGGGATATATCTATACCCGCGCGATCGAAGAATTGGAATCTAATTCGCCTAACCACGAACATTTATTATCCAAAATAAAAATGATGATGGCAGGCTACGTGGGCGAAAAAATTGCCCTCGGGACAACCGGTTCCGGTGTCGGCGGCGGTCCGGGCAGTGACTTTTATAATGCCATGAACATCGCTTCGCGCATGGTATGGTGCTTAGGCATGGGGCCTTCGGGTTTGGTCGGAGATTTCGATGCGCTTAAAGACAACAACGGCCGTCATAATATCTCAGAAAAAACCAAAGAGGTCTTAGACAATGACGTTCAAAGTATCTTGCAGATGTGCCTAAAAGAAACAACCGAGATCCTCTCCCAACATAAGGATCTCCTCGAATACTTTGCCCAGGAACTCTTGAATAAAGGCGATCTGGAATACGATGAAATGAAATTGATTTTCCAGAAATTTAATCTTAAACCGGCCGCTCAAATAGAAACATCCTGATCAATGCGCTTGCCCAAATTATTCAGACTTCTGTTCATTGTCGCGATCGGGATCAATTTAAGCTGCGGGCCCAAAAAGGCCCTGCTTCCCCGCCCGCCGCTGACAGAGATCCAGAAAAAATACGAGACCAAATGCCGCAAAGACTATAAGCTCAATGTCATCACACGGATGGTCAAAAAGACATTCTGGATCTACGCGCCGACCGATAAGCCGCTTTTTGATTTCGCGGCAGAGCCCCCCGCACCGCCTAACCCCGCCAAAAAACCGGCAAAATATGACCTTTTGTATATTGACGGCTCATTTAAAAACAATGCCTTTAATTTTGAGTACGATATCATCCCCAAGATCAAATCCAATCTGCAAGCCGAAGGCATCAGGAACGAAGGCACGGATTATTTCAATAAGCTCTATAATAATTTATTTACCGCCATCACAGAAACCCTGCTCGATCCCGAAACCCCTATCTCATTTGTGGTGATGGTCATCACGGACATAAAAAAAGGGATTGAGGTGCGCTACACCTTTTATCTGGAAGATTACCGCATGGCTTCTGTGGAGGGCATCCCTTACGACGAGTTTAGCAAACGCATCCTGCAGGATTCCAAAGGCAGTACGGACTTTATCGGTGATGAGATCGGACAGCACTTGGAATTTACGGATGTCCATATGCCGGAATTCCTGACCAAACAAATGATCAACCGTATCCGCTACAAATTCAGCCAAAGCGATTTCCCGCCGCAGGAAGGTTATGAACAACCCATCCTTGACATCATTGCCGATACCACGCGTTATTATCATTTTAAAGATTTTCAGGAAGTGCGCACGAGCGATCTGAGGACTAAAAAGAAGATGATCTTTACACCCGAAGAGCTAAACTCCTTTGGTCAGGACAAGCCTAAAACCCCAGAATCCAAATCGCACGGCAAGCTCATCCATATCATCTTCGAAGACAATAAAACCACCTTCAAAGAACAATGACCTTCCATAGATGAGTGTCATTGCGAGCGAAGCAATCTTTTAAAAAGATTGTATCCGTCCGGCAATCCCACTCCCCACATGAATATCCAGAAAATTTTTTAAAATTTAGGAAGGCTATTGGGCCATCTGCCATTGGTCCGGCAGAAGTTCATGGAGGCGTTTATCAGAATGGGCGT
>JADFXX010000026.1 GCA_015233335.1 Candidatus Omnitrophota bacterium | reverse complement strand
CGGATTCAAAGTTTTGTCGCATGACATATTCGGTTTAGTGCTGCAATCGATGGGCACACATAACTTTCCTGTCGGGTCTGCCACAAAACATACTGGACAAAGACCGCATGAGTTGGTCGCAGTATTAAGAATGGAATTGGGAGGGCACCCGCAGGTTTGACAATCTATAGGAATAGAATTCGCTGGACTACAACATTGGGGACTGCCGACAGGAGTGCATCCGGGCGTGCATTGGCCCCCACATACCAAACCATTTGAGCACCCGCAATGCCCATCAGGGGGAAGACAAACTTGGCCATTGGGACATGGCCCGCAAGATTGGCTCTGAGTACAGTCAATAATTGCCCCTTGTGGACAATCTTTTCCGGAAGTCTGGCCAGGTCCGCACGCAGCATGCGAACCCGGTGGGGGGTCACAATACGCCCCGCCAAAAGCCGGCTGCGGACATTCGCATCTGTTGTACATTGAGCTAAAACCAAAACCCGCAGCAGGGCAGGTAATCCCACACCAACCTCCCCTGATAGCATGGGGGTTTTCTCCCATGATGACTCGGGTCACTTTATTATAATAGCCTTGCGAAGCGTCGTGGACCTGCGAGATCAAAGATCCGGGCCTAAAACTGGCTATAACCACAACCGCAACCACAGCCAAGAGCAAAAGATACTCTAAGGACGTCTGACCGCAAGCAGAGTTGTGGGCCCTTGATATCTTCATAGATAATACAAATATACCATATAAATAAAGGCTTGGCAAAATCAGGTTGGCAAAAATCAGGCAAGGCTTTTAAGATGCCTGACTGTATCGACAAAGTTAGGAGAACTAAACAGATAACTGCCCGAGATCAGGACATGCGCACCCGCAGTGACGGTCAAAGGAGCGCTCTGGGCATTAATACCCCCATCAATCGCAATATCCCCCTTGAAAATGGTTTTAAGACGTTCGATTTTAGGTAAAACTTCAGGCATAAATTTTTGACCGCTAAAACCCGGATTAACAGACATGATTAAAACTCCGTCACAATCATTTAAAACTTCTTCGCATAAGGCCGTTTTCGGATTGACCACAACAAATGCTTTTTTACCAAGCTTTCGAATTTTTTTTAAATCTGCCCGGAGGGTCGGGACATCCACTTCATCAATTTCCTTAGGCCATTGATCCCATCGTCGGCATGAAGCCCTGCGTGTGCCGTAGCACTCCAGTTGAAGCTGGATGCAGTCCGCCCCGGCCTCGGCATAATTTTCGATATACTCCCCCGGATGCTCAATCATCAAATGGGCTTCAAGATAAAGTTTGGTAAACCGGCGCACGGCCTCAATGATCATTGGCCCGATGGTCAATTGGGGGACAAAATGCCCGTCCATGCAATCGATGTGAAGACGATCAACTCCCGCCTCTTCACATCGCTTGATGTCACGTTCTAAATTGCCTAAATTTGCCGCGAGAATGCTGGCAGAAACTGCGATGGGTCTATTCATGTTTCATTCCCTAAATATTGGTGCGCGGGGAGGGAATTGAACCCTCACGCCTTACGGCATACGCCCCTCAAACGTACGCGTCTACCAATTCCGCCACCCGCGCTTATTTACAAATACCCCCTGTGATAGTCGCAATCGGGAATTGCAATATCATTTTCCAAAATTGAGCGCCGCTGTAATAAATCCTTTGAACAGCGGATGGGCAACATCTGGTTTGGACTTGAATTCCGGATGGAACTGGCAGCCGACAAACCAGGGATGGTCTTTGATCTCAACGATCTCAACCAAATCCCGCTCGGGATTAAGCCCCGCGATGAGCAACCCCTTGGCCATAAGCTGCGCTCGAAAAGTGTTATTAAACTCATACCGATGGCGATGGCGCTCGGAAATTTTATCATTCTTATACGCCTCAAAACTGCAAGTTGCCTTTGTCAAAACACAGCTGTAGGCCCCCAGACGCATGGAAGCCCCCATGTCCTTGACCCGCTTTTGCTCCTCGATCAAACTGATGACAGGATTGGGAGTTTCTGCGTCAAACTCCGTCGAGTTCGCCCCTTTAAGAAGTGCTACATTCCGGGCAAATTCAATGGTCGCGATCTGCATCCCTAAACAAATTCCAAAAAACGGGATGTTGTTCTCCCTCACATATTTGACCGCTGCAATTTTTCCCTCGATACCACGGCTGCCAAAACCGCCGGGAATTAAAACTCCATGCGCATCTTTCAAATATTTCTTAATGCCGGATTTTTCCACATCTTCAGAATCAATTTTTAAAATATTGACCCGCGCATTATTGGCAATCCCTCCATGCACCAAAGCCTCGTAAATGGATTTATATGCATCCTGCAGGGAGATGTATTTGCCCACTACCGCAATGGTTACTTCCTTAGCCGGAGAACGCAGGCGCTTAACTACCCCCTCCTCCCAGCTTTTAATGCCCCGATCAGGCAGTTTGATATTAAGTTTTTTCAAAATAAGTTCGTCCAGACCTTCTTTCTTAAAAACCACCGGACATTCATAAATATGTTTGACATCCGGAGCCTCAATAACAGCTTCCACGTCCACATTGCAAAATAGTGCGATCTTCTCTCTCTGTTCCTGTGAAATGGGCCGCTCCGTGCGACACATCAAAATCTGAGGAATGATCCCGATCTCACGCAGCCGACCAACACTGTGCTGGGTCGGTTTGGTCTTCTGCTCACCGGCAGATTTAATATACGGAAGCAATGTCACATGAATATTCAAAGCATAATGCTCCCCTAATTCCCAACGCAACTGGCGTATCGCCTCAAGAAACGGCAGGCTTTCGATGTCGCCCACCGTACCCCCGATCTCAACAATCGTCACATCCACGTCATTGGATTTGGACACCTTCATAATGCGCTCTTTGATCTCATCGGTAATATGCGGAATGATCTGTACGGTCTTGCCCAGATAATCACCGTGGCGCTCCTTGGTAATCACAGAAAAATACACCCGGCCTGCGGTAATACTGCTGTCACGGGAGAGGTGGGCATTGGTGAACCGCTCATAATGGCCCAAGTCCAGATCGGTTTCTGCTCCGTCGTCAGTGACATATACCTCTCCATGCTGGTAGGGATTCATGGTGCCGGGATCCACATTTAAATAGGGATCACATTTGATGATAGCCGTCTTAAGGCCGCGGGCCTCCAGCAATTTTCCGATAGACGCCGCCGCAATGCCCTTACCTAGACTTGATACTACCCCGCCTGTCACAAAAATGTATTTGCTCATATCTCCAACTTTAGTTTATCTGTATTTTTAGGGATCTGGGTCGGGTATTTGCCGGTAAAACAGGCTGAACAAAAACTGCCCTTTTCTTTCATCACTGACAACATACCCTCCAGGCTTAAGAATTTTAAAGAATCGACTTTGATGAAATCTGCGATTTCCTTGACTGTTTTGTTGTGCGCGATTAGCTCTCCCTTCGACGGAAAATCAATCCCGTAAAAACAAGGGGAAATGATCGGCGGACAGGAAATACGCATATGGATTTCTTTGGCCCCTGCCTCACGGATCTCATCAATACGGCTGCGAGAGGTGGTCCCCCGCACGATCGAATCCTCGATGACCACAACCTTCTTGCCCTTGATCACGTCGCGTATGGGATTAAGCTTAACACGGACCCGAAATTCACGCAAAAACTGGGTCGGTTGAATAAATGTGCGCCCGATATAATGGTTACGGACGATCGCCATTTCAAAAGGCAATCCCAACTGCTGGGCATAGCCCAAAGCCGCATAATTTCCAGAATCGGGAATCCCCATCACAAAATCTGCTTTAGCCGGATGCTCAATAGCCAGCTGTTGGCCCAGACGTTTTCTAACCTGATATATATTATCATTAAAAATACGGCTGTCGGGCCGGGCAAAATAAATATTTTCAAAAACACAAAAAGCATTTGCCTTTTTAGAAGCCTCCGGCAAATAAACAGATTCCACTTTATTCCCTTTGATGATCACAATCTCTCCCGGAGCTATTTCCCTGACAAACTCGGCTTTCATCATATCAAAGGCACAGCCCTCCGAAGCCAAAATATACCCGTCCCCTAATTTACCCAAACACAAAGGCCTAAATCCTTGCGGGTCGCGGGCCCCGATCAAATAATCCTCCAGTAAAAGCACCAACGAATACGCGCCCTGAACCTGGGAAAATGCCTTGATGAGCCATTGGGCCATATCCCCGTTGGGGGTCTTAGCCAATAAATGCACAAAGATCTCAGAATCCATCGAAGTCTGAAAGATCGACCCTTCATTTTCCAGTTTAGAATAGAGCTCTTCGGTATTGGTCAGATTACCGTTATGTGCCACGGCAATAGGTTTCCTGCGGTGAGAAACTAAAATAGGCTGAATATTCTTGGTGTTAGAGCTACCGGTCGTTGAATACCGCGTATGAGCAATGGCCATATGACCGGTCAATCTGCGGATACCCTCCTCATCAAAATTATCTACCGCAAGGCCGCTTTTTTTAAGAACATGGGTATCATGTCCGTCGTAAGAAACGATGCCCGCCGCTTCCTCACCTCGGTGCTGCAAGGCATAAAGACCTAAAAAGGCTATTTTGCTGGCTTCCTTATGATGGCTGACGCCGACGATACCGCACATTAATGGACCTCAAGTTTTGTCTGATACAATATTTGCAAGGATTCCACGGAAAAATCCTCCTTAATACTAGCTTCAATGCCATTGACTGCGGCCCACGCGCCTTGTAAGGTCGTTATGCAAGGAATGTTGTGTAAGATGGCTGCTGCCCTAATGACCCTCATGTCAGATTGACTTTTCTTACCTGACGGCGTATTGATAATTAAATTTATCTCACCTTTTTTAGCTAATGTCAACGCGTTATTTTCTCCTTCATGGTGTTTGTCGATGATCATCACATCAATGCCCGCTGAACGTAAGGCCTTGGCCGTCCCTTTGGTTGCCATGATTTTAAATTTCAGGTCCTCCAGCTTTTTCGCTATAAAGGCCACGTCTCGCTTATCATGGTCATTGACACTGATAAAAACTTTTCCGGCTTTAGGAAGAGCTTGATTGGCCGCCATTTGTGATTTGGCAAAAGCTGCGCCAAAACTCGTGGCAATCCCCATGACCTCACCGGTGGATTTCATTTCAGGACTTAAAATGATGTCCACCCCTGAAAAACGACTAAAGGGTAAAACCGCCTCCTTAACACAAATATATTTTAACTCGTCGGGATTAACCAGTTGAAAATCAGCCAGTTTTTTCCCTGCCATGATTTGCGCCGCAATCTTAGCCAACGGCATACCGGTCGCTTTGCTGACAAA
>JADFXX010000025.1 GCA_015233335.1 Candidatus Omnitrophota bacterium | reverse complement strand
GCGGCTCTTATCTTTATTAAAGAAGTCCTGCTTTTAAATCTCTTGATAATAGTCAGAAGAAAAAAAACTGAAACCAATTGTTCAAAAAATCGACGTATAGTCGCAGTCATAGACACGTCCTGATAAATTACGAATTACTTACGTTTTGATCCCATAAAATAACCCAAAATAAGGGATGCTGCGGCAGCTCCGGCTATGTAGACCCACGGGTCCTTATGCACGCGTTTATCAACGTCACCTGCTATTTCTATCACTTTTTCTTTGCCTTGGACGATCGCCTCTTGAGCGTGCTCTACACCGGCCGTCATCGCCTCGCGAATATGCGAGTACTTATTGACCATTAGACCTTTCAACTCATCTTTCTTTTCTTTGGCCGCTTCATTTAATAGTTCGAGAGCTTCACTGATCTTTGCATTGCTTGTTCTGGCTAGATTTTCTGTTGTCATAGAACATCCCCCTTATTATGTTTAACTATGTAAAAATCATTTTAGTTTAATGAGGATTTCAGCAAGGCTGCTGCCAAGGGCTTCAATGGCAGATTGCTGTTTAATATCCTTAAGTGTTCCATCCGCATTAAAGGCCTCGTCAGCCTTAGGGATCGCCATCTGCTGTGAAAGGACCAACACCTGTATGTTGGAAAGTATGGAACGCACTTGGGACATTCCCCTTAAGCCACCTAATACCCCTGGTGAAGCGCTCATGATCACTGCCACTTTTCCAGCAAAACAAGCTAACGGGGGCTCCCCCGGTAATGGACGCGAGGCCCAATCAATTGCGTTTTTCAAAACTCCGCTGATCCCACTATTGTACTCAGGAGCAGAGATCAAAAGCCCATCATGTCCCATCAGCAATGCCCTAAATCTTTTTACATTATCTGAAAGCCCCTGCTGAATTTCTAAGTCTCCATCATAAATAGGCATGGGCAAATCACGCAGGTCAAGGTAGGTCACTTCAGCCCCAGATGCACGAGCACCGGATGCCGCAATTTTAACAAGTTTCTTATTAAATGAGTCTACGCGTGTACTCCCAGCAAACGCTAAAATTTTTAATTTGCCTGCTTTCACATTATGCTCCTCTGTTACAAAATTTTATCAACTCACCTTGCTATAAATAAGGCAAGGTGAGTTAGAAAGAAAAGGCAACTGATAGTTCCTAGGCCATAGTTACCAGTTCTTGGGAGAAAGACTTTTTATTCCTTAAAATTTCTTCCGCCTCCAGCCAATTATCCAAATCAGACCCTCCGTATCCTATATGGATTTGATGAGCCAGAAGTTGTTTAGAGCTTTCCTCAACGTTTAGCTCGGTTTGAATATCCCCGATCTTCTTTGACATTTTTACCTCCTAACTTTTCTAAAACTTTATTAAGAATACCTATCGAACGTCACGCCTTATAGAATCCGCCATATCATGACTTGCCGATCTAATATCATGTCCTATAGAACTCCTAAAGAGCGGCCTCCCTCCAGCGATGGCCCAGACAAGAAAGACCACTAGCAAAACCGTCAAAATACCCGTAGGCCGGTATCCCCATGACTTGCTGTACGGCCACGCAGGCAAAGACATAACAACGAAAGCAATCACTATAATTAGTAATAATGTTTCTGTAGACATTGATTTCTCCTTCTTATCAAACCTTCCTAATTCTTATCCAAATTCAGGGGTTAATAGTCATATTGTTAACTACATTCCTTACACCATTGATATCACCAGCTACCTTGGCAGCCATGTCTTTGGCGGCCCCATTTACAGCATTGCCACTTAATGTGACTACCCCGTTATTTGTTTCAACCCCCGTCTTGAAAGCACTGGTTGAATGGTGCGTCAAAAAAGCCATCTTGACCTGGGCTGTGATGGACGCGTCATCAATTTTATTATCTTTAGGTTCTTCTGGTTTGTTTACAACTTCTGCTATAGTCATTTGATTATCTACACTTTTGACCCCATCAATGTCTTTGGCATATTCACCCGTCAGGTCTTTTTGGGCCTGGCTATCTGCATGACCTTTTAAAGTAACAACCCCATTGGTTACATCTACCTCAGTATTAACAGCGCTTACGTTACGATTAAAGAACAAAGCGCTTTTGACCTTCGTACCAATCCAACCATCTGAATTAGCAGCGGGCTGGTCCCCTTTGATGACCAGTTGATTGTCTACACTTTTAACTCCGGGCAGATTGGTAACGGTCTCTTGAGCTAAAGATTTATGTGACTCTTCGCTTACAGTACCCGTCAAAGTCACAACACCATCATTGGAAGCAGTATTGATTGAGTCATCTTTAAGGTATGTCCTGTACACATACGAATCCTTGGCAGAGGATTGAATACGATCATCCGTCTGGGAAGCACGTACAGACACGCTGGTGAGGACGATCCCAAACATAACTGTTAAAAACACTTTTGAATAATTTACGTTCATAAAAAACTCCTTTTTTGATCTTTTTAAATACGTATATCGCTGATATTACCTAAATATGCCAAATGCCCGCAACAGCTTACCCTCCCTTCCTTAAACTTCGCTCTGCTTCCAGCCAATTATCTAAATCAGACCCACCTTTTTCTAGATGAATCTGATAAGCGCGAAGCTGTATAGAACTATCCTCCACCGCTGCCTTCGTTTGAATGCCTTCAAACTGCATTGACCCACTTACTTGATAAGGTCTATCCTCGTAATGAAATGGTGTCGCACCATGCGCCTTGTTGAAGATTTGTTCTTCCTTGCTTTGATGATGAGTATGTTTTGACATTTTTTCCCTTCCTAAGCCTTAATTGGCTTGGCTTTATAATGTTTAAGGCCCCTGTCTTTCGGCTGCTATCGCTTACTCTGGCCCAAAACCAGTAGCTATCGCCGTTGGCAGAGACCTAAAAAAATCATACTGATAATCTTTTCCCAAAGTACAAACGCAATCCATATAACCACACTGACCACAAACAGTATCGTCTTCAGGCTTCATCTCTTGAAATAAGTCTTTAATAATTACACCTTCAGGAATTAACGACATCTTTCTGCTCCTTTAGCCTAAACCAATTTCCGACCGCTAATGAGTTGCATAATTACAACGATAACGGCAATAACAAGCAGGATGTGAATAAACCCACCCATTGTGTATGACGAAACCAATCCTAACAACCAAAGCGCAAGCAAAATAACTGCAATTGTGTATAACATATCTCACCTCCTGGGATACCGCATCCCTACGAATTTATACCTGCTTTTTTAATTTATCTGCGACTTCATCAATTTTATTTTTGATATTCCCGCGAAACTCCTGGGCACGACCCACGGCTTTTAAGCGTTTGTTATTAGTAAGATCCCCTGCGGCTTGTTTAATGCGCCCCTTCAATTTATCCATCTGTCCGTCCATATCGTTTTTCCTTCATTCCTGTTTATTTGGTCGTCAATCCATTAAAGTTTAATCTGAATTAACGGAGCAGATGGCCTCTCAACGACAACTGGTTTCTCTACGATAATGTACGTGCCATCCGGGGATCTACTGTAATACCTAGTATTATCGTAATAGTAGGAGTTATTCCCAACAACAACGGTTGTATACTGTGGCGGAAGAGTCTCAACTATCGCCCCTACAGCAGGATCAGAAACAAGGACTTCCTCTTGTCCATACCAATGGCCTTCACGATAGTGGTACCGGTCTCCATTACTCCTATGATTATCTCCCTGGTAACTATGGTTATCACCCTGATGATTGTCGCCTCGATTATCGTCTGCCTGTGCGAATGCGCCTAAACATAACAATGACAGCCCAAAAATGAGGCTTAAAGTCGATCTTAGATTTTGTTTTAACATTTTCTTATCCTTTCCAATTGACTCCGCTTTTTATGGTTGTATTTTAGGCAGGGATCTAAAATGAATCAATTGTACCGGGGTATAATATAGGGAAGGTCAGCGGATGGTAAGTTTAGTGCGGTGAATCTTGGTCGATGGCAGCTATTTTTTGCAACAACTCCTCTACGTAAAAAGGCTTACTGATAATACCAGCTACCAAATCGGCCTTTATTTCCTTTTTGCATAACTCCTCTATATTCGTCATGGCGGAAACAATAAACACCGAACATAGGGGATTGCCATTTTTTGTTATTTTCAATAAATCTTTTCCATTCAAACCTTTCATTTTATAATCGAAAAGGCATATATCATATTTATTCTTCTTAACAAGAATTTCTCCCTCTAAGCTGTCCGTTGTCGCATCAACGCTATAGCCCTCGCTACGCAAAAGCATAGTGAATGAATTACATAAGCTCGGATCATCGTCAACTATTAGAATTTTTTTGGGCATCTTATTTTTTGTCTATAGGCAGCGTTATTGTGACTGTTGTCCCCATTCCCTTATCACTTTTAATGATTAAAGACCCTTGGTGGGCCCCCACCACCTGTTTGCATACCATAAGGCCAAGCCCTGTGCCTTTTGTCTTAGTGGTAAAGAAAGGGCTTGCCACATTCTTTAAATCTTTCTTTAATATCCCTTCCCCATTATCTTTTATCAAAATTGAGACCATGGATTTATCCACATTTGTCTCGATCTCTATGGTGCCGGTATCCCGATCTACCGCCTCTACAGCATTGTACAGGACATTTTGAAACACCTCTTTTATCTGAAGGGGGTCCGCCTTAATAATCAGATCTTTCGTGCTATCTATTCTATCCTTAATAGATATCTTCCCAATAGGAAGCTTTTGGGTCTCCTCGTCAATAACGCTCCTAAGAACATCGTTCATCTTGAAGGGTTTACAGTGAATTTTTGTTTCCTTCGAATACTTTAAAATATTATCTATGATCTGGTCGCTTTCATAGACCCGCGAGCTGATACCAGTTAAAATTTCCTCAACGAGCGGGTCTTTACTCACTTGTCTAATGCGATGTATTGATATGGCTATATCTGCCAATGGATTGCGCAGCTCATGAGCGACTGTCGCGGCCATGGTCCCAATAACGGAGAGGTGTTTTGACCTTAACAGTTCCACTTGAAGGCGCATTAAATCCTTGGATCTTTTGTTAATTATTTTATCCAAAGTTTCTTTATCCCGCTTCAAAATATTTTCAGCTTTTTTACGCTTGGTTATGTCCTCTATGACCAAAAGGATCAAAGGACTATTTTTACCATGTAATTTAATCTGGCGGCCATTGAGAACCAAGGTTTTGAGCCCTGTCTCTGGAAAATCATAGGGGAGCTCAAAGTCATTAAAATAATTATTCCGGGGTAAAACCACCTCAAGCAATTTCCTTAAACGTGGATCGTCCCACTTGTTTCTATCAATCTCATAGAGCGGTTTACCCTTTATATCAGATATTCGAAGCCTGAACATGTCGCAAAAAGATTTATTAACCGACTGGATACTCGCTTTATTATTCAAGACCACCAAAGGTTCTCTCATGGTCTCGATAATGGCCTGGGAATAACTGAGGGCACTCTGAACCTCTTCCTGGCTGCGCTTAACGGCATCTATGTCAATCAACGAGATAAGCGCGCCATCAATCTTGTTATCTATGGTCCGGTAAGGCCGTATGCGCACGGAATACCATCGCCCTTCTTTGTCCTTTACTTCTGATTCCGTCGAAACCATATCTTCAATGACACCCAGAATTGTTTCTTCTAACTTGGCAATTTCAATGTTCAGTTTAATATCCCCTATCGGCCGGCCCACATCGGTCGGTATCAAATTCATCACTTTACGGGCCATGGGGGTAAACCGTTTGATGTTTAGATCGTTGCCCACAATGATGATGGGGATGTTGGTGCTGGAGAAGAAATTGCTCAAATCGCTATTGAGATGTGTTAACTCACTATTCTTATTTTGCATCTCATCATTCATCGAAAGCAATTCCTCATTTGTGGACTGGAGCTCCTCTTTGGATGTCTCAAGCTCCTCATTCATACTCTGCAATTCTTCATTGCTGGACTGGATCTCTTCATTCGCCGCCCTTAGCTCCTCGTTAAAAGTGTCCTTCTCCTCGCTGATTGCATTCAGGCGTTTCACAGCCCTTGCAAATTCTTTTCTTAACTTCGTAATATCGTTCTGGGTCCTCCCCATAATTGTTTTATCGGACCCTGCGGCATTTGTATATCGCTTCGCGATAATAGGCGGCTTAGCCCTAGCTGGTTTAAGTAAAACTTTCTTTGCCGCTTTACGGCGTTTTGCTTTTGAAGCCGTAAATAACGTTCCTATATTAGGTGTCGTTTTACGAGAGGCACCATTCTTCGAATAAATTTTCTGTTTATTATCGACAGCGGTAAAGAGGCCTGGCAGGGCCGTGACCGATTCCGCGGTTCCCAGAACAAGAAAGCCTTTTGGTTTAAGAGCGTAGTGCAGCATCGATAAGGCTTTATTTTGTAAGAAGGTATCAAGATAAATCAGAAGGTTGCGGCAGCTTACAATGTCCATGTTGGACAAGGGCGGATCAGTTGTTATATCATGTTTCGCGAATATACACAGGTCGCGTATGGGCTTTGCGATCTTATAGCCGGTTTCTGTTTTGGTAAAAAAGCGCCTCAGGCGTCCGGCTGAGACATGCTGAGATATATCTTCAGGATAGCTGGCGCTGCGCGCTTTCTCGATCGTCGCTCCACTTAAGTCGGTGCCGAAAATCTGGATATAGGGCTTTATCTTCCTAGTTTCCAAATACTCATAGAGAGATATGGCAATGGAGTAGACTTCTTCACCTGATGAACACGCAGGCACCCAGACTCTTATCGGGTCTTTAGACGAACAATTCTTTGCAACTAAAGGAAAAACTTCTTTTCTTAATGCCTCAAATGTCTTGGGATCGCGGAAAAAAGCAGTAACGGATATAAGAAGATTTTTGAGTAAGACATTGGCTTCCGATGGATTCATTTTTATATAGCTGCAATAATCAACGTAATTTTTGATGGCATGAAAGGACATCCGCATGGCGATACGGCGCCTGATAGTGTTTTGCTTATAATGAATAAAATCAACCCCCACCAGATCCTGCAGTAAATCAAGGATTGACCCAAGCCCATTTTCTGCGACAATCTGTTTACTAGTCCGCGTTAAAGGCTTCCCTACCCCATGCTGTCCCATGTATGCCAATTTTCTAGCAATCTCTTTTGGCTCCATGACAAAATCCACACAACCACTGGCTATGGCGCTTGAGGGCATCCCAAAATAACGCGACGTCTTTTCGTCTTGAGTTAAGATAATACCGCCCTTCGCTTTAATAGCTTTTGCGCCCTGCGTTCCGTCCGATCCTGTCCCCGAAAGTATAATACCAATCGCCTTTTCTCTTTTATCTTGCGCAAGTGAATTCATAAAGAAATCTACCGGCAAATATTTGCCATCGGCACGTTTTATACGAGAGGTGATCTTCAACCTTCCCTTGAGAATAGTCATAAGGGTATTAGGTGGTATAACGTAAACATGCGCCGGCTCGACTTTTGTATTGTTCCTGGCTTCACGGATATTTAAGGACGCTTCCCTGGAAAGGATCTCCGATAACACGCTCTTATGCTGAGGTTCCAAATGCTGGATCAGCACAAATGCCATATTGATATTCTTTGGTAAAGATTTAAAAAGGGCTATCAGCGCTTCTAGCCCGCCGGCAGATGCGCCGACACACGCTATGGGAAATAAATTACTATTGGCAAGATTCGTATGGGGGGCGTTAGTCAAGCATTCACCTCAAAAAGACTTCAACAGAATATGATATTTTAGACCTCTTAACTAATAAACTCAATTGAAATAAATATGCGCTCAAAACTTCAAAGAGCCAATTTATTATTTTACCGAGGTCTAATAAAAGAATATTTTAAGGTTTTGCTCCGGCTTCTTAGGAAGCTTATAAAAAGTCAGGAAGAATTTCTCCTGGCAATTCAATAAATCTATTGACTAATTTTTGAAGCATCACGCTTGAATATTGACCGTTCCCCGTTAAATAAAGCCATTTGCATGTAGAGTTTCCTGGGGTAAACTAACCCTAAACCAGGAGGCGAACATGCGTAAAAGATTCACAGAAGAACAGATCATTGCAGTATTAAAAGATGCCGAAGCCGGAACCAAAACGGGTGATATTTGCCGGCAACATGGCATATCGGATGCTACTTTCTATAAATGGAAGGCAAAATATTCAG
This sequence comes from Candidatus Omnitrophota bacterium, assembly GCA_015233335.1. GTDB lineage: Bacteria > Omnitrophota > Gorgyraeia > Zapsychrales > Fredricksoniimonadaceae > JABDGZ01. The sequence goes on along the minus strand of JADFXX010000025.1, from coordinate 50 downwards.
GGCTTGAAGTATCCGATTTACGGAAGATGAAGGCGCTTGAGGCAGAGAAC
>JADFXX010000024.1 GCA_015233335.1 Candidatus Omnitrophota bacterium | reverse complement strand
CTGCTTTTTCCATGGAAAAACTTCAATGGCTGAATGGTCAATATATAAAGGAAATGGACACGGCTCAACTAGCAGAAGTTTTAAAACCTTTAGTCTTAGCCAAGTATCCGCAGTCCTCTATACATGGAAAAGACTTTGAATGTCTGGTACAATTATTTAAAGGACGGATGAGCACATTGCTGGACTTTTTAGAATGGACAGATTTTATATTTAATGAGCAAGTCCATATTGATGAAGAAGTGAAAGCTAAACATCTTGCACAGGACATGCGCCGGGAATTTGATATATTGACAGAGCGGCTGGGCGCTGTCAGTGATTTTAATGTTAAATCTGCGGAAGAAGCCTTTAGAGCGGCGGTTTCCCAATTAGGGATTGAAACAGGAGCCTTGGTGCACCCGGTGAGAGTGGCATTGACCGGCCGTGCGGTCGGACCTGGACTGTTTGATACGATGGTGGTTTTGGGTCAGGAGAAGACTATCCGTCGTCTGAAAGAAACATTTAAATAAATATTGCCTTGTCGTCTAATGGTAGGACACGAGATTCTGGATCTCGGTATCATGGTTCGAGTCCATGCGAGGCAACCATATTATATGGAGGGTTGTAAAATTTATGATCGGGGTTTTTCTGGCTTGACAGATGATTTTGGAGCCGGAAATCTGGACAAGGAGTCCTCTTAAAATGTAACGAAAGTTCTTAAGAGGATTTTTTTATTTAGATTATTGGTTGAGAATAAAAGGAATTTTAAGTCAATATGTCACCTTTTAAAATGTTAAAAAGAATCATCATCGGCGAAGCAAAAGATTTGAAAGATAAAAATATCTTTCATGCGTTGTCCTTGATTGCTTTTTTGGCATGGGTAGGCTTAGGCGCAGACGGGCTTTCTTCATCGTGCTATGGTCCTGAAGAGGCATTTTTGGCTTTGAATGGGCATGTAGGGCTATGCCTTTTTGTGGCGGCCTTATCGGCATTGACCGTTTTTGTGGTCAGTGCCAGCTATTCACAGATCATCGAGCTTTTTCCTTCGGGCGGTGGGGGATATTTGGTTGCCGGCAAACTTCTCAACCCCATGTTGGGAATGATCTCCGGATGCGCGCTCCTTATTGATTATGTGCTGACCATTTCTGTATCCATCGTCAGCGGCATGGATGCCCTTTTCAGTCTTTTGCCGTGTGGGTGGCATCCCTATAAGTTTGTTTGCGTGCTCATCATCATTTTAATCATGATGGTCATGAACATTAGAGGAGTCAAGGAATCAGTCATTACCTTAACCCCCATTTTCATTATCTTTGTTATAACGCATGCAATCGCCATTGTTTTCGCTCTTTTTGTTCATGCAGGACATTTGCCGCAAGTCTTCACATCGAGCTTACATGATGCCCGCGCGGTTAGCTCAGAGATGGGTCTGGCAGGGCTTATTTTTCTGATTTTAAGGGCTTATAGTTTGGGGGCCGGAACTTTTACAGGCATTGAAGCTGTCAGCAACGGGATGTATATCTTGCGAGAACCTAGAGTCAAAACGGGAAAAAAGACCATGAACTATATGGCCTTTTCTCTTGCCTTCACGGTTGCAGGGTTAATGATTGCCTATCTTCTTTTTAATGTACAGCATCAGCCGGGTAAAACGCTTAACGCAACGCTTCTGGAGAGCATCGTTAATGCATGGCCTGGGCCGTGGGGGCATGTCTTTGTCTTGGTGACCCTTGTTTCAGAAGCGGCTTTACTCTTTGTCGCGGCTCAGACAGGTTTTCTGGGAGGGCCTCGGGTCCTGGCGAATATGGCCACGGACCGATGGTTCCCTACGAAATTTATATCTTTAAGTGACCGGTTGGTATCACAGAATGGCGTCCTTCTTATGGGTGTCGCGGCTTTACTGATTGTTTGTCTAACAGGAGGGTCCGTTCATATTTTAGTTATTCTTTATAGTATTAACGTATTTATTACTTTTTGTTTGTCCCAAGCGGGGATGGTGCGTCATTGGTGGAATGTGAGAAAAGAAGAATCTTCCTGGCGCAAGAAAATATTGATCAATGGCACAGGCCTGATTATGACCGCTTTTATTTTGTTCACGATGGTCATTCTTAAGTTTCAAGAAGGCGGATGGGTGACGATTGTCATAACGGCTTCTTTGGTTGCTGTCGCCAGCGTTATTCGTAAGCACTATAGGATGACTTTAAAGATGTTAAAAAGGCTTAACACCTTAGTTGAGACGGCGTCGATCGATATCACACATAATGGGCATCCGTCAACGCAATTTGATAAGACGGCCAAAACAGCTGTAGTCCTAGTGAATGGTTTTAACGGCCTGGGATTGCATACACTGATGGGAGTGGTCCGGTATTTCGGCAAAGAATTTCGTAATTTTGTTTTTATCCAGGTTGGCGTTATTGATGCGGGAAATTTCAAAGGTGCCGAGGGGATACATCATTTAGAAGCAGGCATTAAAGAAGACTTAGATCGTTATGTAAAATTTATGAATAATCAAGGGTATTACGCCGAGGGATTTTCCTGCATAGGTATTGAAATTGTCCATGAAGTTGAACATGCGGTTGAGAAGATTACGAAACGTTTTCCCGATGCTGTTTTCTTCGGCGGGCAATTGGTTTTTGCCGAAGAAACGTTCATGACAAGGTTGCTTCACAATTATACTGTTTTTGCTATTCAAAGGAACCTGTATCAAAAAGGTGTTCCTTTTATGATTTTGCCCATACGAGTATAAAGGTCATGGATATAGTGTAGAGATCTTTAGAATGGAATGATGAAGCTTGGGGGAACGCATGAATATAACTTCCCGCGATGCATTGATTACCATTGTTGTTGCCGTTCTTATTGTTAACAACTTTATTGTACAAACAATATTTATCCCCAAAATTACCCTCAGTTGGCCCATCGAGTTTAGGATTCTTCCTCCCGGATATCGCCTTCAGCCATTAAGGGATTTTTTAAGAGCTGTCCCTATAGCCGGTTATTATACCGATTCATATCAGGGCAATTATTGGGAAAATCCGAAGACAACCCTCTATTTGCAGGGAGCGCAGTATGCTCTTTCACCGACTTTGTTAGACATTGAGCATTGTTTTAAATACGATTATGTTCTATTCGATTGTCATCAACCAGAGTGTTTTGTTTTACCTATGAAGAAGAACGGATATCAGATCATTTATGCTTTGAACGATCGTATTGTTCTGGCGCACAGGAAGCAATGATTGGATTGGTACTATCTTTTTTGATCGGTTTTGGGGTCTTACGTCTCCTGTCCGGGAAGAACGTTTTTAGACCATTGGATTTTTTTCTCTCCCTGGGACTTGGCGTGGGCATTGCGTCTCAGGTCATGTTCTATGCCATCCTTATGGGGGGGCAGCACAAACACGAAGTGTTAGTTTTTTTAACATTCATCATTATTTTTTTCCTGGGGGCCTTATTTTTAAAGAAAAAGCCTTCTTTTCATTGTGAACCCTTTACGCCTTCCATTATTTCTTTCCTGATATTGTTATTGCCTTTGGGGATTGTTCAAATATTTATTTATTTAAACAAGCCGTGGGGAGATTGGGATGCCTGGTCTCTCTGGAACTTTAGAGCTAATTTTTTGTTTCGGTCTTTAAGTGATTGGCTGCCGATTTATCATCATGTCGTTCAAGGCAAGCATCCGTGGTTATTGCCGCATTATATCGCTTGGGGATGGTTTTGGGACGGAAACGAAACCACTTGGGTCCCCGCAGTAACGGCTTTTTTGATGTCTTGTGCAACCCTGGGACTTGTTGTTTATGCCCTAGCTTCATCCGTAGGCCGCCGGCCGGCACTTTTAGCAGGCCTTTATCTCATTTCTATTCCTTATTTCAATTGGCATGCAGCCAGTCAGTATGCATCGATTTTTTTGGCATTTTTTCTTCTGGGCTCGTTGGTTGCGTTGAGAGAATATTTAAAAGAGCCCTCACTAAAGTATGCAGCCTTGGCCGGCGCGTATTTTGCTTTTTTAGCCAATACAAAAGATGAAGGTGTCGTGTTGGTCGTGCTAATGGCGCTTCTTTTATACACGTTCTTTAAAAAGCAACATAAAGATCATCAAAAATGTTTTCTTTCTGTTTTTATATCTCTGATAGGGATGTTCATTTTGACAGAAATTTTTATGCGGTCTTCTTTGGGCATACCCTTTGTGGAAGGCAAATATTATGGATGGGATGCTGCCATGATCTTTGATACAAGGCGTTGGCAGGGGTTAGTCGAGTACGTATGGCAAAATGTCGTTTTTCACCCTTCCATGGGGGGGCTGTTTTTTCTTCTTTTGTTATTCGCGTTATCTAAAGCAGATAATCAGGGATGGCCGTTCAAATTGGGGAGATTGCAAGGGGCTTTTTTAAAAGTAATAGGATTGTTTTTTATTGTTTTTTCGTTTTTGTATATCTTTGTCACAACAAATCTGGAATGGCGCATGATGGTGACTGTCCACAGGGTCTTTTTTATTTTTCTACCGACGCTAGTATATCTAATATTTGGGGTTCTTTATAAAAATGAAGAATGGTAAGTTTTTCGTGTCCTGCGTTTTCCTCGGCTTTCTCTTAACGGCATTTGTTGTTCGATTGCAGTTTATCACTTCGGACAGGCTTTGGCCGGATGAAGCGTTGTATGCTTCACAGGCCGGGGAAATCGGGAACAATATTTCATTTTTGTTTTCTGAGGAAGCCAATCAATTTCACGGGCCGCTTTTTTCATTTTTCCTTTCTTGGGGAAGATCTCTTTTTAACTCACCACTCGAGGGGTATCGGTTTATAGCGATTGTCTTTAATTGGGTGGGGTTGTGGGCCACCTTTCTGCTGGCGAGAGAGTTATTAGGCATCAAAACCGCGATCTTGTCATTGGCCTTTTTGGCGTTTAACAGGGCTTATTTCAATAATGCTGGGTTTATTCTGATCGACAGTGTATTAGCTGGGATGCAGGCGCTTTTTATTTTGTCTCTTTATCGGATGAACCGCTTTTCAGGCAGGAATGCAGGAATTTTTTTAATTAGCGGGCTTTTGATGATTTACCTGAAATGGTATGCCATCATTTTTGTTTTGTCTGTCAGCAGCGCATATTGCCTATTCTTTGTGTCCCGCCAATATGTAAAAAAGACCCTAGAGTGCATTATCACCCTTGGGGTTTTTGCCATTCCTGTTTTTATCAAGATCTTGGGGATTGTTAAATCCAATGGGCCTGCAACCTTCCACGCGACGCCATGGTGGGCGTACTTTCCTTTATATTTACAAATATCCGGAGGTTTGTTGCCGTTGATTTTTTTGGTGTATGGAGCGTTTGTTTTAAGAATAAAAAGACCCGGGATATTTTTTCTATTAATGGTCTGGATTTGTGCTTATTTGGGGGTTTTATCCTGTGTTAGCGAGAAGGATGTCAGGTATCTTCTGCCTGTATTCCCGTGTGTTGCCATCATGAGCGGCTATGGACTTAAACGGGCCATAGGGACATTTTTTAATAACATTTTACTGCGACATTCCGCGTTTAAAATGGGTGTTGTTTTGTTATTAGGGGCCTCTTTGATAGGGACGATGAGAGTAAAACATCCGGACCATGATGGGTATGTGGGATTTTTTGAGGCAGGTGAATGGATCAAGAATAATAGTTTAACGAACACCGTTATATTTGCGGGATCAATCAGGGCCATTCGTTTGACTGCGGGAATTCCCACCAATCGTTTAAAGGAACATCTGGGGCCCCTGCCTCAATCGCTTCATGATCTAAAAAAGGCCATGGCGCAGGCTCAAAGCAGTATTCTAGAGATTGATCGTTGGGAGTATTCCCAGCCGGCATGGGCATACCCACTGACATCGGAAAAAGCGCAGGTATTGGAGAGTCTTACAGGGGCACATTTGGTAAAAGTGATTTATAAAAGGATAGCAGGTAAGCGCTCTGCCGTAGTATGGCTTTTTTCAAAGATGTAGTTTATAATAATTGAAACTATAAACAGAAAAGAAAGGGAACCTTATGAATCAAAGAACCCCGTTATTTATTATTTTGGCCATGGTCAGCATTACTTTAATCCCTTGGGTTAATAACCTGATTTGGAAAACGGGGGCTTGTTTGTACAGGATTTTCTATCCTTTTGCCGGAGTGTGTCTTTTTGGTCCGCTTATTTTGGTGCTTGGCATTATCCAGTGCCTAGGAGGCAAAGAGTCAAGCGCCTATAGGAGCGGTATGTGGTATATGGCGATTGGAACGATCATGATCACCTATGCTCTATCATTTTCATATTATAGCGTAGGGATCAGATAAATTTTTAAATTGGGAACTTTCTTCCGGGCGTATTTGTCTAAAGCATGAAAGGTATTGATGCAAGACATTAGTGAAGACATTTTGACCAGAGCCTCTCAAGGAGATATCCAGGCCTTTGAGGAAGTCTATAAAACAACCTCAAGTTTTGTTTATAATGTAGCCTTAAGGATCGTCAATAATCAGGAAGATGCCAAGGAGGTTACCCAGGAAGTATTTATCATTATTTACAATAAACTTAAGAATTTCCGGTTTGAATCAGCCTTTAAAACCTGGGTCTACAGGATCACGGCCAATTATGCAATTAATTTTGCTAAGAAAAACTCGAGGATCAAAACTGCCCCCTTTGATGAAGCCTTGGGAGAGGGTGCGGTTGAAAATGAGGCAGAGGCCCATATAGAAGAGGAGCATCAAAGTCAGGCCGTAGAAAATCTTTTAAAAGAAATTAATCCTGATCAGAGAGCTTGTGTGGTGTTGCGCAATATCGAGGGGTTAAGTTATCAGGAGATTGCCAAGGCGTTAAACATCAACATCAATACGGTGCGCTCAAGACTAAAAAGAGCCAGAGAGAAACTGATGGCAGTAAAACAACAGGTCAGGGGGTTGACTGCGGCTGACACGTTATAGAATAGGGGAATTTATTTAGCGTTCAGGGAGACTCGAGGATGTCATCCTTAAGGCGCATCCGAAGGATCTTAAGACATCTTACGATTCTTCGTCGCTATCGCTCCTCAGAAGGACGATTTTTTCTCTGTGAGCTAAGCATTAACGCATAGGCAAAAGAATAAACAGGTTAACTATGAAAAAGTGCGAATATTTTAAGGATTTGTTACTGACGGATTATATAGACGGTGAATTGGCCCAAAAGATCAAGCTTGAGCTGGACAACCATTTGCTGGTTTGTCCTGATTGCCGCGTTTTTGCCCAGGAAGTTAAAAAGCGTACAGTACAGCCTTTTTACAATGTCTCTGCCCAACCTGTGCCCGGCGTGATTTGGGAGACCGTCAGGGAGCGCATTGCCGGAAAGCAGGAGCAATATAATCCCCTGGAGGAGTTCATTAGGGGATTAAAGAATTTATTTTTGCTGCCAAAACCTGTTCCTGTACTTGCCAGCGTTATGCTGATGTTTTTAGCGGGTTCGGCAGCTTTATACACAATACAAGTCAACCAGACAAAAGAAAAGGATCAGGGGGAATTCTTGGTCTCATTACTGGATTCTAACGGCTGGGGGAGTCAGGCAGATAATAATAGTTTTGGAACGCCCATTGAACATTATTTTCTTTAAGGGGGGCTTTATGACAAAGTTGAAAAGAGTTTTATTGAGCGGTTTTTTTCTTTCTGTGTTGTCAACGGCTTGTTTGGTGCAGGCGGATAATCCCTCGCAGGCAGATTCTCTTAAAACAGCAAAGCATGGCGGTGTCGGGATTCAAGAAATTTTCAGCCAGCTTAATTTAACAGAGCCTCAGAAAAAACAATTGGAAGATAATAAAACAAAGCATCGTAATAAAATGAAGATTGCCCGCCAACAAAGGGAAGCGTATAGCAAAGATTTGCAACAGGAATTGATGAAACCTCAGCTGGACATGAATAAAATTAATGACATCCACAATCAGTTAAAAGCACAGGAATCCAAAATAGCGGATGAACGGCTGGACTCTATCCTGACGGTAAGGGCCATTTTAACGTCCCAGCAGTTTTCAGAATTTTTATCCCTGATGAATAAACATAAACTTGAGCATGCTAAAGCAGAAGGGCACGAAGAGCATGAATGAGATTAATGGGCTTTTTTGTGTTTAAGGAACTCTAAAGCTGCGGGGATAAGAGAAATGATCACAATGGCTAAAATGACCAGGGAGAAGTTTTTTCGTACGAAAGGCAGGTTCCCGAAGAAAAAACCGCTTAAGGTCCCAACCAGCACCCAAAACAGACCGCCCGCAGTATTGTAGGCAGTAAATCTTCCGTAAGGCATGTTCCCAACGCCGGCCAAAAAAGGAGCGAAGGTGCGGATGATAGGGACAAATCTCGTAATGACAATGGTTTTGGCTCCATATTTCTCGAAGAATTCATGCGTTCGTATAATGTAAGATTGTTTGACAAAAGGGAGAGATTTCCCCGTGAGTACCCGTTGGGCTAAAGCCACACCGATGCTGTAATTAACCATGTTACCGCCAATGGCAGCAGCGGATAAAACAAGGATGAGTGTTAGTAATTGCAAACTACCACCGGCTGCGAGCGCACCAACGACGAATAGCAGGGAATCTCCAGGTAAAAAAGGAGTTACAACCAGACCGGTTTCGCAGAAAATGAGGGCAAATAAAATAACATAGGTCCATGGTCCCCAATGGGCCGTGACAGAGGAAATCGTCTGATCGAGGTGCAGGAAATAATTTATAAAATGGTTAATAATTTCCATAAGGATGCTTGTGCGTGATTTATAACCGCAGTATAATGACGTTATCATAACTAAAGGGAGCGGCCTATGCTATTAAAAAAAATAATATTATTTATTGGGTTTGGAATAATTTTAATAGGCCCGTCTTTGGCTCAGTCCCCGACAGACACCTCCAGTAAAGAAGCATTCAAACAACAACTACAGCAGATTCGGGATCAGAGAGTGAAGGCCGCTCAAAGCGGAGATACACAAAAAGCCCAGCAGCTTAAGGCGCAGGAGGATGCGATGATCCTTGGGCGCATGCAACAGATGATTGACCAAAGACTGGAAGCGGCCAAGGCCAATCCCCCGGCCCCTTCGTCGGATCCCAATGTCCAGTGGCAAAATGAACAACTTCAGCTTAAAATTCAAATTCATGATGCGATTAAAAGCGGAGATACACAAAAAGCCCAGCAACTTAAGGCCCAATTGGTCGCTAACGCACAGCAGCGATTTGCTCTAGTGAGGGCGAAGAGGGAAGTATGGTTGAAGGATCATCCGGCTGATGCGGCTAAGCGGGCTCAAGAAGAAAAGTTTAGGCAAAGCCAGCTTCCTCTTTTCTTTGAGCTTGGCGCCGCGCTTAAAAGTGGGGATACTCAAAAAGCCCAGCAGATCAAGGCCCAGATGGCCGCAAACCGCCAGCAATGGATGAAGACCCAGCAGATCACACAAAACGCCCAACCTCTGCCAGCCACAAGTCCGTGATCGACGTTCAAAAATTTCGTTATTTACTGCGATGGGCAGTTCTCCTTCTGGCCGGGTTTTTGATTTACGGCCAGACCTTCCAATTTGATCTTATTTTTGACGATCATATTTTTATTGTCAATAATCCCTACATCAAGCATTTCAGCAACATTCCTTGGATGTGGCATTTTTTCCCCATGACCCGCTTGGTGGGTATGTATTCTTTCGCATTGAATTATCATTTCAACCAGCTCGATCCGCAGGGCTATCACATTTTCAATTTTACCGTGCATATGCTGGCCGTAACTCTGGTCTGGGCCC
>JADFXX010000023.1 GCA_015233335.1 Candidatus Omnitrophota bacterium | reverse complement strand
TTTGGAAGGATGGTTTTGCTCTGTGGAATGATACCGTTGAAAAGTCTCCTCACAAAGCGAGGCCCTATAATAACCGGGGTATTTTTTATGGACAACAAGGGGATTTTTCTCAAGCTATGAGAGATTTCAACACAGCCCTTAAAATCGACCCTCATTATGCAGAGGCCTATGGGAACCTCGGCTTTGCCTATGAGAATAAAGGCAACCTGCCTGAGGCCATATTAAATTATACCAAGGCCATTGAAATAAACCCCAACTATGTTAAGGCCTATGACAACCGCGGCCGCAGTTTAGTCAAACAAAACAACTTAGACCAAGCCGTCTTAGACTTTACTCGTGCAGCCCAATTAGACCTCAATGATGCGGATGCCTTTAACAATCGCGGAACTATTCTCTTTCTCCAAGGCCATTTTTCGCAAGCAGCATCTGATTATAGCCGTGTGCTCGAAATATATCCTGACTATGCGGATGCTTATTACAACCGCGGCCTTAGTTATGCCAAACAAGGATACTTAACTCAAGCTCTCTCTGATTATAATAAGGATATTAAATTACACCCTGATGATGCCCCGGCCTATAACAGTCGGGCCTTTATCTATTTTCAATTAAAAGATTACGTTCGGGCCTGGAGTGATATTCATAAAGCGGAAAGATTAGGAACGGCTGCCGCACCTGAACTTATCAGCGCGCTTAAAAAATCATCTCTTACAGAACCTTAACCGCATCATGATCCCGCGCTGTTCAAAAATGCATGTCCCGAATCTACTTTGAGATACCCTATATCTTACAGTATTGTCATACTCCTTTTTCGAAAATCCATGGATCAACAAATTGAGCCGCAAAAACCAGTATGGCAAAAAAACTCCTCCTGCGCCGTGGATATAGGCAGCAATGTCTTTGTCTGACGCCTCCGGGAATCCGTCATAGACCCACGCCTCACCTCCGGGCTTAAGACAGCGGTAGATCTCATCAAAAACCATAACGGGCCGCTTAAAGTGATGCAGCGCATCGGTGCTGATGATCATGTCAAAAGAATTATCCGCAAAGGCTAAGGCATCGCCGTTCATGACCCTGAAGGACACCTGTTTTTGCCCAAGTTCCTCTCTTTTCTTCTGGGCGATCGCTATCATGGCCTCGCTTACATCAATCCCAAGGATCTCAAGTGACGGAGCAATCTTCCCAATTTCGAGAGGTACCAGTCCCGGTCCTGTCCCGATATCTAACAACACCCCTCGGGCCACAGCCGCAATTTCCCCTGCCATAAACTTATACTGAGGCCCATATAACTTTGCAGCACCGGTGGAATACGACACTGCCGCCCAAGCGGGGATTGCTTCCGGCAATATTTTTCTCAATAACCCAATCATATGCGATCCTGTCCTAGGACATATCCGATGAAATTACCACTCAGCTTCGCCTTTAAGTTTAATAACGGAATCCCTCAATGTCTGCACGATCTCATCTTTCGTACCGGATAAAAATAACGGCTTTCCTATATTGACCTCACAAATAAACGGGACGAGAATAAATTCTCCCTTCGGTAATGCCTTATACATATTCGACATATAAACAGGTATGACGGGCACTTGAGGAAATTCCTTTAAAATATGGGCAATGCCTGTATGAAACGGTCCCATTTCACCGGAAGAGGAACGAGTCCCTTCTGGAAAAATAATTAATGTTTCTTTGTGCTCTAATGCTTCTCGAAGACCGTCAAGCGGATTTTGATGGCGCCCTATATTCTTACGGGCGATGGGAAGAATGTTAAAAAATATCCGGCTAAAAAATGCAATACACTTGTTGGAATTAAAATAATCAGCCGCAGCAACAGGCCGTACCCGCCTTAAATCCTTTAAGGGAAAAAAGGCCAATAAAGCTGCAGCATCCAGATGGCTCGTATGGTTAGCAATAACAATAAAAGGATGCTCTAGAGGCCAATGTTCCCTGCCACGCACTCTTAGGCCGATAAAAAATACCAATAACGGCCGTACAATCAAGACAAAGAAAATTATTCTGACGAGGTCGCTCATATCCTCATTAATAATAGAAATACGCCACCATATGAAAAAACAACGGCGCTGTATAACATAATGAATCTACTCGATCCAAAGCCCCTCCGTGACCGGGAATGATATTGCTAAAATCTTTGATCCCGGCATCCCGCTTGACAGCAGACATCACCACATCTCCGAAAAATCCTGCGACTGCAATACAAAAAGCAAAGAACATGGTCCCAAAAAAATCAAATGGCGTTAGGAATCGAAGTAAAACACTAAAAACTGTTGTTGTCAAAATTCCATACCAGAATCCTTCTGATGTCTTATTAGGACTGACCTTAGGTAAAATTTTATGATGCCCCAAGGTACGCCCCCAAATATATTGAAACACATCGTTCATCTCCGTTACGATCACAAGAAACAGTAAAAGGGACTGCCCACTTGCGAGTGTCCCGTGAATTTTTGGCATTACGGAAAGATAGGCCATATGACTTAAACCAAACACAAAAATCATGATCCCCCACTGTATCCTGGCCGAAGACGAAAGGAACCCTTCGATCTCCTCGCATAAGACCAACCTGAAGGGAATGAAAAGAAACATATAAATGGGGATAAAAATCAAAAACATAATATACCAGTGGCTCGCCACCCAGTAATACTGGATGGGAATGGCCAAAAAAGCCCAAACCAAAGCGCGGTGATCCGCCCGACGGGTATGAAGGATCGTAATGTATTCTTTTAAGACCCAAAAGCTCATCAGCGCAAAAAAAACAATCGTAATCACCGGATTGACGGTCACAGCCAGGAAAAAAAATACGGCCATAAACCACCACGACCGCACACGTTGCCTTAGTTCATTCCAATTAACAGGCAAGGCTGTTTTAGATAAGCCCCAGACAAGGACTGTCGCCAGGCAAAGAATGCCTAGTATCAGCACTCCGGCAAGCCCTAAAGGAGTAGGTAAAAAAACGGTCTTAATCATTATTCAGTTCCTTTAACATAACAGCCGTGCGGTTCCGGCTCGTCCATAAAACAAGAACAAAAGCTCCCCAAAAAAAATAAGCCCACCAATCCATCATCCATGGAAAATATATCGAGACTAAGGCAAGTGCCCCTATTAAAAAAGCCCGGTCGCTTTTTCCCATCGGTCCTTCATAACGGCGCCGGCCGCCCAGTGCCTGTCCCAAAATGCCGCAAAACTCACTTAACATCGCTCCTATAGTAAAAAAAATAACGGCCCAGCCGGCATCAGGACGGATCAGGGCAAACGGCAGGAAAAGAAAAATATCCGAGAGAACATCTCCTGTCTCATTTAATACCGCACCTGCATGTGACTTAAGATCAAATTCACGGGCCATAAGCCCATCAATAGCATTTAAAGCCATCCTTAAAAAAAGCCAGATGGGAAAAATCAAAAGCCACAAACGATTTTCCAATGATTTAACTGACAAAAGACCAACCAGCAAGGATCCCAACATCGCCATAATCGTCACATGATTAGGCGTGACCCCCGCTTTATACAGGCGCCCTGTGAGAGGCCTTAAGAATGCCTGAAATTTAGGTTTTAAATCATAGATCGATGCCATGCTCTTTCACTCGCTTTCTGTTTAAGGTTTCGCTGTGAATATCCCCCCCAATTCAATCTTATTAATTCCCTCAACAGGTATGCCTGCGGCATATTGATAGACAGCCGCCAAAAATACTGTTTGAACAGTTGAAATAAGACAACCGATCATCGATCCTGTAAACACTAACGCGATAATGAAGGCGAAAAAATTGAGCGGAATGATCAAATACCCCAGCCATATCCCGATCACACAAAATAAAATAAAACCTATGGCTCCAAAACTAAATCCGGCACCTACCCTCTCGCCCCAAGTGCTCTTAAATAATGAAGTGGAACGTTTAATCGCCTCAGACACCCCTAAATTCTCATAGACCATCACAGGAACAACAAGAAAAGTTGCCAAAGACCATAACATGCCAAAAATACCGATAATAATATTTGTTAAAACGGCATGCTTGTCTTCCATGATCTTCAATATAAGGCCAATGGTTGCTGAAACTAAGGCCCATGATAAAACCAAATTCAATTTGGATAGACTAAAATCAATGCCATCTGATACAGTTGCTGTTTCTCCCTTCAAGATCTTAAATGTTGAATGGATCAAGGCCATATTAAAAAATATGATCACCGTTGAGTTAATAAAATAAAGAATAAAAAGAAACAAATACCCCATACCATGGCCTGATTGATCAGCTCCTTCTAAGCCGCCCCCCAAAACAGATGTGCCTATAAAAAAACTTCCCATCATAAACAGTAGTGACAATCCCGAAAGTAAGGGAAAAATAAGCAGACTTTTATTTCTATCAATAATTCCCCAACTCGCCATGGCCAATTGCCAACCCCTGCCGATCCTTTGAAAAATTCCCATAACCTTCCTCCTCTCTTTTTCTATCTATTCCTGATGGACATCCTTTTTAGGCTCCCGTTCCCGTCCGATATATACCGTACGTTCCGCAACAACAGTGTCTTTAGGGACAATTGCTCCCGCAGCAATAATGGCATGATCCCCGATCTGAACTCCCGGCATAATGACAGAGTTAAGTCCAATGACCACGTTAGCACCGATCTTAACTTTTTTAAGTCTAAGCCCCCTGCGTTCAAAAAGATGGCATATGACAGTCGCATTACCTCCGATGACCGTATTATCCCCGATCTCTAAAAGCGAAAGATCTGCGACGTTCTTTGAATTAATCTGTACGTTCATGCCTAACCGGGCACCCATCATACGGTAAAATAAATTAGAAAACGGAGTCAACAACATGAAGTCCATAAAGAATGCCTTCACCGCCTGGACTAATGCATTGAGAAAAAACCATTTGAACAGCTCCCCATCCTTAAAACTGAAAGACCCTTCTTTTAGTCGAAGCTGCAAAATCATATTCAAAAGCCCTACGAGAAATAGTAAAGTGAGGCCAAAAAGAAAGAATCCGCCGGCAATCCCAAATCCTAGCATCAATGCACGCGAACAAACAGCCCAACCAGCCGTCAGGTCCAATAATTTAAGGAATACCGCTAAGGCCGGTGAAAGAGCCGCTCCTACGACCAACGCCCCCAAGAAATACAAAAACACGACAATGATCCCCTGCACAATGGCTCGGCCCATAAATAATCTCCTTTTTAAAGTGTGTCCTTAAACCAATTCAAACAAGGTTTCATCAGTAAATCCCTGTCTTGATCAAAAATTGTTTCGGCATGTCCGGCCTTTTCAAGAATGATGATCTTTTTGGGCTCTTTGGCTTTGTTATACAATTGGCGACTATGATCAGGCTTGATCAACCAGTCCTCTGCTCCATGGATAAACAAAACCGGCCGGGGAGAAATGTTCCCAACAATGTCGATCGGAGCCACCTTCGGTTCCCACGGATGACTGGGACGAATACCCTTGCCTTTCGCTTTATAACCCAAATTCAACTTAAGGTCATCCAGCATTCCTGCCTCCCAAAAATGAAAGTCTATTTTCCATAGATCATACGGAGCGCTGACGGCGATCACGGTTTTTATGTCCGGGTTCTGTGCTGTTTCGATGAGACTAATGGCCGCTCCCAGAGAAAAACCCATGAGCCCTATCGATTCATATTTACATTTTTTGACATAAGCAATAACACAGCGCAAATCAGCACATTCTCTCGCAGTCCAGGTAAAAAGCCCCGAACTCTTCCCATGTCCGCGAAAGTCAAAGGCAATAACATCATAGTTCGCTGTCAAAGCTTTGGCAATCTCACGAAAAATATATGCGTCCTTGGCATTGAAGAATCCGTGTGCTAGGATCACAGCCTTATTAAACCCCATATCATAATGCACGGCTTCGATCCTGTGCTCATCTTTAGTTTTAAGCGTCACCTGACGCATTGAGTTCTCCCTTGTTTGATGCCACTAATTGGGCTGCCATGGACTTCACACATTTAAGGTCTGTCTTTCCTGTGCCTAAGACAGGAATTGCATCAATACGATAAAAACTGTCTTTCTTGGGTATCCATAAATTGGGAATGCCCTTTCGGGTCAATGATTCACAGATCGCCTCCACATCAAGGTCAACCGTATGAAGAACGATCAGCCTTTCACCTTTCTTTTCATCAGCAACCGATGTCACTGCCACAACCGGATCTGTGGCCCCCAGAGCTTCCATGATATTTTCTTCGACCTTAATATGCGGGACCATCTCTCCGCCGATCTTACTAAAACGGCTCAATCGATCCGTGATCTTAATAAAACCGTCCTCATCGATCGTGGCAATATCTCCCGTAATATACCAGCCCTCTTGAAGCACTTGTGCTGTCTGGGCCGGATTGTTTAGATACCCTTTCATAACATTGGCCCCTTTGACCAAAAGCAGGCCATCTTCATTCGGCCCCTTTGTCTCAAAGCTGTCCGGATCAACAACTTTAACCGCGACACCAGGGATCGGGTGGCCGACCTTGCCAAATTTGTAACCGACTTGGTGTTGCGATGTTTTTTCATTCACATAATCAGGGAACCCGACTGTCACGATCGGAGACAATTCCGTCGCTCCATACCCTTCAAACGGCACCACCCCGAATTTTTCCTTAAAAGCATTGGCCAGTGACTCTTTTAATTTCTCTGCTCCGACGACCGCCATGCGAACGTGGGCAAATTGCTCTTTCGTGCACTTCTTAACATAGGCAGATAAAAAAGTCGGAGTTCCCATAAGGATCGTGCCCTTATATTTAGCTGCAAGCTTACCAATGATACCGGCATCCAACGGATTAGTATGGAAGACCACTCCCACAGCTGTCCCCAAAGGAAAACACAATGTTGCGGTAAATCCAAAAGAATGAAAAAATGGCAGGGCCGCGACAACCACATCATCCTTCGTAATATTGAAAACCTGATAAAAACTCTCGATATTTGAGAAAATATTCGCATGGGTCAGTAATACGCCCTTAGGCTCCCCTGTCGATCCGCTGGAAAATATAACCGTTGCCACGTCATCCACATTTAATTTATCCCCGCGAACAAACAATGTGCTCAACAGCCATTTAGGAAGAATCCATGCGGCCAGAAGATATGCAATTGTTTTTCCCTGGCTCATCTGAGACTTAATGTCCTCTAAAAAAACCATCTCAGGCCTCACGCCAATACCTGCTTTCTCTAAAAATGCCCGGGAAGTGATGATCATTCGCATTTGGCACTGCTTAACACAAGAATCAAACGCTTGAGCTGAAAGCGTAAAGTTTAGATTGACGGGAACCTTTCCTGCAAACGCGACAGCTAGATTGGAAATAGCCGCCATGCAAGAAGATGGCAGTAATACTCCCACCATTTCATTTGTTTCCAGAGGACGACGATGGGAGGGGAACAAAATTTTAGATAAAGCAACCACAGCTGCAAATATTTTTGGATAGGTCAGATTTAACCCCATTGAATCTGCCATACAGAACTTGAACGGATGCCGTTTAACTTCATCCATAAAAGCCAAATGAAGCTTTTTACGCCATTCACCCCGCAAAATATTCGCCTCAGAACCAAGCTCCTGCACTGCCAAACGCACCTGATGAGCCTTGGATGTGGACGGCATGGGCTTACCGAAAACGATCGAAACCGGATAAAGTGTAAAACGCGGGAACTTCCAGAAATATTTCCCATTGGCAAACGTATATACACTTCCCCAGATATTATCAAGATATAAAGGAATGATCGGCGCGTTTAAGCCTTTCATGATGTGTTCAAACCCCCGGTTAAAGGGGAGCATATTACCCGTACGTGTCAATCCTCCTTCGGGAAAAATGCATACTAACTCGCCATTCTCAATCGCGCTGCGAGCCTGTGAAAACGCATGCACAATAGCCTTGGGCCCCTCATCCCGGTCAATAGGAATGGCCTTAAGCACCCGGCAAAAAAGATTAATAACGGGAAGTTCATATATTTTGCGATGGATAATATAGCGGATAGGCCGTTTTAAACCAGCAAGTATCAACACCGCGTCTATATATGAGAGATGATTGGCGATCAATAACGCCCCTCCTTCCTCTGGGACATAACTACTATTGACCACGCGTAATTTGTAGACGGAATGGACCAAGATCCAGTTGACCAATCGCACCAAAGCAATCGGCAATGTCAAAATAATATAAACTGTTACAACCGCAGACAGGACTGCTGAGATCCAGAAGATCTTATCTGAACTGATGTCCAGTTGCCCTCCGAATAACCACAAAAAGCCGCCAGCCAAAAGAGAAGCTCCCGCAGAAAACATATTCAAAACAGAAAGATACTGCCCTCTTTCCTGGGAGGGACTGTAACGCTGGAAAAACGCATTTAGGGGAACTGTATAAAAACCGGCACACAGCCCCAGAATAAAAAGCATGACTAAGGCCGAATAAAAATTACCCCCAAATCCTAACGCCCAAGACATCCCTGTAATACCCATGGCTCCCAACGGCACTAAGCCCAGCTCGACCTTGCCTTCAGAAGCTCCCCCAGCTAATACGCTTCCTGCAGCTATCCCCAAAGAGACCGCTACCAAGAGCAAGCTAATATGCACTTGGTCTAAGGAAAGCACATGGGCTCCATAAATTAAGATGTTCATCTGGAATACTGCACCGAGAAAATTAAAGAATGCCAGGGCCATCATGGTCAAAAATAACCCCGTATCTTTTTGAATACCCTTCCATGCCCTTAAGCTTCCTAATAAGAATCCCTGTTCCTTCAGAGGCACCTGCCCTTGGGAACGAATAGCAAAACTCACTCCAAAACCGACCAGCGCCAACAAGCTCATTAAAAATCCGATATAATACAAATGCCCGATAAAAATCTTAAATAACATTCCGCCTGCTGCTGTTCCCAGAATAATTCCGATAAATGTATAAAGCTGGAAATACCCGTTGCCTTTTGAAAGTTCTTCTTCTTTTAACATCTCCGGTAAAATACCAAATTTAGCCGGACTAAAAAGAGCGCTATCAACCATAAACAAAAATAACGTTCCACATAAAAACCACAGATCTCCTTTGCACAAAGCCCAGCTGGCCAACAATCCTAAAATGACTTTAAGCAACCCCATGCTGATGATCACCCAACGTTTAGAGAAACGGTCGGCGAGATATCCTGCCCAGGGAGAAAAAATAACGAATGGCAGGATGTATAAAACTCCAATAATACTGACCGCACGTGTTGCTGATTCAGAGGACAATAATATTTGAATAGCATATAGCGAAACAACTACCTTCAACAAGCTATCTGTGAGTGCCCCTATAAATTGCGCTGTAAGTAACGCTTTAAATGAATTTGAGAAGCAAGATTTTCCCATAATAACCCTCCATTAGACCTTCAGCGATCTCCAAACTCCCAGCCATTTTTGGATTAACCCCGCTAAGCTCAACTGGTCTTCCTTCGAGAGCCTGCCGGCCAAGGACTGTAATTTCTGATTGTACCCGGGCCAGATTTGATCGAGCAATCTTGAACCCTTAAGGGTAATTTTAACCAAATTAACACGCCCATCCTTTTTATCGATGGAACGCCCGACCAAAGATCCCTTCTCTAATCTCTGTATAAGCCTGGTCATATTATGGGCGGTCACCATCAGGCGCTGCCCCAAATCCACCTGACTTAAACCTTGAGATCCCCCTTGGTGTTTGATAAGCATCAGTACATTCAACTCCCCGGGAGTTAGGTTATATTTCTTAAGGGCAGCTCCAATTTCGTCATAAATAGCCGTGTACATCAATGCAAGGCCGTACACCATTTCTTCATGGCACCTGCCTAGTCCGATATCTACCCCTGCTTGCTTAAATTGTTCTATTGAGCCCCGGCGCATTTTTATACCCGCTCTTCATTTATTTGCATATGCAACTAATCCCAGCTAAAGGATAGCATTATTTAATTGCAAGTGCAAGTAATTAATTGTAAATGTTTAGCGGGTTGAGAGAACCGTGTCATTGCGAGGAGCCCGCAGGGCGACGAAGCAATCCAAAAACATCAAAAAGTCTTTGCTATCCGTCGATAAATGGTTAATAATAAAGCCATGGTCGA
>JADFXX010000022.1 GCA_015233335.1 Candidatus Omnitrophota bacterium | reverse complement strand
ACCACCTCGCGCCATCTTCGTTGATTACGGATTCTTTTTCCCATCTTTGGCCTCTTTCGTTATCCTTAACGATTGAAGCTTACACTACTGCGGCAGGCTTGCCAAGATGGGTTGGCCGGACGGATACAAAAGATTGCCACGTCGCCTTCGGCTCCTCGCAATGACACAACAGCGCAACTAAACTATTGCAACTTTTCTGCCTATAATTTTTAATTTACCACGGGCAAAAAGATCAATAGCCTTAGGATATATGCGATGCTCGGCTTTGTGGATTTTTCGCTCAAGGGTTTCTAAGGTGTCTTTGGCTTCAATGCGGACAGGTTCCTGCAGAACGATCATCCCTGCATCTACTTCATCGATGACAAAATGGACAGTCGGCCCTGTCACCTTAACGCCGTAATCAAAAGCGTCTTTGGTCCCATGCAGACCTTTAAATGCGGGAAGGAGAGACGGATGGATATTCAGGATTTTGTTGGGATATTGCCGGATAAAGTAACGGCTTAAAAGGCGCATGTATCCTGCCAGCACAACAAAATCGATCTTGAATTTCCGCAAATGTCCGGCTAGGGCCCGGTCAAAGGACTCCCGATCGCTAAAATCATGAGGATTAATGTAAATAGCCGGAATTTTAGCACGCAAAGCACGCTTAAGGGCATAAGCGTCTTTCTTATCGGAAATAACCACTTTTAAATCGGCTTTGATGCGCCCTGCTCGAGCGGCATTAATGATGGCCTGCAAATTACTGCCATGACCTGATGCCAACACCGCGAAATTCATGATCTTGTTTTCTCCCGGAATTTAAATAACCCCGCCAATCCAACTGTCACAAATATACCACCCACCGCGATTAAAATCCACATGCGTTCGATATGCTCGGTTAAAACCGCGCTGATCAACATGGCCGCCAAGAAAGCTAAATGCATGACAAATTCCAATGCCGCGAAAACTTTTCCCGACATTTCCATACTGCAGACCTTATTAACGACGGTATTAGATGCGATCACGACAGGGCCTACCACAAAACCCAGTATGAAAGATAACCCAAGTGCTAGAAACCGGTTATGTGTTGATTCGACCCCTGCGGCAAACAGTGCTACCATAGTACCACCTAAGATAAGCGACCAAAAAATAACTTTGAAAGCTGTGACCTTGGTTCCCCATCTGCCGTAAGCCAGACTTCCCAGAAATAACCCTAGTCCAAGCGGCACCGCTAGAAAACCAAGGTCCTTAGTCACGCTATGAAAAGCATGCTGAATAAAAACAATGATGACCACATAAATCGCACCGGCCGCGGCAAAAAGGATAGACATCATCCAAAAAATAAAACCGATCTCTTTCTGAGAGCGGATATAACGGATACCGCCGATCATTTCATGCCATACGCTCTTTTGGGACTCCAACATCTCTCTGGTGCCGGAAATCATTTCGTCCCTGTTGGGCAGTCTGTGACGTAAAGCCGCAATCGAAAAAACTAATAGACCGGAAAGAAAATAACAGGCGGCATCCCATAGAAATCCTCCGAGGGACCCGGTATATTCGACGATCAATCCGCCCAATAACGCACCCAATACTAAAGCGATCATACCTGTGGTGGTGACTAAAGAGTTGGCAATATGAAGATCATCCTCATGGACTATTTCAGGGATAAAGGACATCTTGGCCGGCACATAAAAACGGCTAAAGGAGAAAATAATAAATACCGCCACATACATCGGCCAAATGACAGGCAAACGGATCAGACAAAAGGCAACCAATAAGACCAGCATGCCGCGGATGAAATCACAGATAAAAAGGGTCGTACGCCTGTCCCAGCGGTCGATATAAACTCCCGCGATCGGTCCTACGATAAATACCGGGATAATGGTAAAGGCCAGCAGTTTAGCCATTTCCACCGACGACCCGGGATTGCGCAAGGCAATCAACCCCACCAGCGCCATTTGATAGACCCGGTCGCCAAACTGGGAGATCAGCTGGGCAAACCAGAACCGGAAAAAATCCCTGCTTTTTTTATTGCGGATAAACTCCCACATAATCTCTACCGCGCCTTGATCACGGCTAAATGACTTAAGACAATTTCTTTTTGATAATCAGCCAAATGAGAACCTTCAAGCAATTTTTGATATGCCGCCCTTGCCGCCGGCCAATTCTGCCGGGCTTCATATAATGACGCCAGATTCATCCAAACATCCCACTGGAGGGGATTTAAATCTGCACTTTTAACAAAAGCGCTGATGGCCTCTTCTACATGCCCGATTCTAGCATAATAAATCCCTAAAATCATCCAGCCTTTAGCATCAAATTTTTTCCCCTGCCTTATCTGTTCGAGGATATGCGGCATGGTCAATTGTTCCTGCCTTGTAACCATGTCCGCATATTTGCCCGGATCAAGCGCGACGAGCTGCCCTAGCCCTTCGATCCATTTGCCTTGCTGGCATAAAGCTGTCCCAAGGCTGATATGATAGATCGGATTAAGCGGCTCCGCCAAAGCCGCCGCCTTAAAATGCTTTGCGGCGTCAGGAATGTCCCCCTTTGAAACATACCACAACCCCATGGCCCCTTGAATACGGGGATTATTCGGCTCAAAAGCAAGAGACCGCTCAAGCATACTAAATTCGCTGACCGCATAAATACTTTGCTCAACGGAGATTAATAATAAAAAACCCAGAAACCCGCCCACCAAAAATTTTAAAATTACCGGGTTAACTAGGGCCCTCTTGGTGTTTATTTCAAACCCCCATCGAGCGGCCGTCACCATGCCGATCAAAACAGGAACAGACGCTAAATATAAAAAATGCTCGGCCGTTGACACATGCCCCGTCCCCACACCGATACCCGTGATCAATTGTGATACAGGCAGGAGTTCAAGCGCAAACCAACTCATCAAAAAAAACACAAATCCCGATATACTTCTGCGGAAAACGCACAAAACTACCAAAAAAAATGCCCAAAAAACCAAACTCAATATCGCAGGCGGATAGCTTAAGGACATAAAAAACTCCAGACACCTGTCAAAATGCAGATCTAGGGGCAATACAAACAAACGTAAATCTGTGATCACCGAACGTAAAAATGTCACAAAACCCAGCACTAACATGTTTGGATCGTCGGCATGATAGACTTTAGTGATGCCGAAATAATATCTCAATAGCCCATAGAGCCCGATCACGACCAAAAACGCCGACAGGTCCCCTGTTTTTCTAAGCCACGGTTTTGTTTTATCAAACGCCAGATAAACAAACAAAACAGCCGGCAGGACCCCGGTAGACTCTTTGGATAATAATCCTAAAAAGAATGTAATCATGGCCAAAACCAATTGAGGACTACGCCGGCTTTTGTAAAATTCTAAAAACAGGATAAAGGTGCTTAATACGAAAAACGTGCTCAAAAGGATGGCGCGCCCGGGGATATTGCACACAGCTTCCCACTGGACAGGATGAAGGACAAACAAGAGGCCTGTCCAAAAACCTAAACTGACACAGCCGCAAAGACGGGATGCTAAAAAGAAAACTAAAATCGCGTTAAGAATATGCAGGATCAAATTGTCGAAATTATAAAAGAAAGACCTGAGCCCAAAAAACCTGTATTCTTCCATGAAACTAAGATTAACCAGGGGCCTATAATAGAATTGGTCGTGAAAATACCCTTCACGA
This sequence comes from Candidatus Omnitrophota bacterium, assembly GCA_015233335.1. GTDB lineage: Bacteria > Omnitrophota > Gorgyraeia > Zapsychrales > Fredricksoniimonadaceae > JABDGZ01. Next base: position 11,661 of record JADFXX010000022.1, on the reverse strand, counting down.
AAAACTCCGGAAATATTAGAAACGGACTTAATGACGGGATTATCGACGATCGAAATACGGTCGTCCATGGTCTTAAACGGGGCCGGCAGCATACAACCGAAGGCGAGAAACCCAAGGACTACGATAGTCGCTATACGTAAAAACATAAAGGTTTAATAAAAGCCGACGAGAGGATTTGAACCCCCGACCTGCTGATTACGAATCAGCTGCTCTTCCAACTGAGCTACGTCGGCAATATTCCGTTAAGCTACGCCAGCATATGATTAGCAGGGAATATTTTATACATTATTTAAATAATAACGTCAAGAGAGTTTATGCCTGACCTCACTCCGGAAATCAGGATAGTTCATTGCTGTGCAATTTCCTAAAAGACAACAAAGCAATGAGATAGAGCACGCAGGCCAGGGCGATCACGACATTAAAGCCCTGGAATTGCGCGATGATAATGGACAAAATGGAGCCCAAAACACTGAATCCGCAATTGATCCCCCAAGCCCAGGCGATCGCGTCTTGATGGTCACGGCTGATCAAACGCAGACCCGACGGGAAAAAGGCGCCTAAAAGCAACCCTATCGGGAATATAATCAAGGAGACGAGCAAAATACGGGCTAAAAAAGAGAACGGCATAAAAAGATCATAGATCCTCGTCCCTGCAAAAATCAAAATGACCAGATAAAGGACAAGCCCTGCTGTCAGGTATGTCAAAGGCGGCTCGGCTGACTTCTTCAACTTGTCAAAAAAACCGACTGACAAACTCCCCACACCCGTTGCCCCAAGCAGTACAGCCAAAACGACACTCAGCGAATAGATCGGAGAGCCCAGCAGGAGCACAAAACGCTGCATCAGGGGAATTTCAATGAACATAAATCCCGCGCCCAGACAGGCAAAATAGATGATGAACGGTTTAATGGAACGAGCAGGCAGCCGTTCGATACCTTGCTTTTTAGCCATCCATAGCGGGATAAAAATAAATAAGGCGATAAAAATGATCGCCTGCAAGAGGATCAAAGTCTGCGTCAGGAAAATGATCGGACCCGTGTGGTGGACGGCGTAGGTACGAAAAGGATTGAAACTGCTAAGCCTGTAATACTTATAAAAGAAAGGATTGTCATCAGTAATGACGGATATGTCGTAAGGATAATATTTCTCAAAACTGTGCTCGGCGCCCTTCTTGAAGAAATTAACATACTCCTCAAAGGTCGTCAGCGGCCCTCCAAATTTTTTAAGCACCTCGGGAGCCGGATAAACAATACCGACATCATGACGCAGAAAATAGTCGGAAACAATGGCGCGTTCTTGGTCCGTAAAGGGCGTTTTCTTGATAAGAAAAATAGACCAGCCATGCAAACCGATGATGATATGGTCCCATGGATTTTTTGCACCCATACTTTTTAAGGCCGACAGGGCTATGGCATGCAAACGCAGTTCTTCCCTCGGCATATCGGGAAACGCCCAACGGTAAAGATTAATCATCCCTCCGTCTTTAAGCACCCGTAAATAATCTTCCATGGCGTTTTTCGTATAAAGATAGCTTTCGGCATACGCGTAGGCCCCGGATGAAAGCCCGGAAAAAGTGTCCACTCCGTTGAGCACGATCAAATCCATGCTGTTGGAGGGCAGTTTCTTGACTAAATGTCTGCCGTCAATGGCATAGACCTTGGTGTTTTCACCGGTATAGATCCGTCCGGAATAATCATACATTTTACCTCCCGGAGACATTTCTGCGACAATGCCGGGGTTGATTTCAGCACCTATGATCTGTGTGGCCCCGTGAGTATGCGCCATAAAAATATCGCGCCCGCCGCCGGCACCGATCACTAGCACTTTAGGCTTTTGCAATAAGGTGTAGGCGACTTCCATACGCTGGCTGAACAATTTGACCTGCGAATGGCGCTGGGCCAGACCTGCCGGGGACATGGCATATACCGGAGTACCGGCTAAAAAATTCGTCGAGAAATAAGAAAATTCCGGTAAGGGACTTAAGTTTATCTCAAAAGTCCCGGGATTAGTCTGATAAACACGATTACCGCTGGCCCCTTTCATGCGATAAACATCTGTGCGGCCTAATGGGTGCCAGTGGGATACCAGATGGTCATAGTCCTTGCGGTCAAAATATCCGGGTATCCACTCCCAGCCTTTACGCGGGTCCACAACATATTCCGAAGGTTCTTGGGCTATAGAAAAACAGACGAAGAACAAAACAATCCAGCTAAGAATCCCTACCCATTTTAATTTTGAACGCAACAGCCACATCGCGGTCAAAAGGCATACGGCAGAAAAAATGGCTAAAGAATGAAAAACGGCAAATTGACTGATAAAGGGAAAGAATAAGTACGCCCCCAAACCGGCCCCGAGAAGATCAAAAAAATATAAAACGTGCCCGCCTTGAGGATTGTTGGAAAATAAATAAACGATCAGGAAACCGATCAACACAAAGGGAATCATAAAGATGGTATAGGCCAAAAGAAGCATCCCGATCGCCTTCACATTGGCAAAAATAGAAAGAATATATTCGACCCTGATCGGGATATCTTTAAGGAGAAGGGCCGTGCCCACGGTGGTCAAGGCGATCAATAATAAAAGAACGGCTAACAGCCGCTCCTTCTGAAATTTTTTAAAAAAATCATTAAAAACCAGCACGATGTTCGCGCCAATGCCATAGCCTAACATCGCAAAAGGGATCACCGTGTAGACCACATGATTCCAAGCTTTTAAATTCAAAATACGCGTTAAAAATAATTCCTGGGAAATGCACACTAGGGAAACTAAAAAAATGACGATATGCTGGCTGTTGATTTCAAATTTTTTCATAAAAATCCCCAATTTTGTTAAATTCAGGCCAAAAGCTTGACTTTGATAAGGTCCGCTTGCGGTTTAGGTAAAGAAAGAAAATACCCACGGATCTTGATTTCTATCGCATCTGCGGGACCAGCCCTGCGTACGATCTCCACCTGCTCACCGGGGGCTAGTACCATCTCATGGATAGGTCCGCCTCCCTCGTTCTCGAGAGAAAATCCAACGATCTCTCCGCGCTGTCCTAAGGACATTGCGCTTAAAGATATGATCTGTCTGTCATCTTCCGGTATGCTCATAGTCGTAGTGCCTGTTAGATAGTATCAGTATTCCGGACATTTTCACCATTTATTTCTGGCTTTTAGGGACTTCTAAAACATCAATGATAAACCCATCACTGTGGGCAGACATCTCAGGCGCGTACATCGGCTGCAAAGTGGCAGCCCCTATGCGGTAGGTTCCCGGTTTAGATGGCCTCAGACGGTAACGTAAAATATATTCGCCTTGAGGCACCCAAGACATAAAAAAGTTAGACAGAGAGTCCCGGGGCTCTTCATAAAACGACAGCGGGTCATATTTCCAGCCGCTCAACAACGTTTCAGCCTCAAAGCCGGCGGCTTTGGGGTCTTTAAGATAAACATACTCAAACTGGGAACGGGTATTGATCTTCAGTTGAACCTCGATCTCATCACCCACATTGACCGATGATCCGCTTATTAAGGGCTTGAGATGATAATCTTCGCCTTCTTTCAGGCGCAAATAAAATGCCCGGGTGAGAGCAATCATCCCCGGCTCTGAGGCCTGAGGGATCTGGTCTGTCGAATATGTCCAATTAAGACTGGCAAAGGCAACGCCAGGACCGTCTTTACTGACTGTGGCCGTTGTATCCGAAGGTTCTATCTCAAGCCCCTGCTTTTGCCAGCGCAAAGGTTTTTCTAACCATTCGTCAGCCGCCACCGTTACGGCATCGTTTGTTTTTCCCCATTGTATTTTAAAATTTTGATCGGACACCAAAGAGCCTTTACGATCCATGAAATCCAATAGCGCAAATACCGCTGCCACCGAGGCCTTGGTTGACTTCCACACATTTCCTTTGCGATTAAACAAAAGCCACTGCGCCATTCCGTCGATGCGCTTATCCTCAGGGCGTAATTCCTGCAAGGTGCGAAGCAAAAACGCGTGCATCTCCACCGTATCGGAATACCACACCCAGGAATATTTTTCCGGTGCCCAATAGACTCCTGCAATAGGGTCTTGGCGGCTGCCATCCATGGCCATATCCAAGACCTCATTGGCCCTCTGTGTATCCCCCAAATGAATATACGTATAAGCCAGATAAGCTTTACCGAATTGTGTTAAAGCGTGAATATTACCCTCCAAAAACTTAACCCACGACCTGGCCGCTTGGAAACCTTGACGGGCGGCGGGGAATTCATTTTCTGGATAAGAGGTCACGACATATGCCGCCATTGATATCAGGGAGAGCTCATACGCCTCAGGCTTAAGCCGAAGCGGAATTTCAGAATTCACGTAGGCCAGTGCCCGCTCGATCATATCGCGCGGCACATCCACCCCATATCGGCGTGCCTGTGAAAATCCTTCGAGAACATACAAGGTCATATAGGGATCTGCTTCACCGCCCGGCCACCAGGGGAAAGCTCCGTTAGAAAGCTGGGCGCTGCGCAGCTTCCCCAAATTTTCCGCACCCTTGGCACTAACTGTCTCGGGTTCAAGCAGATCAATACTGTCTTTAATGCTGGGACCTCCTTGCGATTCCCAAACCCAGGGAGTTTCCATAAGTTTCATAAGCCGATTGGGATCATCCTTGTCCCAAGCCGGAGAAATTGTTGAACGTTTAGGAATTTTACTGACCGCCCGCTCGATTTCGGGATGTTTCCGGTAAATCTGGCTCATGATCGAAAGCGGAACGTACTTATTGAGGATCTGCTCGACGCATTCAAACGGATAATTAACCAAAAACGGGATGGAGTTCATCACAGTTAGAAATAACTGAGGATCGACCTGTAAATTCATGGCCTCGTTAATACGTGTGGGATCATCCGCAAGTTTGATCTCAAGTTTTTGAGCAGCATTATCCGATAGCGATATAAAACGGGACTCCATTAACCGCTCCCTTGACGGCAGGATCGGCAGCAAACGCTCTTCGGCGTCAGATACTTTTCCGGCAATGGCCTCTGCATGGACTTGGTAAGTCGTCACTCCCGGCGGGATTTCGATCAACCAGTCAAAACTCTTTTGAGCATGCGGCTCAACCGTAAATTCCCGTGCAGGATCGGCAAGTTTGATCTTTTGGTTGATGTTTTCATTTTTTTCCGTCACATCTATCTTTAACCGGCCTGTAAGCGGCTGTTGGCCTTCATTATGTACAAAAGCAGTGATCGTTCCTTTGTCACTTTCCCTAAAAAACCGGGGGATATCCACACGCACCATGAGATCTTTACGAGTCACCGCTTCCCTGACAGTTGTTCCTTCTTTAATATCCTTGGTAAACGCAAAAGCTTTGACCTTCCAGCCTGTCAGCTGTTCGGGAACTTTAAAGCTAAAGGAGGCCTTGCCATCAGAGGCTGTTAGAACATGTGGTTTGAAAAATGCTGTATCCGCGAATTCTTTACGAACGGAAACAGGGGCCCCGACGGTTGAAGATAAATCCTTATCTGCCTTTTTGGCGTCGTATGCTTGAGCGACGCCTCGTTTTTCTGCCATAATAGCATTCGCACCTGCAGGCGCTGATTCAGCAACACCATCCATAGCCGCTTTGAAACGGCCTTGAACCCCTTTTCGCATGGCCATGCCGCCGCCTAAACTTTCGGAATCTGATGAAAATCCCCTGCCCCAAGTTTGCCAAGTGCGCAGCCCCGGAAGGCGAAACTCCTCGATGGGCTGTTCAAAACTATTGAGGATTTTTTGCAGCAATCCCTCGGTCACAGGGACTTGGAAAACATTCATCGTGCCAAGAGAATCAAAGCCATAATTGTATTCCTGCCCAAACCTCTGGCCGTAGAGACCATCAAGCCAAGGATAAGAGGAAGAAAAATAATACTCCAGAGACCGGTCGTACATCAGGGCCATCACTTCAGAGTTAACCGGTTTTTGGTCCTTGTCTGAAACCTTGATCCCCCAAGTCGCCTCAGAGCCCGGCATAAGCTCCGGTGTAAAAGGATCCAGTTCCACAGAAAGTTTCTTTTCTTTCCAAGGCACAGACACAGAAGCTTGACCATGCCAAACATTGTAATCCTTGGCCCCAAACCAGCGTAAGGTAAAGCCGCCTTTGAGTGCCTCGGTGACGGGGACCTCAATGACCTGTATGGGCCAGATCGAATTGACCAGACGCTTTTCATGGAGGTATTCACCGGTCCAAATTTCCAAGAAATATTGGCCCGCACCTAAGCTTGAGCCGATCAAAAATTTAGCCGTCTGGCCAACTGCATATTCCTCTTGTTCAGGAATAGTGACAGAATACGCCCCCAGAGGCACTGCTGTCTTCATGTCCTTGGCCACCACAAAAATCAGGTCCTGTTTAACTTCCTGTTCCCAAGCATCCTTAGTCTTAATGACAAGGCGATACCCTCCCTGTTTTAATGAAGGAAGCTCAATGGTGGCCTTGCCTTCCTTATCATAGTCAACCTGACCGCTCACAGCCAAGGGGCCATTAGGAAAATCTTTAAGCTGCATCTGCAAAATCGGGGCATTTTGCCAGTTACCCCTATTATTCAAAGAATCTTGAACAGCGTCGGATTTAAGTACATAAACCTCATAATTAGCTTGACCCCCTAAGGGCGCATCATTGACCGTCAATTGACGAGTGTCGATCTTAATCGGAGAATTCTCAAAAAAGAACCCTTTTTGAGGAGAAATTTCAAAATACAAAGCGTTTTTCCCAGCACGGAAACTATGACTGGCCTGAATGGTGCGGCCGCCGGCATCCCTGCCGTCAACCTCAACATCATAGGCGCTTATATCCGGCATCTGTTGGGAATAACCGTTATCCCCTGCGGAAGTCGGGGTAAAGGCAATGGTAAATCGGCCGTCTTTATCCGTCGTAGTCTTGCCTGAGGCAATTTCCTCTCCCCCGCGATCAAAAACGTAATCACGGCCAAACCAAAAACGAAAACAATACGGAATAAATAATTGACGGCGGATTTTATAATTGACCACAGCATCCGGCACAACTCCGCCAAAATAATATTTGGCGTCTCCCTGGATTTCAACCGGTTGATTGTATTTCCACGGTTTCTCGGCAGTCTTAAATGTCAGTTCAAACTCCGGTCGTTTGTATTCTTCGACACTAAAATTGACCCTGGCATTGCCGGTAAAACGGCCGTCTGTGTAATACGCTCCGAGGCCATACTGGCCCAAAAGTCTGCCCGATGGGATTTCAAATTGGAATGAAGCGCTGCCAAAATCATTAAGGGCAATGTCCTTGCTAAAAAATTCTTTCCCATTCGGGTCATTGGCTGTTACTTTAACGGTTGCCTGATCGTCGATCACTTTAAAACCGGAGGAAACATGTTTGACCGAGATCACCTTGGCCTCAACCTTGTCGCCGGGACGGTAGATCGGCCGGTCAGTCTCGATAAAAATGTCGTAGGGGGTGCGTGAAGAATAATTAAAATAAACCGGCTGGGGCAAAAAAGCAAAAGAATGGTCCTTCCGGGCTAAAACATCAAATTGCGCATAACTGCTGATATTGGGGCCTAGATTGATCGTCCAGGGTAACCCCGCCTCTCCCTGCCTATCTGTTTTCAAACTGATCTGATTTTCATTTTGGTTAGACTGAATGACATCTATCGCGGTATCCGTAAGAGGCTTCCCGGTTTTCACATCCACCGTATAAAAACGGCTGATCTCATCGTCAATGGTCGTCAAATTCCCGTTTTCTACCATCTCATAATATGCCGCCAATGTTTTATCCGTAGGGCCGGTGGTCGCCATTAAAAGAAGGTCTGTGACATTGACAACAGTTACGTTTAAAAGGGAGCTGCCAAAAGTAAAACTGTCATCAGCGCTGACTAATAACAGATAAAATCCATTGTCTAATTGAGGGAGGGAAACATCATTATTTAAAATTTCATAATCCCCATGGTCTTGAGTGTCCTGCTGCCAGGTTTTTAAGGGCTCACCTGCTTTTACGATTTCTCTGATCCAGGCCGGATAGGGGTAGTTATTAAAAACACTGCTTAAGCCGCGGTTATATTTGTTTTGGTCCTTGTTTAAATCGATGGCCTTGTACAAATCGAAAGAATAAATCCTAAAATAAGCCCGAGGGATATTTTTTGTCGTCAAAGTATACGCATTCGGGACGAGTTTCGCTTCTGATTTGGGCCCAAGATTCAAAGATGGCATCTCGATTTCCTGACGCAATCTTTTGGCACGGGGCACCATTTTAGTCGAAGGGAATTGGGTCTCAATTTGTTTGCATAAATCATGTGTACGCTTTTCAGTATGCTTTTCATGGCTTAACCACCCGGAATGATAAAAACTGGCAACTTCAAAAAGCGCTTCGGCCCTGGCTTCGGAGTTTTTAAAGGTATCCGCCCATCGCAGCAAGACATCCCTGGCCAAAAGGGTATAGCCGATATTGTCCTGCTCTTTAGGAAATGTATAGAGATAGTTGTGCAAAACCGGCAAAAGTACCCGTTGGATTTTCCACCGTTCTTGAGCTTCTAAATCCTGACCGGCGTGTTCTTGGACCAAAGCCTCAATCAATTCCGCGGCCAAAAGACCCGGAGGGTCATTGAACTTAAAAGGCTGTTGGAACGTATCCGCTAATAACGCCAAAGCCTCAGGATTATTTTTGATCCCACTTGAGTTGTTCCCTGATTGCAGAATATGGTCAAGCCAGCTTCCTGCCACATAATCCAAGAATGTCGGGTACAATCCAAAATCAACATTTTTAAGGTCCAGAAAATAATCTTCATTTCTTAAGGGCAGTTTAAAGAGTTCATGCCGGCTCTCCCAAAGTTCGGCATAGGCACGGGTGATCTCTTCTCTGATTTCTTTGGGGGTCAGACGAAAGGCCTCTTTGCCGGGAATATCCAAGACATCCGTTCTTTGGGTTGCGCCGTATTGCATTAAAAAATTACGTAAAACTTCCGCCTTAAGAGCGAGAAAAAGATACCGGTCATGACCTGAGAGGACGCCTTTGTAATTGCGGATCCGTTCTACGGCATCACCGTAACGGTATAGATTAGTCAAGGATTCACAGCCACGAAAAAATGCTTTAAAAACCTCGTGCTCACCCTTGGGATCTTTGATGATTTGATCATACTCCTCAAGCGCGGCCTGAAAAGTCCCCTTATCGAAAAGTTGGTCCGCTTTTGTCAAATCCGCGGCAAAAGATGTGTGAATGAAAAAAGACCATAAAAATCCCGAAGCAATCAAACAGGCCAATATTTTTCTCATGCTTCCTCCTATTTAAACCCTTCCCTCATCCTCTAGGCGCACCAACTCTTTGAAAGGTGTATTTTAAAAGAATTTTGCTCAATTTGAAACAATTAAATCGGTCAAAATCAAAAGGTTAGTGTTGAAATGCCATTATCTTTCCTATAATATTAAATTAAATATGTTCCTTTTTCTTCGCTCCCACGCTTTATTCCTAATTGTCCCAGGCATAGCAACATTCTTGTCCTTCATATTAAGAGCTTCTGCAGGTCATTTTTGGCAATATTGTGACCCCTCATACATGTTTTTGTTTAATGCGCTTCATATGGTCAAGCATCTAACCCCCACCTTTTTAGATACTCCGGGCACCACCCTTCAACTTTTGATCTTATTGATCATCCGTCTCTTAAACTTCGGTCTTTCAGCTAGTGAAACGCTAAACAAGGTCCTTTTAAACCCTGAATTTTATTTATCTGTCACCTTTTATATTTTAGTGATCAGCTCCTTCATTACCTCGATCCTGTTAGCCGGTTATGTTTATATTAAAACACAGGATAAAATTGCCGCTCTGATAACCCAGCTGCCTTGGTTAAGTTTTTTCCCCCTCAAGGCCTTTGATTCCCCTTTTCCTGTCCTTCCGGCAGTTACCAACATCATTGGCGAACATTTGCTGGTCGTTCTGACCGGTCTGTTTAATCTATTCTTCCTGAGCCTGTATTTTTCTAAATCGACCCGCCAAGAGCTTTTTTCAGTATTAATGCTCAGCGTCGTCTGCGGGTTCGGATTGGCCACCAAGCTGACTTTTATCCCTCTTATTTTAATTCCTTTAATGATAATTTCATGGCGGTTAAAAATCCTTTTTATCCTGGGGCTTATATCCTCTTTTATTTTAGGGACGTTTCCTGTGATCTGTAAATATCCTGTCATGTTCGATTTCATAATGAATTATTCCACCCATCCCGGACTTTATGGTAAAGGTGCTGTGGGCATCATCGATTGGCCGCTTTTTTGGGCCCATTTAAAAATCATTGCATATTATCATAGATTTTTTGTCTTCTCGACCTTAGGGCTATTCCTATGGAGCACTCTCCAATTTATAAATAATCCGGGGAATCGCAATACCCGATTCATCTGGGCGGCAACGTTGGGAAGCCTCGCCCATTATCTCTTTGTCGCTAAACACTTGGCATTTCATTATCTTTTAATCGGGTTTAGTCTGTTTAGCCCAATTTTCTGTCTATTCTATTTAGGGATTCCCAAGAATATCGTCCTCAAACGGCTGGTTGTTATTGCAATTATTTTATGTTGTTCTATGAATATCTTTCAAACTCTAATGTACAGGAAAAATATGTCCGAGCTGTCAAATGACATAAACAATCTATATGAAAAAGTCAGTTCAAAATACCCAAACTCTATCATTGTCCCGACAAACTCACTCGCTACCAATATTTATTTAACCCCTCTGCATGGTTTATTCTTGGGAAATTATGCTAGTTCGCATAAAGAAAGCGGTGAGCTGGCCCGTTTATACCCTAATAATTACTTCTTTAACACTGAAATGACCGAGCCCAGTGATCGTGAGGACGGATATGGGATAAGGGATTTTTACGGCAACCGGGTTTTTGCCGAAGATTTGCTCTCTTCGGGGTCATCGGTTATTTTCATCAAATGGGGGGACGATTTTCCGAATTATGGCCTGACTGTGCGTTTAATTGAAAAATCGAAATATGTCAGCGCCTACCTTTTACTGGATTCAACGGAAAAGCGCGCTTACACATTATTTCTTGAATCTGTGGACTTTTTAAATCAAAAAAAATACCAAGAGGCTTTTATTTCGGCATTTAAAAGCAAAGCTCTCAATTTCCAGCCCGAAAATAAAATTGACTATTTGCTCTCCGAGATCTATCCCCAGCTAGAACTAAATAAACAATAATATTTGAGGAACAAAAAAGAATGGTGCCGAGACCCAGAGACTACCTCGGCATTTAAACAACGAACTGCTGAATAATAACTTACAACATTTTTAGTCTGGGGACTTGCCGTTAATTCGCCATTAAGGAAAAGAAAGTGCCGAGTCCCAGAGACTGTCTCGACAATTAAACAACGAATTGCTAAATAATAACTTACAACTTTTTGAGTTTGTGCTCTTGCCGATAATGTGCCAATAAGCAAAAAAGGTCTAAAAAGAAAGTGCCGAGTCGCAGAGACTGTCTCAGCGTTACTGTAATGTGTTATTGTATATTGAGTTCTAAACATTTTCAACAAGTACCTTGGCGTTAACTAGCCATTAACTTTCTTGTCCTCATCGCTTTGTAATGAGAACCTCTCCAAGAAAACTTTGGTCTTATAGCTTTCCGTCAGATGTTTATATCGGTTCATAGTCTGGGCGTCTTTCCAGCCACCTATGGCTTGAATCACATCGAGCGGTACTCCATTTTCTGTGCTTTGCGATGCCCAGCTATGCCG
>JADFXX010000021.1 GCA_015233335.1 Candidatus Omnitrophota bacterium | reverse complement strand
TAACCCCGGTAATGATGTGTCTGCTTCAACAGTCATGCACTCACGGGTATATGTATCAACGATAGATAATGTCCTGAATTTACGGCCACACCATAATGAGTCTTGTATAAAATCCATCGCCCAACGTTCATTGGGGCGACTTGCTGCCGGTAAAGCTACCCGCACAACGGCTGCAAACTTCTTGCGACGCCTGATTTTTAAAGTCAATCCTTCCCGACGGTAAATTGCTTCTGTTCTTTTATGATTAACTATAAAACCTTCACGCCTTATAAGCACATGCAGTCTGGGATGGCCATAGCGCCTATGCCTCTCAGCTAATGCTTTGAGACGCTCTTTAAGCTTGTCATTAAGCTCATCAGGCTTAGGGTGATAATGCATGACCGTCCGTGATACTGTCGCCAGACTGCAGGCCCGCCGTTGTGAAAGGCCGTGACGTTCAATCATATATAATGCCACGTCCTTCTTTACTTTGGGCCTTAGAATTTTTTTGACAGCACATCCTTTAAGGCCCGGTTGTCCAAGGACAAGTCAGCCACAATTTGCTTGAGCTTGCTGTTCTCTGCCTCAAGCGCCTTCATCTTCCGTAAATCGGATACTTCAAGCCCGGAATACTTGGCCTTCCACTTGTAAAAGGTGGCATACGATATGCCATGTTGCCGGCAAATATCACCCGTTTTGGTTCCGGCTTCGGCATCCTTTAATACTGCAATGATCTGTTCTTCTGTGAATCTTTTACGCATGTTCGCCTCCTGGTTTAGGGTTAGTTTACCCCAGGAAACTCTACATGCAAATGGCTTTATTTAACGGGGAACGGTCACCCCAGGAAACTCTACATGCAAATGGCTTTATTTAACGGGGAACGGTCAGCCTTATCGACGACCAATAACAAATGGAAAGTATTTATTTAATAGGTGAATTATTGGTATCAAAAATAAGATTTGTAGGATTGAATATGCTACAGCAATAAAAATAGGCACTTCGGATGTCATCATTGGCAATGATTTTGTAATTAAATAAATAATTCCTCTTAACACAAAGAATGAAATTCCGCTCATACCCATAATGATTAGTGTGTTTTGCCCAATAATTTCAATAGTACTATTAACTATAATTAATTTACTTATTCCAATTAAAAAAAGCACTCCAGCTATACCTGATATATAAAAAAGGATAAAATTCCCATGATTTCCATTAATTGATGTAATTCCGTTCAAAGAGCAGCATAATAAATTTATGATTAATAAGAATAACAAGGATGGAATGAAATTCTTATTATTCATCCATATCATAACCATATCTTTGTATAAAAACCCAATTCCATAGAAAACGGATGCAGTAATTGCCACATCCACGCTCCATGGTAGTTTGGGCAAATTTAAAATACTTAAAATAAAACTTAGTATTACTAATCCAATAATCATTAAAGGTAATTGCTTTCTATTACAGCAAGAATTAATCTTCCAAAACAATATTTCGGCAACAAATAAACATAATAAAAACCATAGTGCTTTATCTAAGGGCTGTTCCCAACCATTTACACCTATTCCATAAATAATGCTAATAAGGGGTTTAATAGGATCCATACGCAAAGATAACCCATGAATACTTAACTTATGAACAATTAATAACCAGAACAGGTAGGAAAATAGTGAGAAAAAGAAGTACGGAATAATAAGAGTGCGAAATTTCTTGACAAAAAAAGAGCTAAATACAGGATATTTTTCAGGATTAAATAAATACCCGGATATAAAAAAGAATAATGGCATGTGAAACGAATAAATCCAAATAAGTATAGTAGAGTTTATCTTATGATGACCAAGAATAACTAAGAAAATCCCAAGGGCTTTTGCAGTATCCAGCCATGCAACTCTTTCCATAACAATACCTACACGCTCTCATACAAAAACCCCGGCAGCGGGAATTTGCGTTTGTTGAGGATGGCGCCTAAAACTTGCGCTTTGCGGTTTTTGAATTTTTCCAACGCGAATTTAACAGCGTGACGGCGGGGCTGGCCTTCGGCTATGACCAGCACAACAGAATCGACATTGTTCGATATTTCCAAAGCATCTTTGGACACATTCAGGCTGTCGGTATCGACTATGACGATATCGTATTTCTCCCTGACCTGCTTTAATACCTCCGTCATCTTGTGGGAACTAAGCAGGATGCCGGGATTGAAGGTTGCTTTTCCGGCCCAAAGGCAATCTAATTTATCCTCTGTTTTCTGGATACATTGGGCAAGTTCTGCCTTTTCTTCCAAAATCTCAAAAAGGCCCAAAACAGCGGGCGTGCCTTTTTTGGGTTTTAGCTGTTTATGCCGCGGATTGGCATCGATGATAAGGACACGGTGACCCATGACCAATGCGATGTATTTGGCGACATTGCGGCTGACGGTGCTGGCCCCCTCGCCTTTGCGTGAGGCGATAAATAGCAGGGTCTTATAGGACTTGTCCTTCATCAAAAGATAGATCTGCTCGGCAACATTCTTGAAAAACACCAAATTTTTTAGTTTCCTTCTATTTGGATTGCCGATCGGAATGCTGGGGAATGACATGTTGCGGCGGACCACACTGCCCAAAAACGGGACACCAAGGAAGCGTTCTATGTCATCAGGTGACCTGAAGGTTTGGTCCATGTAATCGAAGATAAAGGCAAGCATAAGACCCAGGAATAGGCTCATCAATACGCCCAAGATCAATATGACGATTTTTTTCTGGCCCTCTGGCTCTATCGGCGGATACGCCTGCTCAATGATCTTTACACTCGCGGGACCGATGGCGTCCACATTATCCAGCGGCTGGCCGTTAAGATGCTCGGTCATTCTCCTGATATCATCCCGCAGTTGGGAAATAACCAGGTTCTTTTCACCGTATTTTTGCTCCATATCAGCCAATTGCTGTTCCAAGTCAAATATAATATAGGAACGACTGACGATATTGGCTATAACTGCGGCTCCCAGAGGATCATAATCTGTCACCGTAATGGTGAATATATTGGTGTCCTGGACCGGGACGACTTTAATGCTTTTTTTAAGGCCATCAAAGGCCATGCGATACAAATAGGCATGTTTTTGGGCATCTGATAGTTTGAGAGAATCTAATTTTTCATTAAATTTCTTGACCTGACGATCGATCCATTCCTGTTTAAGAGCAGATGCAAAACGGCGTTCATAGCCTGCAAATTCACTGAGCGGTTTATACGGCAGAATGGCTTTTAAGGCGCGGTCAAGGACCGGCGCGGATGTGACAATCTCGCTTTCAGTCAGGGCCAGCTGGGTATTTTGGTTGTTGACGATATCATGGTAAAACTGCGATTCGGATTGCTTTTGGGCGCTGATCAAAAGCTTGACCCTGGCGGCATAGCGCTTGGTCTGGAATTTCAGGCCTGCGAAGACTGTCAGGGTGACGGTGATGACGCACAGGATGATCACCCATTTCTGGCGGAAGATGACCTTCATGTAGTCGCGTAGTGTTAGCTCGTCCATAGTGATGTTGCTCCTTTGTTAAAATATTCCTTCGGAGACGACGATGATGTCGCCTTGTTCAATTGCAGGGTCGGCGTCGGCCACTCCGTCCATGATGTCTTTGACATTCACCTTGATGACATCATACCCTCTCGATCCCTTTTTAGGCCTTAAGATCTTGACGCGGCTGGAAGAGCCGAACTGGGTAAAGCCGCCGGCCATGGAAATGCCCCTGAGAGCCGTCATATTTTCTTCAATATCATAGGCCCCTGATTTGGCCACTGCGCCATACACAAAGAACCTCCGGCTGTGGGATTCTTTGAGGGACACCGCGACCACCGGGTATTTCATATAGCCGTCAGCCAGACGTTTTTGGATAATATCCTGGATCTCATCGAGCGTATAGCCTTTGACAGTCACCGTGCCGATATAGGGGAACGTAATCCTTCCATCCGGGGTCACCGTGACATCACTGCCCAATTGCTGCGGCTGTAAAACGCTGATATTGAGAATATCGCTGGGGCCGATCCGGTATTCTTGGAAAACAGCAACGGGGGCGATGATCGATGCCGGTGGGAACACGGCAGCTGCGGATGGATCTTCCACATTCTTGACCGTGATCACAACTTTCTTTTGGACGGCATCGGTTTGGGCAAAGGAGCCTGGAGCGGCCCAAAGCGCCAGGATCGTAACAATCGTTATAGTCAAAAGGGTTTTCATAAAATCTCCATTAGTTTTTGCATTGATTGGGTCGGGCCAACGCCCTTATCGTGCACCTGAGCTTTTGAGGACGGCAGGGACGGTGCGTAATAGGATCTTAAAATCTTCTTTTAAGGACCACTGGTCTAAATATTTCAGGTCTAATTTGACCCATTCATCGAATTTGGAGATATTGTTCCGCCCGCTCACCTGCCAAAGGCCGGTCAAACCCGGCCGCATGCTCAATCGCCGCCTTTGCCAGCAGTCGTATTGTTCCACCTCACGCGGCATCGGCGGACGCGGGCCCACCAGGCTCATTTCACCGAGAAAAATATTCCATAACTGGGGCAATTCATCCAAACTCCATTTTCTCAAGAATTTACCGATGGGGATGATGCGCGGGTCATTGGCGATCTTGAAAGCAGGCCCCTGCATTTCATTCTGCTCTTTCAAGGCCGCCAGCCGCTCTTCCGCGTCAATACACATCGTACGGAATTTATAAAGTTTGAATGTGCGCCCTGCCAAACCGCAGCGGTCTTGAGCAAAGAACACCGGACCTTTTGATGTTGCCTTGATGAGGACCGCAACGATCAGATTGATCGGCAACGTCAGCAAAAGAAATAACCCGGAAACAACAGTATCCAGCAGCCTTTTACAGATGAGCTGTCCGACCTTATTGGAAACTGTCTGAAATGTCAATACCGGCATCCCCAAGATGCTCTCTCCCCTGGCAACACTTACCTGAGGGTTAAAAAGATCTACGGCTACGCTCACTGTTGTTCCGACGGTTTCGCAATGATGGATCAGGGGCTCAACTTTGTTTAACGAAGACCGTGATGCGATAACAATGACGTGATCAATGGCTTGGTGTTCAAGGACCCCTTCCAAATCATTCAATGTCCCTATAACTTCATGTTCCGCGATCTTTTTTCCTACCATGTTGGCATCTTCATCGAGCACTCCCACTACCTTTAAACCAAGATCACGATGCAGATTAAGCGTCTTGATAAACCCCCCCGCGCGGCTGTTAGTGCCCACCACCAGGATATTCTTAAAATTGAATCCGCGGCGGCGAATTTCTTTAAAGAATAAAAGGAGGGCGATTTTTTCAATACTAAAGGCAAGGGTTGTCAGCCCAAATACCATCACGATAAATACACGGCTGATATTGGTGATCTTTAAAAAATACAAAATAGAACCAAATAAAACAAAAGCTATCATCGCGGACTTAAATATGGTCAATAAGATATTCTGGGCGGATTTGAGACGAAATGAATAATACATCCCTAAATAATGGAGAGTCCCGATCCAGAAAAATACAATGACAGGGCACAGCCTGATACAAAAGTCCAGATCGGGCAGTCCATAGCCAATCGTGACTTGTGCGCGCTGCCAATAGCAGAATATAAAAATGGCAGTCAGGATGATAGCATCTAGAACGATCATCGTCCGGCGGAATATGTTGGCGTATTCTTTGATCATAATTAAAAAAGGATCCCGATGCTGATATAAAAGTAATTCTTCCGGTAGGCATTACCGATGTTCTTGCTCAGGGAATTGGTATAATTATAGCCTGCCGAAAGCTTTGTTTTCCTGGTTAAGTCATAGCTGACCTGTGTTGCGACACCTACGAAGCTTTCATTTATACCTAAATGTTCGTACCGGCCCTGGCCGTAAAAAATGTTCATGTTGCCGTTCAAGCGCTGGCTGAATTGCCTGGATAAATTAAGCGCGGTGCGCCATGAATTAAACAAATCCTGATCGTATGAAGTGGTGGTATCCTGCTTTTCGAAGCTTAGACTGACATTATTATTCTGATCGACTTGATCCGTCACTGCGGCTTTGTAATGAGGCTTGATGACATTCCTGCCCGTAAAAGTCTTGATAAAATCAGGACCGGCGGCAAGGTCCAGATAAAATTGAGATGTGAAATACCGCCGGACCCCGGAAAGAAGGGAATTTACCGTAGCGCTGCCGTTATGTTCAAAAATACGACGAATATAATCATAGGATGTATTTAAAATGGTGGCTGAATCAAAAGTATAGTTGACCTTGGTCCCGGCCTGATATAAGACCGAATTAACTCCGGCTGATTTAGAATAATTATTGACCGTATCGCTGGCATGCACTTCTCCTGACAGCCGCTTGGAAAAATCATGCGTATAGGAGAGCCCTGTTTGGTTATTAAAAATGTTGTACCGGCCGTTGGAACGGCCAAAGGCATCTTGAAAGGTCCTGGGTTCAGAGGAATTGGTCAGGATATCTGTGATGGCTACGCGGTCATATTTGCTGAGCTCTTGCTTAAAAGAAAGGTTCAAATCCTCGGAAAGATTATCAAAATTGCTGTTTTTGGCAAAAATCTGCTCGATCAAATCCCCTTTTACAGACAATTCGTGTGTTTCGCCCTTCTGCAATAATACCAGCCCTGTTTCTAAATTGGTAATAAAATCACTCCGCCGTCCCTTCTCGACACTGGTGATATTATCATCGAAAGCAGTTATTACCTGGCCTGTTGCATTAATATCCAAATTTTTGGCAAAGGAGAGCCTTTCTCCGAGGATTAACGAGGAGGTGAAAATAACCAAAATTGCAATTATATATTTAGCCTGATACATAATAAAAGATCTTGTGCCTCATTGATTTACTACGAATTTGCCCCCTGCGCCAAAAGAGGTATCCAATAATGGAGCCCCCTTTTTTTACTACTTGCTTTCTTGCTTATAAAACTCTTTTAATAAATATTTTTTCGAGATCCTGTAATGGCCTCCCGGGGTCTTTAGGGCTTTCAATTTTTGAGTATAAATAAACTTTTTAAGCGTTGAAACACTCACATTGAGGATTTCAGCGGCTTGAGCTGTTGTGAGGAAAGCTTTTTTAATTTCTTTCATATTGAAAACAGGTTAAAATCGTTTAAAATCGATTAAATTTAACTAAAGTTCATCAAGGTTACTCTTCAATATGACATTTGTCAAGTTAAGATATGCTTAAAAATAGTTCAGAAACGTCAGTATCAATATTGCCCCCCATGATGTTCAACTCGGTGTTCATTTCGATTATCCCTGTCACGCATATGATTGTCACCCTGATCATGTGACTTTTCGATCCGAACTACCTCATATCTGCTGCCGGCAGGCCTGTAATAAACATTTCCATACCTAACATATGACACTCCATTGATTTCGATCCGTTCATAACCGGAAGGAACGCTATAAACAACCGCTCCGACAGGTGCCTGGGTAACAACATAATGACCGGGATCTCCTCTATAAAAAACACCTTCATTGTAATAATACCGGTCACTCCCGACAACTACCTCGGAGTATCTTCTATCCCTGTGCTCCTCACGCCTGTTGCGATCATTCCCAAACAGAAAATCAAAAGACCAGGCATGCGCTTGTGCCGGTTGACTTAAAAGACCCATTAATAAAATAGATAAAATCAGAAGCCCTTTTTTTATATTGTTCCTGTGACGAATGACATTCTCCTTTTTTGAAATTCTTTTAACTACATGATGGCATTTTAAGGAATGGGAAAATAAAATCAATTATACCAAGGTATAATCAAGGCCGATCAATTGTTAGATGAGCAAAGGCATATTAATGTTTTAGGATATAGATCACTTCATTGTGTCGGGGAAAGGTCAAGAGCCTGTTAAATGGCTTCAACCGCACGGCAAGTCACTACTTCTCTAATTTTTTCCAACACGAAAAAATAAAGGCGACAAACACTAAAACTGATAATAAATAAATTGAATTATAAATATCCGTCATTGAAAATTCTCCCTTCATTCAATTCATCTTTCCCTGCGCCTCTGGTTATTAATATATCTTCGCAAAGCTCCCTTTTCCTGTCTAAGCTTACGATCTCATTATTGACAAGTTTAAACCCTGTGGTTACGGCTCTTTGTTTATAGGCGGCCCTGATCCATTTCATTACGGGCTGTTCGATCAGCACGGTTATGGCATACCCCATTAAAATGGAACACCCTGCCGCTATTATAAAATTGACATAGAAGTTCGACTTCACCCCATCCAACAGCCGGAGTATCATCGTTCCAAAGTTCTCGTGAATAAGATATAAGCTATACGATATTGTGCCAAAGAATACGAACACCCTGTTTCTCAAGAAGGTCAACATATCAAAACAGAATAAATAGAACAGTGCGAAGAATAATATCAAGGCTATGGGAGTCGGGTAATATTCCCGGGCAACAATGAATTGGGTCAGCCAGCATAATACTAAACAGGCATTCCTCTGCCATGTAACACCTTCAAATTTGATCTTATAAAACAGGATGCCCGCAAAAAACAGATTGCCGTGAATGAGCAGCTTTGATTGTTGGATGATCCACGGGGCGTGAACACCAAGCAGTGCTCCCAGCCTGATATCAAACATCATGACACACAACCACGCCAACCCTAACGCTTCAATGTATTTCAATAGTTTCATTGAAAAAAGGATGAGCATACAGGTATAGAATGACAATTCCGCAGTGAGCGTCCAGGACACCTGCATTACATAGTCCGACTTGAACCATGCCGATAACATGGTGGCATTGATAAGGAATTGGGATGGATGGATCTTGAGGGCCAAGAACAGGTTAATGAATAATACCGCCCAATAAGCAGGATACAACCTTGAAAACCGCGATACGACAAAGTCCAATGGTTTCTTGGTATTGTTCAGGGTCATAAAGATCACAAAACCACTGATCATAAAAAATAGGTGTACTCCAAGGTTTCCATAGTTAAAAGTAAAAGGGGGAAGTGTGTGCATAGTAAAATTCTTCCCATACCGTCCAATGCTGTACAAGTACTGATACGCTGCAGTAAAATGAAACAGCAATACTGCAAGAGCAGCTAGCCCCCGCATTGCGTCCAATTCAGTTAACCGATGTGGTTTCATTCGTGGATCGCCATCACCTTTTTATCTGGTTCTAAACATACTCCCAGGGGGCAATTCAGGCACAGGATTCTCCTCACCGCTTTCACTGATGCAGGAGGCATCCACCAGTTTCTCATCGATAAGCACTTGAATACTTTGTTTGAGCGTGTGCATCTGCTCACGCATTCCCATTGCCATGTAGCCACGAATTTCATTGATCCGCTGATCACGGATAATATTGCGGATCGCAAGAGTGGCTATCAGCATCTCCGTTGCGACAACCATTCCATTCCCGTCAGACCTTTTATACAAACGCTGAGAGCATACCGCCAGCAGGGATTGGGCCAGTTGAACGCGAATAAGGGACTGCCTGCCGGCTTCAAAAACATCCAACAGACGCGTGATCGCTTGTATAGCCGTGCCACTGTGAAGCGTTCCTACAACAAGATGGCCTGTCTCGGCTGCGCGAATGGCCAACGAAATACTATCGAGATCCCGCAATTCCCCGACAACAATAACATCAGGATTCTCCCTTAAGGCGCTCCTTAATCCGTCGCTAAAGGAAGATGTATGACAGCCGACTTCACGCTGATGCACCAGTGAACGTTGGGGCTCGATGAAATATTCCACAGGATCTTCAATGGTAATAATATGGCGCTCTTCCTGCCGGTTGATCTGATCGATAAAGGAAGCCAGTGTCGTTGACTTACCGCTTCCGGCCGGCCCTGTGATCAGGATCAATCCGTGCTTTAAATGCGCCAGGTCTTCCAAGACCGGAGGCAAACCAAGTTCTCTCATTTCCGGTATCTTATAAGGAATTGGCCGGATCGCGATCGTTGTTCCTGTCTGGTGCCTAAAAATATTCAGACGGAAACGGGAGCATCCCGGAACATCCAATCCCATGTCTACTTCCCGGCCGTTTTGGTACTCTTTCAATCTTTGCGGCGCTAAAATGGCACTGATTATCTTATATAATTTCTCCGTGGTTATTGCGTTTTCTCCCAACCGCTTGAACGTTCCATAAATTTTCAAAACCGGCTGTTCTCTATCAGAAAGAAAAAGGTCAGAAGCATGTGAATTAACTGCCCTTTGTAACCAGGGAAGTAATCCGCATTCATTTAACAGGTTCAAGCGATCCTCATCCTCAAAAGAAATTAAAGAGCACAGCCCGGTTTGATCCCGCAGACCCCTAAGATTCTTAACTTCCAGATCCATTGTTAAATTGCTCATAAAGATATTCTAAAGATGGAGTAAAACGAATCAATTGTACCGAGGTATAAAGGGAGGGTTGGACACTACATTCAAAATATTCTGACATCACGTCGGTGGCAGATTGATCATCTGCTTTTCAGCCACACCATTATTCCTGCCAAGGCAATAAGCACAGGCATAAAAAATAAAATCAGCGCAATGATATGTTTTTGTTGACTTGTTAAATCTAACCGTTCAACTTTTATTTTTTCCTGATCAACAAAAACCTTGTAATCTGTCTGTGCGAGCCAATTGATCACATTAAGCCCTATTTGGGCGTTGCTATATTGGTCAATATAGGCGTTTGACAGAAAATCCGCATCGGTAAACACGATCAAACGGGTATCGGCAAGATCGCCCGTTTTTTTATCTTCAAAAACCACATAAGCAATAGGCACCGGGCCCGGCCTGTCCTTGGTTTCATCGAAATGGACCTTCAACGTCCGGTCAGACTCTCCCCAGCTTTCTTTCGTGGATGCTGTCAAAACAATAGGCGCCAGCTTGATAGTCGAGCGGTGTTCTTTCAAAACAGAAATAGAACGCGGACGGACATAAAAAGTGTAGTCTAGTCCCTTAGTAAGAGCTTCATGTTTTACATAATTCTTGGTGGCAGGGCTGCCGACGTCTTGACCGGCATGACTGACTAAGTCCACCACCACATCTGCCTCAACATAAAGCCCCCACTGATTAAGGATCTCATTTAAAGAAGGGTTTTTGCCAACCTCTTCGGGGGTCAGCGGCTTATCCGGAGTGGTGACAATGACATTTTCGACAAGAAACAGCGCGCGTCCGCCTTTTTCTAGATAAGCCTCAATAATCTCGTTTTCCTGCTTCGTTAAATAATTCCTGGGACCGGCGATAATAAGCACGGAACAATCTTTGGGGATCTCCCCGGCCACGGCTAACATCAACCTTGAGGATTCAAAATTATTTGAATCTAAAAGCCGGGTGAGAGTATTTAACCCCTGGTCATCTTTACTTTCAATATCATATTCTCCATGCCCCGTCAAGAAATACACACGGCGCTTGCCCTCGTTTACCCGCACAATGGCATTTGTCAACTGCTCTTGGGAGAGCGGCGATTCCGTAAAATCGATCTCTTTTTTCTGCCGGCCTGAGCTGACAAACACCTTGTGCTCTTTAACATTAATAACATTGCCGAATTGCGCCGCGTAACCGATCTGCTCGATGGGATCAATGATTTCCGTTGTAATCTTTCCATGCGAAACTTTGGTGTATTCTTTAAAAAGATCCTCTAAATATTTAGGCGGTGAGCCTGCAAAGAACGCGGTGAGTTTTACATCCTGCTTTAAATTCTTGATAACGGCGCAGGTGCCGGCTCTTAAAGTATGTTGTTTGGCGCGTGTAACATCCCATTGCCAGGGAAGCAGATAGGCAAAATAATTAATGCCAAGCCAAAGGCAGAAGGATAAAACAACACAAACAAAGACAAAAGCGGCCTTTTTAAATTGAAAAAAATTCCAAGGGTTAGGAGCCATTATCGCCACAACCTGTTTTCAATGCTCAGACGGGTCAGGAACAGGCAGAATAAAATTCCGCTGAGATAGTACACAAGATCCGAGACCGTAATGATGCCCGCCGCCAGATTTTCCAAATGACTGCCGGTGCCAAGAGCCCGGATCATCACTTCAGAGGCCCCGGAAAAATACTTGAGAAAATTGATCGAAAAGTATAAAAGAAATAAAACCACATATGATGTCATGGCTGCGAGAATTTGATTGCGCGTCCAGCACGACGTGAGCATGCCAAGCGCCAGAAAGAACGCCCCCTCCAGCCAAACGCCCAAATAACCGGTCAAGATCGTCATTCGATCAGGCGTTCCGAAATATTCCACGATCCCATAATACACAAAGGTCATGGCAACCAGGCTTGAGAAGAAAATCAAGGCCCCAAGGTATTTCCCCATAACAATGGCCGTGTTGCTTAAAGGGGCCGTCATCAAAAATTCCATAGTACCGCTGGCTTTTTCCTGAGCGAATATGCCCATGGTCAGCAAGGGAACTAAAAAAATAAACATGAATTCCATCACCTGAAAAACATCTTTCAAGGCCACTTCCTTGTTTTGATCAATGATCATATAAAAGAAAATATTGAAAATAGAAATCGTCAGGATAGAAACAATATAAGCAATCGGCGATTTGAAATAAGCCGATAATTCTCTTTTGGCAACGGCCATCATTTTATTCATCAACATCACCGTTTTTGATATGGCATTTTACAAAAAATTCTTCCAGGCTTAAACGTTTTGAGGGATCCTTTTGATTTTTTCCGAGAATAACATCAAGGTCATCATCAACAATAATCTGCCCGGATCTAATGATCAGCACACGCTTGGCGATCTGTTCAATTTCAGAGAGTATATGTGTGCTTAAAATAACGGTACGTTCATCTTTAAGATTCTTAATGAGTTTACGCACTTGAAGGTTCTGTATAGGATCAAGGCCGTTTGTCGGCTCATCGAGAATAAGCAGCCTGGGTTCATGAATAATGGCCTGGGCAATACCGACACGCTGTTTATACCCTTTTGACAGCGTCCTGATCGTTTTGGCTTTAACAGCTGCCAGCTCGCATTCTTCCAGGACTTTATCTACTTGCAGATTTAAACGATGACGGGGCACGTCTTTGATCTCAGCCGCGAATTTTAAATAGTCCCTGACCGTCATATCTATGTAAAGTGGCGGAGTCTCCGGCAGATAGCCTATCTTTTTTCGGATAGATAAAGAATTCCTGATGATGTCCTGGCCATCGATCATCATTGACCCTGAGGAGGCCGGAAGATAGGACGTCAAAATGCGCATCAAGGTTGTCTTGCCTGCGCCATTCTGCCCCAAGAACCCCACGATCTCTCCTTTGTTAATTTGAAAGGAAACGTCCTTGAGCGCCTGGAAGGAACCAAAATATTTTGTGATGTTTTTACTTGTGATCATACCGTATTGGAAAAATTCTGCATCCCGGTGAAATCCCTGTTTGGATTGTCGTGAAGAAGTATATATAAGGTTTGCGTGTTACACAAGAAATTCCGGTTCTAACTTCAAAAAAGCGGTAAAAACAAAACCTCTGCAATTTATAAACCCTCCTTTGTGCTCCGGTTTAATAACTCAATTCATAATTATCCAGCAAAGACCAATAGAGATAGCCGATCACAAGGGCCCCCTCTTTCATCGCCACAGAATATTTGCAACTTACTATTTGCAAATAGTTATGATAAAGTGAACCTGTCATCGTATTCCTGCTTATATAGCATATTTGTATTTTTTATAAGCATTAACTAATTGACTGCTTCCTGTGATGGAATTGCATTCTGAGAATATGATTGAAACATAGTTCTCTCAAAGGCAATCTAACTACTATGTGTACGGCGTAAATGATGACCTGTGTTCTGTAAAAAAAACCGGAGTTTTTAATAAATGAATTTCCCCAAATCAATTTTGGTCTGCGCAACATGGATTATCTCGGCATTATTATTTAATATCGGAATTTATTTTTTCCAGGGGCAACAGAAGGCATTAGAGTTCTTGACCGGTTATGTTATTGAGCTATCTTTAAGCATCGATAATCTTTTCGTGTTCTACCTGATTTTCTCTCAATTTAAGATTTCTTTGGACCAACAAAATAAAATTTTAACCTGGGGCATATTAGGAGCCCAGCTGATGCGAGCCGTTCTTATATTAACCGGCATAGCCTTATTGCAGCATTTAAGATGGATGCATTATGCGTTCGGCTTTCTGTTGGTTTTTTCAGGAGTTAATATTTTTGCTAAAAGAGATAAATCTGCGGCTCCTGCTCAAAATACTGTCATAGGCTTCTTGAATCGCCTTGTCCCTCTGAACACGTCATCATTCTTGATTGTTTTGATCTTAGTTGAGACGGCAGATTTGATATTCGCGCTAGACTCTATTCCAGCAGTTATAGCTGTTACAAAGGACCCATTTATTATTTACACCTCGAATATATTCGCTATTCTGGGATTACGGTCCATGTATTTTGTTTTAGTTCCCATTGTAGACATGTTTCATCATTTGCATTATGGCCTTGGGATAATTCTGATTTTTGTCGGCATCAAAATGATTACCGAAAATATTTGTCACATGCCTGTTCACTATACGTTAGGATTCATTGCTATAATTCTGAGCTTTTCAGTGCTTGCTTCGCTATTTTTAAAAAAGAAATAGCTTTCCCGAAAAATAGGATAACATTCCAATATCAAGATTATTTACACAATCTTGCAATGATTCGCAACTCATTGGGGCGCAAGGGTCTGTTAAATGGGATCACTGGCGGGAGGATGTTAGAACCTGTTTGCTTGCTTAACCGATACCTGACCGCTCTTGCCGCCTCTCGCGGGCGCTCAATCCAAGACGAACGAGCGAGGCGTGCTAAAATTCAATGGTGAAGCAGGAATTCATTCAACTCCTTACCCACCAGGCTTGCCGCATAATCTGACATATGGTCCGTATATCCATATAACATGTGTCCATTCATGGATGCCGGGCAAATGCCAGTCTTTAAATCACAAAAAATATGTGTCGTATCAAATATAAAGATTTTTTCTGGGTCAGATTTCTTCACTTTTGATAACAAATCAATGTACTGCTCTCTCATGTCATTGAAATCGCCCAATCCCATCCTGCATTGGGGATTATCCTTGCCCATGGTCAACAACTGGTCCACAACTCCTAACCCTGTAATTCTATTAAAACAATCCTTGGGATTTGGAAGCGGTGGATTATCTATAACAAAAACGACCTTTTTCCCTGACCGTGTAATCCTCTTGGACATATTCATCAGCCCGTCCAAAACTTGTGCATAATTCATTCTGGCCGGCAAATTTTCTATCGAATGATCCCGCGTTAAAAGACTGCCGGAAGAGCCCACCAGCACCACCGTTTCTATATTAGGATTCTGGATTATCGCCTCAAGAGCAATCTTGGTCGCAGACTCAGGATCGTTCATGGCATCCGATGTTATCATGACTCCCGGGGTACGCTTTCCGCCTGCGTTTCCTCCAATAAAAAGCCAGCGGCCTCTTTCGGAAGAAGTCCTGACAAGGCCCGGAAACAGCGAAGCCGCCTTACTGTCCCCCATCAGCGCAAAACGTTCTGTTTGACGTGCATCTCGTTGGCAATATGCAAAAATTGCTGCCTGCTTTTCGTCGCTGATCCGACAATCATTCATCGTCACACCGATTCCGGCCCCGCCTTCAAATCCGGACTGGAACAGGACATTCACTTTAACGACATTCCTCGCAGGTATCCCCAGACTGAAGTATGAAATTAAACCCAAAAATCCCACGAAAAGCATGAGACCCACCAAACCAATGGTTTTCCTCACGCGATACGTTCCAAAACGAATCGGCTTTTCGACAAAACGGTATGTCAGCCATGCCAACATGAGCGAGAATACAACGAGAACGAACCGCAGCCCCTTGGGTGAGGAACCCGAAAAAAGGATCCGAGAATACGATAGCAAAGGCCAATGCCACAAATAGAGGGGATAGCTGATAAGCCCGATTCCGACAAGGATTCTGTTTGAAAAACACATTCTGTTAATCCATGCCTGGGGGCCAGCCCCAATGATCAAAAATGCGCCAAGCGTCGGCAGTAAGGCAAACCACCCTGGATATGGCACATTCCTATTGATAAAGACCAATCCTAACAGCAAAAGAACAAACCCTAGGACTGCTCTTGCGTTATGGTATTGACTGATAGCCCGGGGCCTGTAAAGCGTCACATAAGCAAGGATTCCGCCAATCATAAGCTCCCAGAACCTGGAGATCGGCAGATAGAATATTTGTTCGGTCCCCTTCCTGATCAAATAAATATTCACAATAAATGAAACTGCGGCCACCGATGCGGTTATCCGCAGAAAACCTCCGCTTTTCCTCCATTTCCATAAAGCCACAAGCAACAACGGCCAAAAAATATAAAATTGCTCCTCAATGGCCAGACTCCACAAATGTAATAGCGGCTTTGTGTCCGCTGCATTATCAAAATATCCACTTTCTTTCCATGAAATAAAGTTCGATACAAAGCCCGCCCCGCCCATTATGTGCTTGCCCAGTTGTTTGAACTCATCAGTCATCAGAACAAACCATCCAAACGCAAAACAGAACAATAACACAAGAATAAGAGCCGGGAATATGCGCCTGACACGGCGACTGTAGAAATCGATCAGACTGAAATTATTCTGTTCGAGGTTGGATAGAATGATCGACGAGATGAGATATCCAGAAATGACAAAGAAAATATCTACGCCAACGAACCCGCTTCTGAAGATGTCCGGAAAGGCGTGATACCCAACCACAAAAAGAACTGCGAGCCCACGCAAACCATCGACGTCAGCTCGGTATTTAAGAGGCGCCGGGTCTTTGCTGCGAGAGAATTTTTGACCTGTGAGAAAAGCAAGCACTTTCTTAATCAAATCCTATCTCCTAAATCCATTTTTAATAACTGTTGAACTAGCTTCGGCGGGGTCACCTGAGTTCGAGGCGTAGTGACCTTCGGTTATCTCAACCTATTAATCGAAAAAAACTTATTAAAGATTATAAATCAATTGTAATATATTGCAATATCCGCGCAGGCAAGGCCAACTTCGGGGAGACAGTCGCACCAAAAGTTCGGAAACTGCACACTCGGTTAGAACCTATTTTACACTTGACCGGTACCTGAAAGCCCGTGCAGCACCTGCCCTCACAATAATCCCGGAATGCACAAGAGGTAAAATGTGCTGATTAACCCGGGATCTATTAACCTTCATTTCCTTACAAATTTGAGCTGCCCCTAAAACGCCATGTTTCCCGATCAGGGTAACTAATTCCTCCTGCTTAAGCGTACGAGTGGTTTGAGTAAGCTTTAACAGAAAGCCCTTCGATTTAATAACCAAAGGGCTCTCTTGTCAAACATGGGGTCGCTGGCGGGAGAAAATCAGAACCTATTTGACACTTAACCGATACCTAACCGCCCGCGCTGCGCCTGTTCTTACAACAAGGCCTGATCTAACAAGAGGTAAAATAAGCTGATTAACCCGGGCTCTATTAACCTTCATTTCCTTACAAATTTGAGCTGCACCTAAAACTCCATGCTTCTCGACCAGAACAACTAACTCCTCCTGCTTAGGTGTAAGTGCGGTCTGAGCAAGCTTTAAAGAGCCTTCCTTGATGCGGCTTTGGACAATTTGAACGGAATTCCTCAAGCCTTCAGCGACATACTCTACCCAATGAGTATAGTCGCCGTCCATATCACGCGTTTGCTGGATCATATCATAATAACGTGCTCGATCTTGGGCAAAAAAATCATCAAGGCCTAAAGTAACCAGGGGATCTATCCCTCTTTCCCACAAAAGCCACTGCGCAATGGCTCTTGCAACTCTCCCATTACCATCAACAAAAGGATGAATTGTCAAAAATTCATGATGGAATACCGCACTACGAACTATCGGATGCTGATCGTTATCCTTCAGCCATGAAAAGAGATCTTTCATTCGTTCACTCACTTTGGCTGGGGCCGGAGGAGTAAATATCACTCTTTTACGCGCATCCACAACATAATTCTGAACGATTCGATACTTCCCTGTTCTTGCCGTGGGAAGCAACCCTTTGATCATCAGCGCGTGCACAGCCAATAAGTCTTTTTCGGTGGCAATCTTATTTTTATTATTAAGTATCGAACGCATAGCCGCAATACAATTAGCCACCTCAAGCTTCTGATTTTTCTCAACAAGAACATCTTGACCTTCCGACACTGCTCTAACCTGAGCTAAAGATAACAGATTCCCCTCAATCCATGTCGAAGAATGACAGGACAAAACGGACATCTTTTCGGGCTTTTTGTCTGTCACCAGCCCAGAAATTCACCTCTCTAAGTCAGAT
>JADFXX010000020.1 GCA_015233335.1 Candidatus Omnitrophota bacterium | reverse complement strand
TTGTTTGCAG
The DNA here is from genome assembly GCA_015233335.1 of Candidatus Omnitrophota bacterium. Taxonomy (GTDB): domain Bacteria; phylum Omnitrophota; class Gorgyraeia; order Zapsychrales; family Fredricksoniimonadaceae; genus JABDGZ01. The sequence continues at coordinate 22,846 of JADFXX010000020.1, read as the reverse complement.
GAGCCGCAGGCATGTTGCATTTTGAGGGAGGTGTTGCAGACAACCAAGGTATTCATACCTATTGGAGAGCTCTTTGGTGGACAGCTATGCAATTGACGAACATGGGTAGCGGCTATGAATGATAATATTTATTACTTTCTAACAACTACATAAATATTTGTTTTTTCCGTTCTTAACTAAATGCGCATGTCCTTTTCTAACCAGCCAATCAATGCTACTGGTAAATTTTCTCTTGTTCTCTAAATATGATTCAATCTCACTAATGCTGACTGGCCTTTTTTTGTCATCAAGCAAAGTTAAGATGTCTCCCGATGTTATTTTGGTCTGTGTAATCATAATTTACCTCCAAATAAGGCACCCACACCAGCCGTCAGCCCCATGGCTAGAGCTCCCCAAAGCGTAACGCGAAGGGCCGCTCTAAACATCGGAGCTCCGCCAATAAATGCGGCCAGAGTACCTAACCCCGCTAAAAAAACAATGGTAGCCCCAAAAACAATCGGAACCAATATCATTTGCGGCGCTACAAGTATAATGAAAAGAGGCATCGCCCCGCCTGCAGAAAAAGTTGCTGCCGATGCTAATGCAGCCTGTACAGGTCGAGGTTTGAAATTAGTGGAAATGCCCAGCTCATCCTGGGCGTGAGCCCCTAAAGCGTCATGAGCCATCAACTGCAGGGCAACCTTTTTGGCGAGCAGCGGATCCAACCCTCTTTTTTCATAAATCGATGCCAGCTCCTTATGTTCATTTTCGGCATCATCCTTAAGCTCTTTGCTCTCCAATTTTAAGTCTGCCCGCTCAATATCTGCTTGTGAACTCACGGATACGTATTCACCGGCCGCCATTGACATCCCCCCTGCAACCAAACCAGCGATGCCGGCCACTAATACTGAACTATGAGAAGCATGGGCTGCGGCAACACCTACAACAAGACTTGCAGTCGATAGTATCCCATCGTTGGCACCCAAAACCGAGGCACGAAGCCAACCAGTTCGGTTCGTACGATGCTGCTCCCTGGGATTACTTTTGATCACAATAAATTCTCCCGTTTTAGCCGCAGCACGTCCCTTTATAAATAAAGAAACGTGCTTGCAGCCTTATACGCTTATGGTTATTTAGGCCTCTTTACATATTTCATGGAACTTTTCCTTTAACTTTGCCTTGGCATGCTCAACATCCTGCATGGATTTCCACTTTGCTTCCATGACCTCAAGCACGGCATTGGCTTCTTTCTCTAATTTAGCTCCCCATGATTTCTGGATCTTGGCTTTAAGTATATCAACCTGCACTTCCTTCATCGCCGCATGGAATGAACATGCCCACATCTGCATCTTACACACAATTGGGTCTCCACCGCAGATCCCGCCACAATGACATTTACTTGTAGCTTGGTCCTGTGGCGTTGCTGATGTTTCACAAACACCTGTTTTTGTATCACAACTAGACATACGTAACTCCTTCTTTTTAATTGGTACGGTTTTTAAGTTAGCTTATTGTCAAAAACTTCCATATCATCTAGCGAGCATTATTAGGAAAACCAGAATCTACTGCCGTAAAATCTGCATCGATGATATCGTCCTTATTATCCGGCTTTTCCTCCTGTTTCGTAAAAGTGTCTTGGGGTCCCGCCTTGCCCCCAGGAGATGATTGCTGTTGACTATCTGTTGCCTTATAAGCTTCTTGCGCCAATTGTTGCGCCATTTTCTGTAGAGATTCCATGCCGCGCTTGATTTTATCCGCATCTTTATCCTTGAGGGCGTTTTTCAGACTATTCAATTCCTGTTCAATCCCTCCCCTATCGGCGTTAGAGATTTTACCCCCGTATTCCTTAAGCGCTTTTTCTGTGGAGTAAACGAGAGTATCTGCTTGATTCTTGAGTTCAACTTCTTCTTTCTTCTTTTTATCCGCGTCCGCGTATTTTTCCGCGTCTCTAACCATTTTTTCAATCTCCTCATTCGACAGCTTGGTCGGAGCCGTGATTTTGATAGACTGTTCCTTACCTGTTCCCTTATCCTTAGCTGTGACATGCACAATGCCGTTGGTGTCGATATCAAAAGTAACCTCAATCTGTGCTGTCCCACGCGGTGCCGGTGCAATGCCAATTAAATCAAACCGGCCTAATTCGGTATTGTCATTGACCATCTGGCGTTCACCTTGCAGAACCCGAATCGTCACAGCCGACTGATTATCTTCGGCTGTTGAAAAAATCTGGCTTTTTTTGGTTGGAATAGTGGTGTTACGGTCGATCAATTTGGTCGAAACTCCACCCATAGTTTCAATACCTAAAGATAACGGTGTCACGTCCAACAACAAAACTTCTTTAGCCTCTCCGCGGATGATCCCTGCCTGAATAGCCGCACCTAACGCCACGCATTCCATAGGATCAACCCCACGCTCTATCTTTTGGCCAACTTCTTTTTCTAAAAATTGCTGGGTGATAGGCATTCGTGTCGGCCCACCAACCAAAATGACCTTGTCAACCTTGACATCAGAACCAAGCTTAGTGCAGGCATCCTTTAGGGCCTGGCGTACGGGCCCGCGGCAACGGTCAATAATAGGTGCGACCAAACTTTCCAATTTCGCCCGGTCAATGGTCAAGATCAAATGCTTTGGCCCATTGGCATCCGCAGTAATGAATGGCAAATTGATGTCTGTCGAAATAGTACTTGAGAGTTCCACCTTAGCTTTTTCTGCGGCTTCGCGTAGACGTTGAAAGGCCATTTTGTCATTCTTAAGATCAATCCCGGTTTCTTTCTTGAATTCATTGATAATATAGTCAATAAGGACATTGTCCATGTCCGTACCGCCAAGCTGGTTGTCACCGCTGGTTGCTATGACTTCGAATGTGCTTGCCTTTTGTTCTTTGTCCCACCCCATTTCAAGAATGGTTACATCAAGCGTGCCACCGCCAAAATCAAAGACCATGATCTTTTGTTCTTTATCTTCCTTATCAATACCATAAGCCAAACAAGCTGCTGTCGGCTCATTGATGATGCGTAAAACTTTTAACCCCGCGATCTCGCCTGCATCTTTGGTCGCCTGGCGCTGATTATCATTAAAATACGCAGGTACCGTGATGACGGCGTCTGTAATCGATTGCCCAAGATATTTTTCTGCGTCTGCTTTTATTTTTTGTAGAATAAATGCGCTGATCTGTTGGGGAGTAAACTCCTTACCCATCACTTTAAACTTATAGTCAGTCCCCATCCTTCGTTTGGCGGCGTAAATCGTGCCCTCTGAGTTGATCGGAGCCTGACGACGTGCCGGCTCCCCTACTAAACGTTGTCCATCTTTTGTAAATGCCACAAATGACGGGAATGCTTTACCTGATGCAACCCCTGCACCTTCGGCAGATGGGATGATGACCGCACGGCCTCCTTCCATAACTGCAGCCGCTGAATTCGATGTGCCTAAATCAATTCCAATTGCTTTTGACATATGTGTATCCTCCTAATTCTTAGGTAAAGGCTGATTCTTACTGTTTTGAAACGATTCTGCATCCATATCCTGATTGATTGAATCAAGTATCTTGTTCCACTGCCTCATTTGATAATCCGTCAGAACATCTCTTAACTTGCTATACAATTGGGAATCTAATTCTCGGGATTGAGCCGTCGTAGTAAGCCCTTGAGTTGATTCTGACGCTATTTGTTTACGTTTGGCCATATTATCTTCGATGATCAGCCTTACTTTATCAAACTGTTCCTGGTTCAAATTCAAGTCTGTTCTCACCTTTTCAACAATCTTAGCTGTGCTAGGCCATTCTTGAGCATAGGCAAATGCTCTTAGAATAAATAATGCAACTAATATAGAGATGATCTTTGTTCCTCTCATCGTATTCTCCCTTTCTTGATGGTATATTAGGGCTAAGGCCAAAATTAATCAATTGTACTGAGGTATAATGGATAGGATGTAATGAGAAAAAGATCAATAGATGGTTAAAGCAACGCCGACTTTTTGGACAACCAGGCCACCTATAAGTGAAACGACTTTGGTCAATGGGACTAAACTCGGCCAGACAATAGTGTTATGCTTCTAAGCCTTTGAGCGAGCTGTTGTGACAGTGAGTCATCCTTCAGACGCCATTGCCAGTTTCCTTTAGCTACCCCTGGGAAATTCATTCTTGCCCCGGATGCTAAACCTAAAAGATCTTGCGCCGGAATGATAGCTGTATCAGCCCCAGAGGCAAAGGCCTCACGGATTATCGCCCAGACAATCTCCTGATTGTTTACACCCAACTTTTTTTGCAAAGAATTCTGTTGTATGCTTGGCAAGTTCTGATACCATCCTTCTGTCGTGTCATTATCATGGGTTCCGGTATAAACCACTGATTTCACCGGATGCCGTGTTGATAATTCTGAATTATTCTCCAAATTTAAACCAAATTCAAATTGTAGCACATGGGTCCCCGGAATCTGAAATTGCTCCATTAACGCCCCCACTTCGGGTGTTTTTACACCCAAATTATCGGCGATCATTGGCCAATCCCCAAAATCCTTACGTACGGCTTCAAAAAAAGAAGCTCCGGGCCCAGGTTGATACTGCCCATTCACAGCCGTCTTATCTTGCACCGGCACTTCGTAAAAACGGACAAATCCGATAAAATGATCGAGTCTATTAACATCGAACCGGCTAAAGGCAGTCCTCAGGCGTTGAATCCACCAGTTATAGTTCTGATCCCTAAGCGCCTCCCAGCGATATACGGGGGTTCCCCATATTTGACCTGTTTTAGAAAAATAATCAGGAGGGACTCCAGCAAACACAGTAGGATTTCCATTGGCATCCAGTTTAAAAAGTCCGGGATGAGACCAAACATCGGCGCTTTGATGCGATACGAAATGTGGGACATCGCCAATTAACCCAATCCCTCTGGATGAGCAATAAGCTTTTAACTTTTTAAACTGCACTGAAAACTGCCACTGGACAAATTGATGGTAACGTATTTCATCGGCAAAATATTTCTGTGCAGAAATAATAGACTCCGGCTTACGTGTTCGAAGTCCCTGGTTCCATTGAGTCCAATCCGAAGTGCCCTCTTTCTCCTGGACCGCCAAAAACAATGAAAAATCCTCAAGCCAGTAAGATTCCGCGTGTATAAATTCGTCGAGCTCAGATTGCTCGGGCCTATTCCTGCTCTTTTGGAAATTTTCAAATGCCTTTCTTAACAATCTGGGCCTAAATCCTTGCGCCGCCAAATAATTCACTTGTCCCTCGTTGCAAGAAACATAGAACTCAATATCTGAATTTTCTAAAAATCCCTGCTCCACCAAACGATCTGGACTCACCAACAGCGGATTTCCTCCAAAAGCAGACATTGATTGATAAGGCGAATTCTCTTGGCCTGTGGGGCCTATGGGAAGCATCTGCCACCAACGCTGCCCACTCTCACTCAAAAAATCAGCAAAGGCAAAGGCTCCCGGCCCCAGATCTCCGATGGCATAAGGATTAGAAAGGGATGTTAAGTGAAGAAGTATTCCTGCAGCTCTTTGATTGATAGGAACCCTTTCCATCCCCTATTTGGATTTAATTTTTGGAATTAATCCATTCTTAAAAGAATCTTCTATTAAACGACGTAATTGAATAATTTCTTCTTTGAGCTCGTGGACAGATTTCTGATATGCAATTTCTGCTTTTGGTTCTTTGATCTCACGATCAATTAAGAAAGATGCTAAAAGGGCGGTAATATAACCAAATATCACGACAGCGTAGATTGATACCCCTAAGCAAATAATTCGTCCACCTGTTGTCTTTATTACATAGCCGCTACCCATGTTCGTCAATTGCATAGCTGTCCACCAAAGAGCTCTCCAATAGGTATGAATACCTTGGTTGTCTGCAACACCTCCCTCAAAATGCAACATGCCTGCGGCTCCTGCAAACAACACGACAAAGGTCAAGGCAAGTACGTAACCAGTACCACGATGTCCGATCTTTCGGCGAAGAATACGTATTCCCAAAAAAGCTGAAGCGAAAATCCAAATCATTTGTATGCCGAAAGTTGCGGTCAGTACACGCACCAGCGGGAAAGACTGTAAAAAATGTGAAAATCGCAGTGAAGTGACAAAAATGGCTAAAACAAAAAGCCAATTCTGTTTAAGAAGTTTTATTTTATTAGCAACAGTCGCCAAGCGCATGGCGAAATACAAAATAAATAAAAACCAAATACCTGTCCCAAAATCTGAAAGCACCGTATTTGTGCCATTAACAAGCTCAGTGATAAGTATGCAGAACCATATGAAACTAAGAAATATCATTGGCAATTCTATTTTTTTCAAGAAGCATTATTTGTGGAATATTAGATAAGGAAGAAGTCTTTATGAAGAAAATAATTTCTTACGCAGGTAATAGTTTCCTTTTTATTACATTTTTAGGCATAAGTTCTATCGCGACGGCTTCCGGGAGCAAAATTTACTTTGTATCCTTTGAATCCATCAGTTACGGTTAAATACCGGGTTGTTGTAGAAATTGTTCAATTGGATAGCGAGCTTGGTAAGGATATGACTTTTGTTGCACAATAAATGATTATTGATCCGCAAACTATGAAAACTGTAATTATAAAAAGATATGTATCCCATAGCCAATCATCTCGCGGAATTATTCCGGTTTGTCCAAAACATTAAGTACAGCTTGTGCGTTATTAAGCAACGAAATCGTTGAGGCTTTGGCAACGCTTGAAACTCAAGCTAGAGTAAAAAGGGATGCGCATACTGTTGACGATTTAGCATAAATCCCTGCACTTCTTATCAATGCCCGCCTCTTCCAGGATAAGGTTAAAGATAAGGCATAGTAGGGGAGCAGGCTCAAAATAATGTGGCGTAACCTGCGAAGGGCTGAGGCCCATAGAGCCTGAATCGCTATCTGACGAGGGAGTCAAGGGGCACTTTAAACAACTTTGTCCATATGGCATGGGTAGACATTCCGTTATCGTCGACGTATCAAAGGGTTACGTTGATTTGTTCGTCGGATGACCGGACAAAACGGACATATTTTCGAACTTTTTTATCTCTATTTTGGCCTTCTTATGATATAGTAGCGTATGTTCTGAAGGGGTGGATAGAGATACATTCCTAGGTGGAATGCGACCACCCCGCCATTCATATCGCGCTTGAAGAAACCTCTTCCCAAAAGGAAGGGGTTTCTTTATTAGTTGAGTTTGGTGCATTTTAATAGAACACTGTCATTCTGAGGAGCGATAGCGACGAAGAATCTTAAGATATTTTAAGATCCTTCGGCCTCAAGGCCTCAGGATGACAATCAGATCCATCCGTATCTCTCATTTTATATAGCCGCATATCTAGCCTAAATTTGCAGGTTTCTTATCTCTTTATCTCTGAAATGGCCTTTAGTTTCTCACTGACAGTTTCTCGATATATAGCATTATATGGAAAACATAATAGATGAAAAACTGCCTAAGGCCAGATTGGGGCGCAGTTTCTGCGCATAATTGTGGCTTAAGGGTTTTAGATACAAAATTATTGATTTTTGTTAAATGTTTTATTATAGTTAAAGTTAATTAATTATGAACCGATTACGTAAGCTCATAACTTCCGTATTTGCAATTATTTTTATCTCTGCTGCTCAAGAAGGTTTCACTGCTGAGGTCTATTACCTTGGCGGAACCGGTCAAGGCGGAAATGGATCGCAGGTCAATCCTTCCTATTCTTTAAAACAACGCTTTTTAGATTTGATTAATTTCTCTCCCTATAATCCGAGCCGTTCCGGGCGTCTTTCAGGATATTTCTCCCAGGAGATCGATCATAATGACGTTTCGGGAAACATATCAAAGTCGTTTTTGGAGCGTAAGACCTTGTATGTCACCGAAACTAATTTAAATCTAATGGAGAAGTTAGGTGGCGACTATAACCTGCAGGGGCAGCTTTTCGTGCGTAAGTCTGATGATCCGAGGGTTGATGTCCGTAAGGACGTAAGGATCAAGCAATTTGACCTTAAGGTCATGAACCCAGAAAATCTTTATGAGTTCGGTGAATTTTATGGAGACTTTTCACAATTAGCTCTTGGCTCCAGCCTTCAGGGAGCTCACATTGAACTCTCACCGAGACAGGACCAGAAGTATCAGATTATTGTAGGACGCAAGAATGAGGCGGATTCTGCAGCCGGTTTATTTCAACGTAATGTTGGCGGCTTAAAGGCAGACCATTACTTTTTTGAAAATTCTAAGCTTTTTTCGAATTTCCGGTTGGGTCTTCAGGCAGCAACTTCCGATGATGACCCTGCAACACTTGAGAGAACGTCAACCACAAAAAATATGAAAAACACGGTGGTTTCAACAGACGGTGAGATAACTACCCGCGGGCCGCTTTCTCTATTATATGAATATGCCTATTCGTTTTATGAACCAGACGAAGATGCGGGCGGCGCGCATACGGATAAAGCGGGGGCATTGCGTGTTTCCCCGCGCATTAGGTTTAATAACTGGGGATTCAAATATCTTTACTATACGGTTTCCCCTAAGTTTTATTCCGATCTTGGTTCTGCTATGCCTGATAAAACACAGCACCAGTTCAGCGCGGATTACAGGTTCAATCCCAAGGCATCGGTTGAGTTGGTAGAGAATTATTATTATGACCATCTTGCGGGGAGTTCTCAAACCAAACGCACGACTAACGACGAGAAGGATGTCACTTTTATATTTAAGCCCATCGACAATCGTCCAAGTTTGATGATCCGTCCGTACATGAATTACATCCAAACGAATTCCGATGATCCGGGCAATACAGCCCAGGGCCTTACGAAAACGTTTGGGGTCGGGTTTAATGATGTTATAAGGATCATTGACCTCAGTTATGGAGCTAAGTACGAGTACCGCAGTTTTGATGACGAGGCTAACGGTACATCAACGGAAGTTTCTAACCGTATAGGGTTTAACGTTTCCAGGGAGCAGAAGATTTTCGGACACAGGCTTTATCTTTCTTTAGACCCTCAAATGGATTTCCGCCGGAATAAATCTAATCCGGACAGCAAAACCGACGGGACGGTCGGTCTTGGGTTTAACGGCCAGTATGATATTACATCTCGGCTGGTTGTGCGGGGAGGGCATAATTTAAATAAATTTAACGCCGCCCAGTCTGCCAACAGTTACATGCAGACCCGGAGCTTTGGGGAGCTTGACCTTGCGCTCAATAAGGCCAAGTCAGCCCATTTTGTCACGCGCTATGAGTTTAATCACTACGGTTATCAAGATTCTTCGCAGTCTTATAATGAGAACAGGGTCATAGGGAAATTTTTAATTAATTTTTAGAGGTGAATATGAGACGTAATTTTTTATTCTTTTGTTTGGTCTTTTTAATGCTGCCGGCTTTGGTTCGGGCAGCGGAACCTTCGCCGGAAGCCCTGGTACAGCCCTTGTTGGATGGGTATTTGAAGTTTGACTGGCCGGTGATGAGCAAATTAGTGGATGATGAGTTTGTGCCTAACAAGTATGATTTTTTACAAAAGGCCCAGAAAAATTTTTATACACTCCATCCTCTTAGCCTTGATTTGGTGTCTTCCTATATAAAGTCTTCCGGCAAAAAAATAGCAGTTAAGTTTCGCTGGCAAAGGACTTCCCTGGAAGGTATGCCCCGCAAAACAGTGCAGAAGCAGGGGGAAGCGGAATTTGTTTTTACCAGAAAAGATGAGCAGTGGGTGCTTTATAAAGTCAGCGGTTCAGACCCGTTTGGGAGTTAATTATGAAATATCGGCAGCGTTTATTAGGGGTGTTTTTGATCGGGCTTATGTGTATAGCTTTTCCCTCGGCTGCAGGGGCCGGAGATAGTGAGGACTCGCTTGCGGGCAAGGCCGCTGCCGGTCTCCTGGACAGTATGCCGGATTTTTTCAAAGATGTTACAGAACTGCAAAACATGTCCGATCATGACAAGGTCAATTATGTTTTGACCAAAGCCGAAGACCGCATTAAAGAGAAGGTGGCAGATCAATTTAAGGACGATTTAAAGTCGGCTGTTTTTGATTATGCCAAGGCATCTTTCCGCGCTAGTACTTTTATGAATGTGGCTGTTCCCAAGATCCGTAATGCTTATGCCATGGGCCAATCTTTTGACTGGTCGCTTATTGATGCGGATATCACCTCCCAGACCGATACTAAATGTATTGCCCTTAAGACAGCATGGTCTACGGCAAAAACAGCGTACAGCGTTTACAGTGACCTGACCACCAAGGGAGGCCTGGAAGCTTTTAAGAATTACAGCGCCAAAGTATACGATGGCCTGGCAGAGGCATATATCCCAGGCTGGGGCTATTTTAAGCTGGGTAAGGAAATGGTGGAGATCCTCGGTAATTATGTGTTGAGTTATGCGACGGATACGGCGGTGGAAGGCATGCTGGAAGATATGTTCCATGTTAAGTCGAAGCCTCAGGAGTTTGCCCAGTGGATCATTAATAAGTCACCGACTGATATTAAGAATGAGATTGAAAAGTTATGGAATGAGGGCGGCGGCTATGGGCGTTTGTGGGCTGGACAGGGCACAGACAAGGGAGACGCAGATATGAAGGCCCGTTTGCTGGGGGACCTTGTGACCATGCGCGGGGATATTGTGGTCAAACAAAAAGCGGAAGAGCAAAAGCAGAAAGACTTGACCGACCGTCTTAACCAGTATTTGCAGGTGGCCAAAAATTCCGAAGCTAATATGAAGGCTGTCGGCAAGAAAGCCACGGACTATGCGGCTACTTATTTAAAACAAATAGAAGCTTTTCCTGCCAAGATTGCAAGTGTGAAGGTTGAAGTGGCCAAGGAGGCTATTGATGCTTCCAATCAGGAGATGGCACAGGAACAGACACAGCCCTGGGGTTTGAAAGGCTCCGGGGTTAAGTATGAGCCCTTTGACCATAGTAGCATATTGGCGGCCCTGGATACAGCGTTGAGCCAGTTGGCAGACTCTGGCACTTCGGGGTATGATTTAGATGCGTTTAAGGCAGCACTGTCGCATTATAGTGAAATTCGTAACAGCATCCTTACTGCTGCTAATGACAAGATCACTAAACAAAGAGATGAAGCCCAAACCGCTGTTAATGCTATCTATGCCCAGTACACTCCACAGTTAAATAATGTCATGAGTCAGATGTCCCCGGGCAGAGAAAAAGTTGGCGGTGATCGATACAATGCTTTATTGGGTCAGTATGACAGTCTTGAGGCCGCAGAAAATGCGGCACTGGCACCCTATTGGCCGGTTCTTTATTCCGGTCTCTGGGATGCGATCGCCCTTGATGAGGGAATCTTAGGCTCGGAAGAGGCAGCAAAGACGGCAGAAGCTACGGTGCGTTTAGCGACAAGATTAGATGACCTTAAAGGGACCTTTGCGGACCTAAATCAGCAGTCCGCGGAGGCTTTAGCCACGCTCAACGACACAGCGGCTGCTCTCAGTCAGGATATTCAGAACACCCTGCATTATCCCGCGGCCTGGCGGGGATCATATGCTTCTTATGAACTGATTATTTATCCGGATACGGATGATGGTACAACCCGTTACAATCCAGGAGACGTAATCAAGGAGGCGGATGCTCTTAATGAGGCTCGCCAGAATATTCTTGATGATTTGGCGGCTATGCAACCGCTTTATGACAGGGAAAAGCAGATGCTCACTGATTATGTTAATGTAGAGCAATCTGTCCTTGATCAGTTCAATTCAAAAATTCCTAAGAGCCTGGCCAGTGTTCAAGACTATAATCAAGACAGCAGTCAATCCAGTGACTACACCCTTACGATCAATTATTTTGGAGTTCAAGGCTATCCGTTTATTGTTGACGGGCGTGATTTTGGGGGCTTGATTTATTTGTATCGTTATTCAGGAGGTTCAAAGCATACTAAGCCTTATTTAGATGAAGTTTCGAGCACATCCCCTTTAGCAGCTTCTAAGGATCAATTAGCCAAGATAGATAAAAGATTGAATTTGCTTTCCCCTCTAGTAGATCTGGACGAAGACGCCGTTATTTTTTGGAATCTGCTATCGCGATTGAACAACCTGCTGGTATTGAGCCATGCGCCAGATACTGATTTAAGCAAGGAGAAAGATAAGGCTCAATCCATGGTCCGGCAGAAAGACGGTAAATATCAAAATTGTTTGCCCGATGATTCAGACGCCGCTGTATACCTTAAAAAGTTGTCGGACGAGTGGGATATATTTAAACCCGCCATTGATAAAATGGTGGCCCTGCGCAAGGCCATGGGCTACACCATTCATTATTCCTTTTTCCAAAAGCCCTGTTTTGCAAGACTCGACGCACTGCTGACCGTCCCGGATAGGATCAAGATTTATCAGGATGTCATTGCCGTGGCCAAAGCGGATGAGGATAAGACGCTGGCCTTATGTGCGCAGTATTATCAACAGCTTAATGACCAGTTTAACGCAGAGCCCACCAAATCAGCTTTCGGTCAGCTCGTGACATACAAGGTGGACGATTACAAGAAAATGAAGACAGCTGTCGACGGGTATGTAAAGCAATACACTACTATGTCGAATTTACCCGGCATGCCGGATTGGATTAAAAAATGGACAGCTTTTCAGGGGCAGCTGACCGATGCCATTAAAAAGGCCCAGGATGATATCGATACCGCGGCAAAGGCGCGCCAAGACCAGTGGAATGCCCAGCAGCAGAAAGAGAAAGCTGATGCTGCAGCAGCCCAGCAAGCCGCGGCGGCCGCGCAGATAAACGGGGCGCTGGGATATCTTCAGATCAATGATCCCCGTCTTAACACCCAGTCGTTAAACAATGCATCAGGTCTGGTTCAAGTTGACCGGACTGGTCTTGTTAACGGAGCTCTGGAGTTGACCGGGCGGCTGGCGTTTATGGATAATATTGACAGGATGCTGATATCGATGGATGAGGGACGCACATGGAGTGAACTTCCGTTAAACCAAAATATTGACTATACTTTTACTCCGATTGCCGGCGTAACCTATGTCCCGCAAGTAAAGGTCAGGGTGACGACGGGGGATGAAACGACCCTGAAGTTCTTTCAGTTTATCCAGGGCATCGTATACCAGGATATCGATTATAAGCAGATGACCTTGGATGCGGTTAAGGCCATCGCGGATGCTTATGAACGCGAAGATGTGGCTTCTTTCAGCGACCGCATTTCACGGGATTATCTTGGGAATAAAGTAACGCTCACAGACGGTGTGCGTTTTGACTTTGACATGTTCTCCACCATCAAGCTGACGATCTATGTGGATCAGATCCAGAAGAACGGCAGCCAGGTCGTTGCGCAGACCCATTGGGACAAGGTGCAAGATCCCAGAAAGACCGGTCAGGAGCAGAGGACAAGCGGCCGGACAACCATGGTTTTAGTGCTGGAAGACGGCCAGATGAAGATCTATAACCTTCGCGGTAATTTGATTTATGCGACGCTTTCGCCGGATATCGCCGAGGCGTCAGGCCTTCCGTCGGCCACTGTGGCAGCGATCAAGGCGGCAGCGGATAGCCGTAACCCCGTCCAGCCGGGAGCCGCGCAAACTGAGGACGCGGGTGGTCTAGTCACTCAGGGGACAAGTACAAGTTCAACCAATGTCCAATCCGGCACCTTTGCTCTCACTCAGGCTACGGCGGGCCAGCCCCCGACCAACGGATGGATCCAGGAATTCAGTTTTTCGACCAACAGTGTTGTTTCGATCGGGGCAGTCTTGGGGCCGCTTAATGATTTTCGTCGCCGTGAGGGGTACGTTGAGGTTAAATCAGGCAATATGATCCAGGATCTGGGATCTGCAAGCATTGATACGGTGACATCAGTACCTTCAAGCGGGTATGTCACTTCAGCTCCGGGCGGGCCGATGGAAGTTTCCTTTGTTGCGGGCGACTGTTACGCCATCCAGCTGTCAGATGGCACCTATGCTTTGGTTCAGTCAACAGATGGGCCGGGGGTCTTACCGGAGACAACGCATTTCAAGTACCGCCATCAGCTCAATGGCACCACCAGTTTTTAGAACTGTTTTAAAACGGACATATCCTCGAACCTTTTTATCTCTGTTTTAGCCTTATTGCACTATAGTAGCCAAAATTATGGGAGTGTGATTAGAGATAGGTTTATAACTGACATTCGACCACCCCGCCATTCATTTTGCGCATCGAAAAGCCTCTTCTCAAAAGGAAGGGGTTTTTTATTGATCGGCAATTCCTTTACAGTGTCATTGCGAGGAGCGCTTTTCAGTGACGAAGCAATCTCATCAAATCATCCTGTCGAGATCTTCTCTTAACGTCGTATTTGCGTGCGGGTATTTATTGTTTCTTCCAGCCTAAATTAAGTCCGAATTTTGGCTCATGGGGATCCCTTTATCTCTAAAAGGCTGGTTAGTTTCTCCTCGATATTTTCTTACTATATAAAACTATGCAATTGTATAAGTTGCAGGGATTTTTTTGTATCCTTCGGTATAGCGCAAAGAAGTGATTGCTTATACCGTCCGTTTGATGTAAACTTTGATAAAATTTTACGTTCGGAGGTCAAATGAAGCGATTGATTGTTTGCATTGGAGGCCTCTTTGCACTTTTTCTTTCGATTACTGACGCAGTAACGAAAGCCCCGCCAGATACAAAAATCATTTTAGAAAGACCGATGTGCTTCGGGGACTATCTTGTTTGTAAGTTAATAGTTTACGCTGACCGACGCATTAAATTTATGGCAAGCACTATGTTACAGCTTTGGGACTTAATCAGAAGACAAATATTTCCCCAAACAGTGGTCAGGATGGTTAAGGGAATAATAAGCATCCATTTTTTTATTTGAAGGACAAATACGATTGTCATGACTGGATAGACAGCTACGTCAGCCATTATTACGCTTGCAGGTCAGAGAATAAAACAGAGTTTGCAGTTTTGATTAAAATGCCATTTTGAGAGTAAAATAACAAATTTATTTCAGTAGCTATGGATGTTAAAAAGAGGAGAGAAGTCCATGATAAGAAGAGCAGATAAGAGAAATAAAGTGCAATATTCAGCCGGAAGCATCCTCTTTGTTATGTTGTTATCAAACTCGCTTATCTTTGCGGCTGACAAGCCGGCCGGTGAAACAGAGATGAAGCTTTTATCTAAGGCCAAGTTAGCCAATGTGTTCGGAGATTATGATAAGGCCATTGCCGCTTTAGACCAGGCCATTAAGATCAAGCCGGATTATGCCCAGGCCTATTTTGAGCGGGGTTCTGCCTATTACAATAAAAATCCAAAAGAGTTGGCGAACAAAGCCATCCAGGATTTTGATATGGCCATCAAGCTTAATCCTGACTATGCCGCTGCGTATTCCAGCCGGGGAAACGTCAAGACAGCGCTAGGGCAGTTTGATGCCAATATCGAGGACCAGAATAAAGCCCTTAGCCTTGATCCCCATAATCCCTCTATTTATTTCAACAGGGCTGCCGCTTATTCTGAGAAAAAAATGTATTCCCAAGCTATTGCTGATTACAACAGTTCGTTGAAGATAAAACCCGACGATGCTGATGTGTTTAATGGAAGAGGTAAGGTTTATTTGATGAAAGGTGATTATGACGCTGCGATCAAGGACCTGACACGATCCATCGAACTTGACCCCCAACAGGCGCATTTATATTCCCATTTTATTCGTAGCAAGGCCTATAAGAAAAAAGGTCAGATTAAGGAAGCTCTTGCTGATATGAAAAAAGCTGTTGAGCTTTATCCTCAACATCCGGAACTAAAAGAAATTTTGGCGGAACTAGAGAAAGAAGCAGAGAAGGAACAGGAGTTGGAGACTCCGGCTCAAGGCGGGCCAATGCCGATGGAAACGAGAACTATGGCTAAAGCAATATCGGAGCCAATAGTATCACCAGCTCAAAGGGCCTCTTACGAGCAGGGCAAGCCGGCTCTGGGTATGTTTAAGGGATATGCTGTTGCCAATATCTGCGGGGGAGAGCAGGAAACGAAAGCATCTATTTTCCCATGGCAGTCGAATGCGGGAGGCAATGTTCCTTTGGATCCTCCCCAGATTGGACAGTACCAGGCCATGCTGCGCCATACCATGCAAGATCTGCGTCTGCTTTACGGTGATTTGTCATCGGAAGATGAGGTCAGGTTTAACAAGTTTTGGGCGCCGTATTTTGATCATCCCACACAGCCGGCGTATACGTATTTTCAAAGGATCGCGCCTTTACTTGATGAAATGATCGTCACACTGTCCCATTTGAACGGCATGCTGCCCGGTATCGGCGAGGCTCTGGAAACCACTTTGGTCTCAGGCCTCAATCCGGCCAGTGCCAACGCACGGGTGGCAGAGGTCCATTTTAAGAGGGCCAAGGCCATGCGTTTCCATCTTGATGAACTGACCCAAAAAGTTGAGGCCTTGGGCAATCCGCCGGACCCAACCGCCGCCCTTTGTGCCGCGCACGCGCGCCATCATAAAATAGTGGCTAAATTATTCAAAAAGGAACCGGTTAAAGCTGCTCCTATGGAAGAGGATGATGAAGCTTTTAAACGCGATATTTACAAAATGCAGAAATCGGTGAATCATATGATGGCGAACGCTGCAGAGCAGTCTCGCATAGATGAGAAACATAAAAAAGAATTTTTTGCTTATATGAATAAATTATCTAATAGCGCAAATTGCACTTCCTCGGTTGCCAACGGACAAATGTCTGAGGCTGATTGTGAGGCCATTGAAGCAAGGGTAAAAGCGCAAATTGATGATCTTTGGAAGATCGGACCTAATGCTTGGAAAGGCGGCTCAACGCCGGACAGCAGCGCAGCGCCTTCTACGCCGTCGGCAGATAATCAGCCGCCTGCCGAAAATCAGCCGCAACCCCAAGCTTCGCATGTTGAACCGGAAAATGATCCCCAGCTCAATGCCCAGGCTATTGCCGAACATCTAGCCTTAGCCGAGCAGATCCGTCATGAGGCTGATCGTTGGGTCGAGGACGCTTCAAAAGAAAAGGATGACAAACGGCGTACAGAATTGCAAAAACGCGCCGAGGCCATGTATGCCAATGCCCAGGCAGAAAAGGATATTGCCGAAAGCCTGCAAACAGGCGCCTTCGTTCATACCCGGACAGAATGGGATGATCATCAGCAGAAGGCGCTGGTGGGCAGTATCAAAAAAGAACTGGCTGTTTTTGATATTGAACATAAGATGATTGTTAATACGCCCAAGGTTGCGGATATGCTTGCCGGCGTCGAGGGGTTGAAGGAAAGGGAAGCTCTTCAACAGAAAATCGAAGAGGCGATCAATTCCCCTGACCGCTTGCGGAAGCTTGCTGAAGTTTATACTAATCTGCAAAATAAGGTCATCGAACAGGGGCAGAATCAAATTGATCATGAGTTTGATAAGGTGGCTGTGTGGGACAACCGCATTGCCGTCGCTGAAAAAGTGGAGATGGCCGCGGGTTTAGGTATAACCATGGGCGCTCTCTGGGCGCCGGCCGAGATCGGCTCCCTAGCTCTTGGTTATGCCGGCACAACCGGTTTTGCCGAAGACGGTGTTAAGGGTGCGACTAAAAATGTTGCTCGCGGGGTAAGCTCAAAATTGGATGTCATTATTTCCGCCTATGAAGGGGCCACCAAGATCGACCCGGCCACCGGCCAGCCCGGCGGGGCTTGGGGTGCGATGGAAGGGGCACTTTGGTCTATCGGCACCAACAAAGCTTTTGAGGTTATCGGAGGTAAGATCCAAAAGGCCAAGGCCGAGTATGCTTTGAGCCGTCAAGCCGAAGGTGGGCGGGGGTTTGCTGCAGTATCGCGTGCGGGAGAGGGCAGGCTTAAGGAATACGATTTCAAGACGCCGGAGGAGCGCTATAAAGCGGAATTAGAAAGCGCGAAAACTCCAGATGAGCAGAATGCGGTCAAGAACAAATACGAGATCCAGGTTAAACGGGAGGCCATGACCAACGAGATGGAAGCGGCCAGACAAAAAGCGGAAGATTCTATTCGTCAGGGGAAAGATCCGAACCAAGCTAAAGAGGATTATAACAAGGACCTGCAGGACATTAATGGTAAGTATTCAGAAAGTAAAGAACGTAACAATGAGATAGAGGCTGCCCGGCAGAAAGCAGAAGACTCTATCCGTCAGGGAGCAGATCCGGATAAAACAAAAGAGCAATACAACAAGGAAGTTCAGGACATTAATGATAAGTATCCGAATAGTGAGAAACGTAATGAGGAGCACTTAAGCGTAATGGAGGAACTGAAGTTTAACGCCAAGGAACCGACCCATGAAGAGAAGGCGCAAGGCATAGATAACAGGGATATCAAGCCTACCGGCAGTAACCCCAAGAACGCCGCAAGCGATATGGATTTTGCTCCCAATGGGGCAACTCCGCATGAGGCTTATCAAAAAGGCAAATCTTATGTTGAGGCGATGAAAAAACGCGGACACAGCATTGATGAATATGGCGATCGCTGGGTCGATAATACCAATGACACGACGCTTTGGAAACCGGGTTTCGGCGCTGACAATCCGGCAAGCAGTTCTTTCCAAGCGGAAGTCATTTTCGGCACCATGCCGCACAGCGACAAGTTTGGAACTCAAGGAGGTATCGAGTGGACAACCAGTGCGACCCATACAACCGACGATCCTCTGGGCGCAGTGCTTGCCAATGCCGGAAAAGCCGCAGCCGCGGGCCTTGGCAACACACATCCTAAAGACCTTCATACTATCGGTAAAAGTGCTGTGAAGGCCCTGGAAGCGGCAGATATCAAGATCAAGGACGTAGAATTAAAATCACAGATCAAAGGACTAAAGGACCACCTGACGCCGGAGCAGGCCGGAATCTATAATTTGGGTGACGATCAGGCGACAAAGGATAAGAAGGTTAAGGAATTTCTATATAAGGTTCAGTCCCTGATGGGCATGGCTTATAATGCGGCCAAGGTGAAGTCGGAAAAGAGTTTTGAGAAATTTGAACCGAATCCCAAGGATACTTCAGAGGGGGCCAATAAGATCCGTGCCAAGCTTAAGGCCTATCAGGCTGGGAATGAAGCGGCCATCGAGACCATCTCGCAAGCTTCTCCCGGTCTGGCCGGTCAAATGGGGCAACCGTCCAAGACAAGTGATTTTATACCCCAAGGTGTTGACCTGGATATGGCCGGTGATAATATCGGCGGATTATCAAGGGCCCTGAACGAGGACTGGGATACGGATAATTCTCTGCCGACTGTCACTTTTGATAATAACGACCCGGCTTTCGCAGGATTGGGGGAGCGTTGCAAACAGGCTGCAGCGTTAGTTTCGAAGCAAATAGCATCAGCCATACCTTTCAGTGATGAGTCGAAATATTTGAATGAACTTAAAAAAGCTCTCGAAAAAGGGGCGAGTGATCCCGCAGAAGCCATCCGCGAGATCCGAGCCCTATCGGGGACAGAGCTTCCCGTTGTCCTGGCGGAGTTGGGAGTTGCCGGAACAAAATGATCTGAGGGTTCAAGGAGGTTTTATTAAATGAAACGCCCTTTTAAGTCCTGGTTGTCCATGATCCTAGCGCTCCTATTCATCATCGTTTTTCTGATTTATCTTGCCTCATGTTTTGGCGCGGTAGTTCTTTTTTTCAGCGGCGTTGCTTATATATTCAGCCGAAGATATGTCTACATCCCGGTTCTTATAATCATCATGGTGTTTATGCTTTTTAGGATGATCAATACCTATTTAAGATCGAAAAAAATTGAAGATTAATTGAAGATTAATTGAAGAGGACTGTCTTATTCTCAGAGAGGGAAAGACCATGAGAAAATGTGTAAGTAAGAATAGCAAACTTTTATTTGCCGTAGGGATACTTATAGGTTTTGCATCCTTGTCAAGCCGCGTCGTTTTCGCCGGTAATGAGCAGAGTGCGCGCGAATTGGTCAACAAGGCCGATAAAGCAGATACTGAAGGAAAATATGATGATGCTATTTCCTATGCTAGCCAGGCCATGGAGATCAAATCAGATATGCCGGAAGCTTATTTTGAGCGTGGCGTGGCGTATTGGCATAAGAACCAAAAAGATTTGTTTCCAAAAGCAATTGAGGATTTCAATAGGGCTATTGGGCTTAAGCCGGATTATTCGGATGCCTACAAGGGCCGCGGGATTATTGAGAGCAAAATGGATCTCTATGATGCTGATATTCAGGATCAAAGCATGTCCCTGAAATTGAACCCTCATCAAGCGGATGCTTATTTTAACAGGGGGTATTCGTATTACAACAAAGGAATGTATAGCGAATCTATTGCTGATTATAACCATTCACTCGAAATTGATCGTGATGCTAATTATGTTTATCGGGAAAGGGGCAATGCTTATTACAGGACGGGGAATTATGACTTGGCCATACAGGATTTCGATAAGGCCCTGAAAGTAAATCCCCAGGATTCAGCAACTTACTGGTATAGAGCCAGAGTGTATCTTAAGAAGAAGGAATATGATCTGGCTATTTCCGATTGCTGCAAGTCCCTGCAGATCAAATCCACCCGGTCGGATGCATACGTCACCAGAGGCGATGCCTATCGTCATAAAGGTCAATATGATTTGGCGATCAATGATTACAACAAGGCCATAGAACTGAAACCTGATCAGCATGGGTTAGGAGCTTATTTTGGGCGCGGTTTGGCGCATAAGGCCAAAGGTGAAAGCAAGGAAGCGTCGGACGACCTGAGAAAGGCAGTTGCCCTTAACCCCGGGAATGAAACATATTTAAAGGAATTAGCAAAACTGGGAAATAATACTGTCAGTCAAGTGCCAATTTCTCAACCGACAGATATAGTTTCCCAGCCAGCTGATGTTGTGTCCCCTATTATGCCAGCTGCTAATCAGAATACCCGTATATTAGCTATGTTTACGGGATATGCGGTTGCCGACTCATGTGGTCAGGCGAATATAAAAGCCGCTGGCATCCCTTGGGGAGCGGATGCTTCTAAAGACGGTGAGCCTTTGAATTCAGCTCAATTGGGACAATATCAGCTGATGCTTCATCACGCCATGCAAGACCTGCGAGTGTTATACGGCCCTCTGAGCGACCAAGAGGACAAAAAATTTAACGCGTTTTGGGCGCCTTTTTTCGACCATCCGACCAGCGGAGCGTTGGGATATTTTCAGCAGATCATCCCCTTGATGGATGAAACGCTGGTCACCTTAACTAATATTGACGGACTATTGCCCGCCATGGGAGAAGCCTTGCAGGGCACTTTACTTGCGGGCGGCGAGCCTTATAACTCTGCCGCACGCATCGCCGCTGTACGGTATCAGGCTATTAAGGCCCAACGCAAGCATCTTGAGGACTTAACTCAAAAGATTTCCCGGCTGGGCAATCCGCCTAACCCACTGGCGGCCAAGTGCGCAGCCCATACGCGTCATCGCAAAGTAATGGCGGTTAATAAAAAGAAGGAAGAAGAACCCCAAGAAGCTAATTTGGATTTTGTTAAACAGCATGTCCAAAAAATAAACGCCGACGTGACGGCAATATTCGCGGAAGCTGCTGCCAGGCAAAAGAATGATTTAATGATCAGGCCTGAACTGGTCTATAAAAGCCAGGGTGTGAAATGTCAAAGCGCGGTGATCAAGGGAGAGATGACAGAGGAACAATGTAATGCACAGATGGCGGAGGGAAAGGCAGAGTTGGAGGCTTATGATAAGCAACACGCCTTAGCCAGTGCGGTTGTTGCACCGACCAGGGACCAGAGCCAGAGCCCCGATGGTCAACAAGTTGATCAGACAAAACCTCAGACTATTGATCCCGAAAATGACCCTAAGATTAATGCCGAAGCGGTGGCTGAGCATCTTGCCTTGGCCGAACAAATCCAGCGTGAAGCTGATCGCTGGGCTGCCGATGCTGCCAAAGAAAAAGATCCTGTTCGGAAATTAGAAATGATTAAGCGGGCAGAAGCTATTTATACCAATGCACAGGCTGAAAAAGATATTGCCGCGAGTTTGCAAACGGGCATCATAGTCCACACCCGTACACCGTGGGATGACTATCAGCAGCAGGCGCTGATCAGCAGTATGAAGAATGAGGTCGCTCATTTTGCTGTTGAGGATAAATTGATAGCCAATATTCCGAAAGTGTCCGATATGATCGCCGGTCTTGAGGGGGTCCAGCTGCGCGAAGGACTGCAACAGCGCATTGAAGACGCGCTTTCATCGCCGGATCGCACGAATAAGCTGGCCGCGATCTATGTCGAGCTGCATAACAAAGTTGTTGATCAGGGTTATCAGCAGATTGCCGGTGAATTTGACAAAGTTCAAATGTGGGACAATCGTCTTGCCCTTGCTGAAGATGTAGAGATGGCGGCGGGATTGGGAATTACGCTGGGGGCCCTTTGGGCACCGGCCCAGGTCGGGTCGCTGGCGTTGGGGTATGCCGGTTCAACCGGGTTTGCAGAGGATGGCCTCAAAGGTGCCGCTGTCAATGTGGGCCGGGGTGTCAGTTCAAAAATAGATGTTGTGGTTTCGGCTTATGAAGGTGCGGTCAAAATTGATCCAAAGACTAAGAAGCCGGCAGGATTCTGGGGCGCTGTTGAGGGAGCGCTCTGGTCCATGGGCACTAACAAGGCTTTTGAGGTGATCGGCGGTAAGATCCAAAAGGCCAAGGCCGAGTACGCTCTGGCTCGTCAAGCGGAAGGCGGGCGGGGGTTTGCTGCAGTATCGCGTGCAGGAGAGGGCAGACTCAAGGAATACGATTTCAAGACGCCGGAGGAGCGCTATAGAGCGGAAATCGAAAGTGCCACAACCCCTGAGCAACAAGATGCCGTCAATAAAAAATACGCTATTCAGGTTAAACGTGAGGCCATGAACAATGAAATGGAAGCAGCCCGACAGAAGGCGGTAGACTCTATCCGTCAGGGGAAAGATCCGAACAAAGCTAAAGAAGATTATAACAAGGACCTGCAGGACATTAATGACAAGTATTCAGAAAGTGAGAAACGTAATGATGAGCACTT